>OMXO01000009.1 GCA_900315035.1 uncultured Prevotella sp.
AAGCCCGCCTGCGCCGATGGTACTGCAATGCAATGCGGGAGAGTAGGAGGCCGCCACTTTTATTTGAGCCCTGAAGATACAATATCTTCGGGGCTTTTTCGTTTATATTGGTGTATGCAATGGACTGACCGAATTCGCCAAATAAAAATACTTTTGGTTCTGGCAGCAATCTTTATAGCTGTCATCTCTTTGTTAGTGTCACATTATTTGGTGAAAGATCTATCCCGTGAAGAACGTAATAAAATGGAGATTTGGGCAGATGCCCTTCGTTCCCTAAACCAAGCAGACGAAAACTCTGATCTTTCTTTGGTTTTAAACGTATTACAAGGAAATAATACGATACCCGTAATTGTGATGAATGCAGAAGGTGTCGTTGAAGATTATCGGAACATTGTTGTTGATGAGATTAATAAGAATGACTCTGATGCTTATTTGGCTAATTATGCGAAACATTTGCTTAATCAAGGTAGGTATATAAAAGTATATTTAGGCGATTCTCTTAAATCAGAAGATTATCAATTAGTGTGTTACGATGAGTCAACCCTGTTGAAACGTCTAGCTTACTATCCTTATTGGCAATTGGGTATTGTCATGATTTTTGTTGTGGTGGCTATTTTTGCATTGCTTTCTTCCAAGCGTGCGGAGCAGAACAAGATTTGGGTTGGCCTTTCAAAAGAAACGGCCCATCAACTTGGTACTCCAATCTCCAGCCTTATGGCTTGGGTAGAGATGCTGAAGGACAATCATCCGGATGATGAGATGATACCAGAAATGGATAAGGATGTCAAGCGTTTGGAACGTATCGCTGAGCGTTTCTCAAAAATTGGCTCCCTGCCAGAACCCAAGGAAGGTTCGTTGAATGAGGTATTGATACATGTTATTGAGTATATGCGTCGTCGTACCTCAAATAAGGTTGAATTTGTCTGTAATTTCCCTACCAACGATATTATTGTTAAGATGAACGCTTCGCTTCTTGAGTGGGTGATAGAGAATCTCTGCAAGAATGCAGTAGATGCCGTGGGTGAGTGTGGTGTTATCACTTTTTCTTTGTTCCAAGAAGGCAACCGTGTCGTTGTTGAAGTGACCGATACTGGTAAGGGTATCCGAAAGAAAGACATTAAGAACGTATTTGCTCCCGGCTTCACTACCAAACAGCGAGGTTGGGGATTGGGACTTTCGTTGGCTCGTCGTATCATCGAAGATTATCATAAAGGGAATATCTATGTAAAGTCTTCTGAACTCGGTAAGGGGACGACTTTCAGAATCGAACTGATAACATAAAAATGCACATTTACCCCCGTGAGTGTGTAATATAACCCCTTGAATTTGACTGATTTTGATGTAAAAACATAAAAAAATCAAATATCGGATACAGATATGAAAAAAAGTTTGTAACTTTGCAGCCCATAAATGTGTGATGATGTGTAGTTTAGAGTTTTTGAAAATTGACTTGAAAGCATTGAAGGAAGAGAACACTTTCTTGGAATTCAATCTTGATAACGATTATTTCGAGGCTTTGGACGGTGCAGAATTGAAGAAAGGTTCTTTGCACGTGTCGGTGTCTATACGCAAGGCTACCGGTTTTTTTGAACTTCAGCTTCATTCTACGGGAAACATTATCATTCCTTGTGACCGATGTCTAGACGATATGGAACAACCGGTAGAGACCGATAACCGTCTTGTCGTCAAACTTGGAAGCGAATACTCAGAGGAAGATGACATCATTGTAGTGCCTGAGGACGAAGGAATACTCGACATCGCATGGTTCATCTATGAGTTTGTTATGTTGGCCATACCCATCAGGCATGTACATGCACCTGGCAAGTGCAATCCTGCCATGACCCAAGCTCTGGAAGAGCTGTCAGCTGACCGAAGCAGCGATGAGGAGTCCAGCCAACCAACAGACCCCCGATGGGACAAATTGAAGAATCTAAAAGTTTAAGAATTAAAAGTTAAATAATTATGGCACATCCTAAAAGAAGACAGTCAAAGACTCGTACCCTCAAGCGTCGTACTCATGACAAGGCAGTAGCTCCTACACTTGCTGTATGTCCCAACTGTGGTGCATATTATGTTTATCACACAGTATGCCCAACATGCGGTTACTACCGTGGTAAGGTAGCTATCAAGAAAGAGGACGAAGTTGCTGAATAATGGATAGAATAAACGCGATAATCACCGGTATTGGTGGATACGTTCCCGATTATGTTCTTACTAATGAGGAACTTTCGAGAATGGTTGATACCAACGACGAGTGGATTATGACGCGCGTCGGTATTAAGGAACGCCGTATCCTCACGGAGGAAGGTCTCGGTACCAGTTACATGGCCCGTAAAGCTGCTAAACAGTTGGTTCAGAAGACCGGTGTCGATCCTGATACTATAGATGCATTGGTCGTAGCCACCTCTACCGCCGATTATAAGTTCCCATCTACAGCTTCTATTGTAGTTGGCAAACTCGGTCTGAAAAATGCAATGGCATTTGATTTCTGGGGTGCTTGCTGTGGATTCCTCTATGCGCTCGACGTGGCAGCAACGATGATACAGAGCGGCCGTTATAAGAAGATTATTCTGATTGGTGCCGACAAGATGTCGTCTGTCACAGACTACAAGGATCGCTCTACTTGTCCGCTTTTTGGTGACGGAGCCGCAGCTGTATTGCTGGAGGCTACTACGGAGCAGAACATTGGAGTGATGGATTCTTATCTGCGTACAGATGGAAAGGGTCTGCCCTTCCTCCATATGAAAGCAGGTGGTTCTGTTTGCCCGCCGTCGCATTTTACAGTGGATCACCGTTTGCATTTCCTCTATCAGGAGGGTCGCACGGTGTTCCGTTATGCTGTGACTAATATGAGCAACGACTGTGCCCTTGTAGCAGAGCGCAATGGCCTGAGTAAGGAGAACATCCAATGGGTTGTACCTCATCAGGCAAATATGCGTATCATCGAGGCTGTCGCTAAGCGGTTAGAGGTACCGATGGAACAGGTCATGGTAAATATTGAGCACTATGGTAATACAAGTGCGGCTACCATACCACTGGCCATCTGGGACAATGAGAGCAAACTAAGGCGGGGTGATAACATGATATTAACTGCCTTTGGTGCTGGATTTGTTCATGGGGCCTCTTATCTCAAATGGGCTTATAACGGAAACGAACATGCATAAAGCAGGTTTTGTAAATATCGTTGGAAATCCCAATGTAGGCAAAAGTACGCTCATGAACCAATTGGTTGGTGAGCGTATTTCTATTGCTACCTTCAAGGCTCAAACGACACGCCATCGTATTATGGGTATTGTGAATACGCCGGAGATGCAGATCGTTTTCTCTGATACACCGGGGGTCCTTAAGCCCAATTATAAGCTACAGGAATCGATGCTTGCCTTCTCGGAGTCGGCCCTGCAGGATGCCGATATTTTACTCTATGTGACCGATGTGGTTGAGAATCCAGAGAAGAACATGGACTTTCTCGAGAAGGTGCAGAAGATGGATATACCGGTGCTGTTGCTTATAAACAAGATAGATGAGTTGGCTGGCGGAGAGTCCAAATTGGGTGAAATCGTTGAGCATTGGCATATGTTGCTTCCAAATGCAGAAATCCTGCCAGTCTCTGCTAAAAACAAATTTGGCACTGATCTTCTGTTGAAACGTATTCAGGAGCTTCTTCCAGAGAGCCCGGCCTTCTTTGATAAAGATCAGTTGACAGACAAACCTGCCCGTTTCTTCGTTTCGGAGATTATACGCGAGAAGATATTGCTTTATTACGACAAGGAGATCCCTTATAGTGTTGAGGTGAGTGTCGAGCGTTTCAAGGAGGAAGAAAAACTCATTCACATCAATGCTGTCATCTATGTAGAGCGTGAATCGCAGAAGGGCATTATCATAGGCCATCAGGGAGTGGCACTAAAAAAAGTGTGTACAGAGGCTCGAAAGGCCTTGGAAAAGTTCTTCGATAAGACAATCTATCTGGAAACCTTCGTGAAGGTTGATAAAGACTGGCGTAGTTCAGAGCGTGAATTGAATCATTTCGGTTACAATCCGGAGTAACTGTACTACCGGTATCTCCGGCAAAACTATTAATATATGGGAAATTTAGTAGCAATAGTAGGACGTCCTAATGTGGGGAAATCCACCCTTTTCAACCGTCTGACGAAGTCTCGCCAGGCGATTGTCAGTAATGAGGCTGGTACCACGCGCGATCGTCAATATGGCAAGTGCGAGTGGAACGGGCGTGAGTTCTCTGTTGTCGATACCGGCGGCTGGGTAGTGAATTCCGATGATATTTTCGAGGAAGAAATTCGCAAACAGGTGATTATCGCTACAGAGGAGGCAGACCTGGTGTTGTTCCTCTGTGATATCAATAATGGTGTGACAGGATGGGACATGGATGTGGCACAGATTTTACGCCGTGCCAAGTTGCCTGTATTGCTTGTGGCTAACAAAGCCGATGATGGCAAGGATCTCTATGACCAGTATGAGTTCTATAAGTTGGGATTAGGTGATCCCTGGCCGATTAGTGCTGCTACTGGTAGCGGTACCGGCGACTTACTCGACAAAGTGTTGGAAATGCTGCCTGAGAAGACCAAGGATGATCTTGAAGACGGCATCCCCCGTTTTGCCGTTGTTGGACGTCCGAATGCCGGTAAGTCGAGTATCATTAATGCTTTTATCGGTGAAGATCGTAATATCGTGACTGAGATTGCCGGAACCACTCGTGACAGTATCTATACCCGTTATGATAAGTTCGGTTTTGATTTTTATCTTGTAGATACTGCTGGTATTCGCCGGAAAAACAAAGTGACAGAGGACTTAGAGTTCTATAGTGTCATGCGCTCTATCCGTGCCATCGAGAACAGTGACGTTTGTATTCTTATGATCGATGCTACCCGTGGCATTGAGGCTCAGGATATGAATATCTTCCAATTGATTCAGAAAAACAATAAATCCCTGGTCGTTGTCGTTAATAAATGGGATTTGGTTGAAGATAAGTCACAAGTGGTCATTGATACGTTCACCAATGCAATCCGGCAACGGATGGCGCCGTTTGTTGATTTTCCCATTATTTTTGCATCAGCCCTTACGAAGCAGCGCATTTTTAAGGTGCTTGAGACAGCGAAGGAAGTCTATCTGAATCGTAAAGTGAAGATTGGCACTTCGAAACTCAACGAGGTGATGCTCCCGTTGATAGAGGCTTTCCCGCCTCCTTCAGTAAAGGGAAAGTATATTAAGATCAAGTATGTGGCTCAGGTGCCCGACACTCAGATTCCAACCTTTGTGTTTTATGCCAACTTGCCACAGTACGTAAAAGAGCCCTACAAGCGTTTCTTGGAGAACAAAATCCGGGAAAACTGGACGCTCACAGGCTCACCAATAAATGTGTTTATCCGTCAGAAATGAAGAAACGAACTATAGTTTTCCTCTCTGTGCTGGCACTGCTCCTATGGGCATGTGCCAAAAGTACACCCGAAGAGATGGCCTCGCTGGCAGCCAAAGGCTACTACGATCATCTTATCCACGGGGAATTTGAACAGTTCCTCGAAGGGATGGATGTGCGTGAGGGCATGTCTGAGGAGGACTATCGTTCACAACTGCTTGACACTTATAGCCAATTTATGGCACAGCAGGAGCAGTCCCATCGTGGTATCCGTGAGGTACGAATCGTTAGTGCCAAGACGGATACAATACAGAAATATACCAACGTATTCCTGACGCTTTGCTTTGGCGATTCCACCAATGAGGAAATAGTGGTGCCGATGGTTGAGCGGAACGGCAGTTGGCGCATGAGATAATGTTCGACTAAACTTGATAATATAATGAAGAGGTGGCTTGTTCTTTCGTTGACGTTGACTTTCCTGGCATTGCCCGGTAAGTCGCAGTATATCCCTTCACAACCGTTTGATAAGCCTGTGAAGGATCACTCAGGTGAGTATTGGCATTGGGGAAACACGTTCCAACATCTTGATGTGGCGCTCAGCCTGGGTACTTCTGGTATCGGTATAGAGCTGGCTGCGCCAGTCTGTGAGTTCGCCCAGGTTCGTCTTGGCTATGAGCTTATGCCACATTTCAAGAAGAGTCTTTCAGCCGACCTGATGATCGGCAATGAAAAGGCTATCCAGTATGATGAAAAGACCGGTTATCGTAAGGAGACGAGCTACGACGAGGTTCGTGACTTCATGTATGGAGAGGCTGGCTACGACCTGCGCGACCATATTGATATGACAAGTCGCCTCAATATGCAGAACTTCAAATTCCTTGTAGATATCTTTCCTTTGGCAAATAACAAGAAGTTGCATTTTACTGTTGGCTTCTATTGGGGGCCCTCCGAATATGCTAAGATAGAGAGTGATGCCGCTTCTAACAGTTCGATAGCTTGTGTCGATGCCTATAACAAGTATTTTACATTACCAGATGTGCCTGTTGAGATTGCAGGACTTGGCACAGGTGGCTTTGTCATGGGAAAGTTCAAAAGCGACATTAAAGATGCCGATGGTAAGATCATTGCAAAGGCGGGGGATACCTATAAGATGACAGGTGGCTCCAAAGGCTCTATTATGATTCCTGTGAAGGTTAATTCTTTCAAGCCTTATCTTGGTGTCGGCTATGAGTCAAATCTTCTGAAAAAGCGTAATGATATCAAGTTTGCCATTACTGGCGGTCTGATGTTCTGGGGTGGTACTCCTTCCATGTACACACCCGATGGCGTGAACCTTGTCAAGGATGTCGATGGGCTCACAGGCAACATGGATAGTTATGTTAAGTGGAAATCAAAGTTGAAGGCCTATCCTGCAATTACTTTCCGCATTATCAAGAATATATTTTGAAAAATATTTTAATTTAGGATAGCAGATATGAAAAGAACCGTATTTATAATGGCTTTGTCCTGTTTGGGATTGACAGCCTTTGCACAGCAGGATACAGCGACATGGAAGCGTTTCGTTCTGAACCCCGAGGAGCAAAGCCAGCCTCAGACTCAGCCTCAGACTGAGGCTCCTAAGTCCCAGACGATTCCCGTCATGCAATATTGGAAGGAACACAACATCCTCCAGCATCTCGATTTGTCTTTAACTTTAGGAACTACTGGTATTGGTATCGATGTGGCTTCTCCTATCGGTGATATGTTCCAGGTGCGTGCTGGTTATGAGTTTATGCCGCGTTTCTCAAAGAACATGAACTTCGACTTGACGATTAATGGTGAGCCTGCTCGGGCGTATGACGAAGACGGAAACCGTCAGGAGACCACGTTTGATCGTCTTGCTGATTTTATGTACCAGATGACGGGCTATGATGTCGATGATCATGTGGTGATGGTAGGTAAGCCTACTATCAACAATTTCAAGTTCCTTATTGATGTCTTCCCGTTTAAGACCAATAAGCATTGGCACTTTACTGCAGGCTTCTATTGGGGACCCTCTCGTTTTGCTTATGCCGAGAATTCAGCCGAGTCTATGGTATCGCTGTTGTCTGCTGGTATTTATAACCGCATGTATGAGAAGGCTATTCGTGATGAGCCTCTCTTTGATTTTAATGGTATTGATGATGATATCAATATCCCCGTGCTTCCTGATATCAATGATAAATTTAAGTCTTTTGGTCGTCTCGGATTTGCAGTGGGCTACTTTAAACACGATATCTATGGCACATTTACTAAAGATGTGTATGATAGCGAAGGTAATCTTATTCATGAGGTAGGCGACTATGGATTGCTTCACAAGGCTGGCGAACGTTATATCATGGAACCAGATGAGGATGGTATGGTACGTGTTAAAGCCAGATCTAATTCCTTTAAGCCTTATGTGGGCTTTGGATATGGTGGCAGATTAGTTAAAGGGCGAGATGATTGGAAGATTTCTTTCGATTGTGGTGCCATGTTTTGGGGTGGTACGCCGAGTCTTTATAATCACGAGGGTGTTAATCTCGCTAATGATGTTGAGAGAATTGGAGGACAGGTTGGCGATTATGTCGATCTCTTTAAGGCCTTTAAAGTCTATCCAGTCTTAAGCCTACGAATTACTAAGACTATCTTTTAATTGTATTTTATATATAAAGACCTCCCCTCCTCCCCTTAATGGGGTGAAAGTCCGATGAATAAAGGGAAAGAGGATGGGAGGTGTTAACCTAACACCTCCCATCGACCTCCCGTTGACCTCTCGCAGCGGTTCCAAATTTTTTATCAAAAGAGCACTTAAAATCGTTCTTTTAACAAGTCAATTTTAGCGATAGTTTTCTGATCCACAAGTGGATAGATTGAAATTTCCCGACACCCTTTTTGAGCAGTTTTGGGGCTCTAACTAGGAAAAATTTGTTTCCTCCTTAGGGAAATAGTTTTTCCTAGTATAGACACAAAAATAAGGCTTAGAAGATATTTTACAAAGTGAGGAGATTAGGAGGTGATAGGGAGGTGTTGAAGCAACACCTCCCGTCTCTGAAACCATTATGCATAAAGGATTCTAAGCTCTTTACGGGAGGAGGGGAGGAGAAAACACTTTTCTTTCGTTGTGTCAGCATAGAATTTTTTGTATCCATATAAAAAGCCCTGAATCGCTATACGGTTCAGGACTTTTTATATGAGAATATGTAATGTTTACTTAATCACGACTTTCTTGCCGTTCTGGATATAGATGCCGGCCTTTGGTGTTGAGCCTTCCTGGATTCTTACGCCAGTTAGTGAGTATGTACCCTCACTTTTTGCTTCCTGAGCGTTGATGGTGGTGATACCTGTTCCACCTTCAACGAGGACATCTGGAGAGCCTGCAGGAACGTTTAAATAGGCTCTGTTCTCCCATAAGGCTTGGCCTTCGAAGAGATCATCCGCTGTTGCTTTCACAAAAGCTAACTTGCCGTTACTGGATCCGAGAATACGCATGGTGCTTTTGTTGTAATTCGTCATATTGATATGACCTATCTGATATAATGAACAGTAAACAGCACCCAATTTGTTTTCACTTACTTTTGATCCTTCTGTTGTTACGGGTTTAATTTTGTTGTCAGCAGGATTATTTGATGCACATTTTACGATGACTGGAGTTTCTGTTGGAATTGTGCCAGATATCTTTTCCAGGGTGAAACCGTCACCGCTTACAGCTTTAACGTAATAGGCTGTCATTCCTTCAGATGCTAGTTCGAAGGGGAATCCGGCGTAGATACTTCCCCAATATCCGTCATCCGTTTTTACGTTAGCTTCAATACCAATGTAATTATCACCAGTTGTGACAGGAATTAAATTCCAGCTTCTTCCTCCTTTGCCAGGTTTATCATCTGCTATCACGAAACATTCATCAGGATCATCATCTGCACCATCGACATTATCTTGAAGATATTTTGATATGCTCATTCCTTGATATACAGCTGTTCCATAAAACTGATAACTACCATCTGACTGGGGAATCAAACTGATAGGTAGTTTATGGCTTGAGAGTTCATAGATGCTTGTTCCTTGTGCTATTAAGTCAAACTTGCCATCACCCAGACTTTCGACGTATATAACTGTAGAAGGAGCTGTTGATACCCATTTCCAGTCAGCATGTGTTCTGACACCGGCTACGTTTACGGTCCCCGATTGTACACTTACTGAATAATTAGAAGGATTTGTATCTTCTATACCAAGATATCTGCCTGTTTGCGTGTTTTTGATGCGGTAGAAACCGTCTTCTTGTGCCGAAGCTGTTAATGCGAATGTAGCAGTAAGAATGAGCGTAAAGATTTTCTTCATATGGTTTTGTTTTAATGTTTAAGAAAAAAGCCCAGCCCCATTTTGGGACCGGGCTTTATGAAGTCGTTTGTTATTTCAATTACTTCTGAACCTCAGCGATACAGATTGAAACTCGGTTGCTGTCGTTGTCAGCGAACGGCTGAACACGAGCACCCTTGCTATCGTAGCTGATGCGGTCAGCAGCGATACCATACTTCTGAGTCAGCATCTTAACAACTGCGTCAGCACGCTGTGCAGCGAGGCGGTCGTTGATCTTGTCGTTACCAGTACCAGCATCAGCATAACCAGTTACCTGAACCTTTGCTGTCTGGTTAGCACGCATGTAGTCAACGATATCCTTTACCTTCTGCTCCTCGCTCTCGCGGATGTTGGTCTTGTTGATCAGGAAGAATACATCACGACGCATAGGCTCGATAACGGGCTCTGGGCATGGTGCCTCAACAATCTTCTCAACAATCTTCTCAACATACTTGATCTCGGGCTCTGGAGCAGGGATGAACTTCGTGGTGTAGGTAGGACCGAGAGCGATCTTCACACCTGCGAGCAGGTTGATGTAAGAGTCGGGGTTACCAGCCTTCTTGAAGTTGTACTTGTCACCCAGCAGGTTACCGCTAGCCTCCAAACCAATCTTCACAGCATCAGTTACCTTAATGTCCATGGTCAGACCAAGCTGTCCGAAGAGCAGAGTAGCAGCGTCCATGTAGTCGTCGGGCATTGGAGTCCAAGAGCGACCAGCAACGTGAGTGTTAATCTTAGACTGAACAGCCTTTACCTCATCGGGAGCCTTTGAGCGGAAGTTCAGACCACCACCGATGAATGCGCCGAAGCTAACAACACGGTTGGGGTTGAAACCTGCGATGATGTTAGAGAGATCAAATGTCAGGTCGATACCAGGTGCAAAGTATGTGTACTTGTAATCGCAATCACCTGCAAAGTCTGTGATAGCCTCCTGATAACCACCTCTTCCCTGCCAAGCATTGAAAGCCAGACGAGCACCGATGGCCTTAGAGAACTGGTAACCTACAGCAGCCTGTACATTGGGAGAAATCAGTTTGCTGAACTTGGTCTCACCAATGGTGTACTGAGCACCACCCTGGAGCTGGATGTACCAGTGCGGCTGGAAGACATATTCTGTCGTGCCCTTCTGCTCCTGAGCAGATGCTGAAAGTACGCCCATCAGCATCAGGCAAGACAATATTACTTTCTTCATTTTCATATCTGTTTCTTACTTTTTTTAATTCACGAATGTTTATTACCTCTAGATGACCCTATTAGCAGATAACGTGCAGGGTGTACTTCTTGGTGCAGATGTATCCGTAGTAGTCAACGCAGCTCAGGATAACCTCATAATCACCAAGCTCAGTGAGGTCGAGTGTGTAAAGCTGTGCAGAACCGTCGAATACCTTACCGAATACGGTCTTACCGTTCTTCTTAACAGCGAGGTACTTCTTGAAGGCAGGTGCCAGCAGCTCCTCTGTAGGTGAGCTCATGTAGATGGTCATCATACCGTGCTCGAGGTTCAGACCCTCCTGCATACGTGCGATACCCTCAGCGCTCTCGAAGAAGATGCAAGGAGCAAGTGCACGAGTCAGCTGGTGTGAGTTCAGAGCGTAAACCATCTTGTTACCAAATTCCTCGATATACTGGTTCAGGCGTGATGCATAGTCTGTAACAGTTGTACCAAGACCATTAACCTTACCAAGGTTCTGAATCAGTTCGTTCAGCTGATCAACAGGCATGCCATCATTAATTGCCTTAAATATTTCACTGATCAGTCCGTCCTTAACCTTAATCGCTGTAATATTTTGATTATTATTAGTGTGTTGATCATCGTCACTAACAAACATATAGGTAGTATTTCCAGTTCCGAGGGTAATATCATCAGCGGTAATCTTCTTAAATTCAACGTTAGCTACATTCATAGAAGTCTTCTCTTTGATAATCTCAGCGATGCGAGCGATAGCGTTTTCTACTCTCTTGAAGCTAACGTGCTTTGCAGCCTTGAGCTCGAGCTCATAGAATGCATTGTAAGAGAGAGGCTTCACAGCAGTGCAAACCATATCGATGTCAGCAGTCTGTGCACGATAAGTAACACCGTTCAGAGTCTTGGTCATCACAAGGCGCTGTGGGTGGAATGTAGGATTGAACTGATTCTGGTGGTTGTCGCTCATGTGGTTAGAATAGATATTCTTCAGCAGCTGAGCAGCCTCTTTACCAATCTGGATAGCCTTGTTCTTAACACCACCTGCGTTCTTAATGTTCTGAACAGACTTCTTGAACTGCTCGGTCAGCTCCTTGAAGTCGAAGCTGGTCTTTACACCGAAGCTTGCAGAGTGGAGATCCTTAATAGCGATGTTAGCGTCAGCCTCGTATAAACCGTTGATGTTGGCCTCGGTCTTCTCTGTTGGGAACAGATAAGGAGTCTGGCTCTTGAAGAATCCCCAGTGGATGAGGTAGTTAGAAGGCTTCACATTAGAGAATGAAACAGGAGCAGTCTTACCCTGGCTGTCCTCGAGGGTCAGCTCGAAGCCGCTGATGTCGAATTTACCTTCGGACAGACCTGGAGTGTTAACAGTGAAGTAAACCTTACCAGCATTGTACTCATCGTCGGTGATGATAGCGTCCTTGCCGAACTTGTAGGTCTCGAGGATCTCATCAGCAAACAACTGGTTCTCAACCTCCTCAGGATATACGTTACGAGAAGTACCTGTTACAGGGAACTTAGAGATAGAAGTAGCGTTGTCACCATAGAATGCAGCCAGAGCCTTGATGTTCAGACCTGGAGTGTTCCAAGTACCAATCACGCGGTTGATGGTGTTGTTAACAGTCACGTCAGTGACGATCTGCTTGATAGCCTCGTAGATACGATTCTCCATCTCAGCCATCTCCTTCTCAAGGTTGTCAACACGCTCGGTCAGCTTCTTGAGCTCTTCCTCTACAACCGTTACGCGGCTGTCGAGAGCGTCAATCTTAGCGTTGATCTCAACGAGCTGAGTCTTGATGTTGGTGATCTCAGTCTGAACCTTCTCCATCTCCGTCTTGAGGTTGGCGATGTCAGTTGTGTTCTTGTCAACCTGAGTCTGCAGAGTAGCGAGTTTGCCCTCCAGTTCACTCAAACGAGCCTTCAGGTCGTTCTCTACCTTTGCAAGGTCCTTGTAAACGAGAACGAGTTCATCGTCCACGTTGTCCTTACAAGAAACAAATGAGGTCGTGGCAGTAAGAAGCATTGCTGCCATCAAAAAACCATTAATAATTTTCTTTTTCATTTGAACTTAAAAATTATAATTAAACAATTAAACGTTATGATATCTCTGCATTAATTTATATAAATCGGTGACAAAAGTAGGCAATATTTTCTAATTGTGCAAGGATTTTTTAATTTTTTTTATCAAAACCCCGCATTTTTTACCAAAAAATCAATCAATTGGCAGGTTTATACTCATATTTATGCCATTTTAGTCGTTGTGCGCCTGACAGGACTCGAACCTGCACGTCGTAAGACACCAGATCCTAAGTCTGACGCGTCTACCAATTCCGCCACAGGCGCTTTTTGCTCGGTTTTGTCGTTATCTGACACTCGAAGCGACTGCAAAGGTACGAATAATATTTCATTCCACCAAAAGTTTTCGTGCAAATTCTATCATTGTATCTCTTCCTTGACGGAAATCATCGTCTGTCAGTTGAACTTCGTAGTCTGGAGCGATGCCGAACTCTATCTGTTGGCGGTTGCGGTCGTAGGTAGGACATGCTGAGAAGCGAACGGTCCAACCGTTGGGCAGCGAGCTGGTGAACGGTAGTCCTGAGCCGCCTCCCGTCTGGTCGCCGACGGTTTTTACCGTTGTGAAACATTTCATACATTTTACGAAGTCGTTGGCGGCGCTATATACCTCGCGGTTGGTGAGCACGACGACGTTCTTGGGCCATCTGAGATTAGCTGAAGGTTCCAGATACTGAGGTTCCATCTCCGAGAAATCGTTGTGCCCTTTGCCCGTCTTGTGCTGGATATAGCCTACGAGTGTCTTCTCCTGACAGAATCGGGCTGCGAGTTTCTCTGCATTGGTAAGGTCGCCGCCGCCGTTGCCTCTAATATCGAGAATCAGACCGTTGCAGAAGGCGAAGTACTTCATCACCTCGTCGAGATTACCCTCGCCGATGGGCGAGTTGAAACTGCCGCAGTAGGCATAGCCGATGTTGTCGTCGAGAATCTTGTATCTTAGTGAGCCTGCGATGCGGTAGTCGGTGCCGAGATAGCGGCGCTGCAAGGTATCGCTGAAGTTCGTGGGATAGTCTTCGTGCCAATGCCAGTAACGGCCGTTGTCGAAGGCGGTGTAGAGGTTCACGTGGCCGTCGCGCAGTTCTGATAGCATGTCCGTACAAACTTCGAAAAGCTGGTAGTCGCTGAGGTTACCTCTCGCGCGTACATTATATATATTATAAGCCTGCTGCCAGTCGAGCCCATATACATGTTGCTTATAGTCGAAGAAACAGTAGTGCTCGTCGATCACCTTCCACAATGCCTCGAGGTTCCCCTGAGGAGAATCAGGGAATTCGTCTTCGTTGACGCAAGATGTTGCCAGCAGTGGCAGCAAGGCGAGTATCACGATCAGCTTTTTCATGGCTTGGCATCGATAGCGAAGTGGCGCACGATGCCTATCATCACGCGATGGGCATAGATGTGCTGCTTCAGGTTATTCACTGCGGCCTGCTGGTAGTTGCCCAGATAGCCGATACGGAGCGACCATTTCTTGCCGGTGCGCCAATCGAGCGTCAGCAACTGTCGGAAAGTAGGGGCGCTGACGAAGGTCGTTGGCACGATGTTATGGTCGTAGTGGCCTAAGGAGAAGATCTCGTAGTATGACTGGCCGTAGTTCGGACTGAACATCAGACCTACGAGTGGCACGTTCAGTTCATAGCGCAGCGAGAACTGTCGTCGCCAGAGGGTGAAGTCGTAAGTGGCGATGCCCGACGGCATGACGTTCAGGGCGAATCGCGCCTGAGCGGGATTGTTGGAATTCGTCATGTCGTAGAGGAATCCGAGCGTTGCGTTTGCCAGACCGCCAGCCTGCAGTTGTAGCTTGTCGTCGAAGAGGCGCCATTGGCGGTAGCGACCCCAGTAGAGGTTGTAGCTGCCCTCGAGCATCGAACTGCTACGGCCTCTGTCTTTCGTCGAAGAGAGGTCGATCTCGTGCTCGATGATGTTGTTCCACCGCTTTTGCGGCTTCTCGCGCTCGCGTATATTTAAATAGGTGAAGCCGATTCCGTGAAACTTCTCCTGAGTGATATAGGTGTCGAGGATATGAGAGGTTCCGACGCCCAGGAAGTTCGCTGAGGTCTGATTCTGGGCGAATGTCTGTAGGGGAACGATACAGCATATCGCCAGCAGCCCCGATAGGGTATGTCGTTTACTGCTCTTCATCTTCGTTATCATCAAACAGTCTTAGCTGACCCGTGAGTTCGTCGCGTACCTGCTGCTCACTCTTGCCTGCATCAGGGTCAAGATTCTCTTCTTCCTGATCCTCAGGCTCTTCCGTCTCCTCGGGTTCTTCTGGGAATCGTGTGGGTTCGAGCTCTGTGATGCTCTCCAGCGCATAGGTCGTCAGTCGCTTGCCCTTGGCCTTATAACCTTTGACAGTGATGAACTGCTCAGCATCGATCTCCTCAGAACCTCTGAAGGCATCGGCTCCGCCATAGGTGATCTGGATGCGCGGATAGATGGTGTCTGTCAGCAGGATGAGCTGCGAGGCAGGGTTCTCCGAGAGCCAGTTCTGCTTCTTCTTCGAGGCATCCATCTGGAAACGCTTGAGGTAGGGATATCCCTGATTGTCAGCATCGTAGAGTATGGCAGTCCACACCTTGTCGACATCGTATTTCTCGATGCGCAGGATGTTGGGCTCATAGTGGTTGTTCAGGTCGAAATTGGTCAGATAGTAGTCGCCATTCTTCAGGATGACGAGAATCTGATCGTCGTCGAAGAACTCTCCGAGTAGCACGCCGTGCTCGTCGTAGTTCAGACGGTTCACGTCTGCATCCCACCATACCTTTCGTCCACCCAGTGTCGAGTGACCGTGACTCTTCAGTCCGATGCGGTGTATGTTATTCTTAGTCAGTAAGTTGCCCTTTGATGCACGTCCCTTGATGATAACCTCCGAGAAGTCTTTTTCAATGAAGATCTTCTTCAGTTTGGGGTTGGGGTCGAGCGTTACCTTGATAATCTCTGCCTCACCATTGGGGTTAGCCGTGAAGTACATCACCTTCGAGCCTGGTGTGCCTTGCGTGAGGTCGTATTCCTTGTCGCGCGTCATCGAGGTCACATTGAAACGCTTAATGAAGTACCAGCCCTTCTTGCCGTCGCGATAGACGGCATTATAGATCGTGCGAGAGTCGTTCTTCTTGAACACGTTGAGATAGAGCACGTTCTTGCCTACAAAGAGCTTCTCGGCCACACGTACAACCTTGTATTTACCATCTTTATAGAAGATGATGATGTCGTCGAGGTCGGAACAGTTGCATACGAACTCGTCTTTCTTCAGACTAGTGCCGATGAAGCCGTCGTTGCGGTTGATATATAGCTTCTGGTTGGCTTCTGCCACCTTCGAGGCCTCGATGGTGTCGAAGTTGCGTATCTCCGTGAGTCGCGGATGATCCTTGCCGTACTTATCTTTCAAGAACTGGAACCAGTTGGCAGTCACTTCCGTGAGGTTCGCCAGATCGCGGTCTATCTCCTCGATCTCCGCCTTCAGACGGGCCATCAGTTCGTCGGCCTTGTCTTTGTTGAACTTCAGGATGCGCTGCATCTTGATTTCGAGCAGCTTGAGGATGTCGTCCTTTGTTACCTCGCGCACAAGACTGGGGTAGTAGGGCGTCAGTCGCTCGTCGATATGTTCGCAGACGGCGTCGATAGTGGGCGCCTGTTCAAACTTCTTGTCTTTATAGATGCGCTCCTCGATGAAGATCTTCTCCAGCGAATAGAAGTGCAGTTGCTCCAGCAGTTCATTCTTGCGGATCTCGAGTTCCTGACGAATCAGGTCCTTCGTGCGGTCAGTGGAGTGGCGCAGCACATCGCTGACGGTGAGGAACTGCGGCTTGTTGTCTTCGATGACACAGCAGTTGGGCGAGATGTTGATCTCGCAGTCGGTGAAGGCATAAAGTGCATCGATGGTCTTGTCGGAGGATACGCCAGGAGCCAGATGCACTTGTATCTCAACGTTCGCAGCCGTCAGGTCTTCCACCTTGCGGGCCTTGATCTTACCTTTCTCGATGGCCTTCACGATCGAGTCCTGCAAGGTCTCAGAGGTCTTCGAGAACGGAATCTCGCGGATGACGAGCGTCTTCTGGTCGATCTTCTCGATTTTGGCGCGCACCTTGACCACACCGCCTCGCTGACCGTCGTTATATTTCGACACGTCGATGCTGCCGCTCGTGGGGAAGTCGGGATAGAGCTGGAAAGGCTGCTCGTGGAGATAGGCGATGGCTGCATCGCAGATCTCGCAGAAATTATGTGGCAGAATCTTCGACGACAGGCCTACGGCGATACCCTCTGCGCCCTGTGCCAACAGCAACGGGAACTTCACGGGCAGCGTGATAGGCTCCTTGTTGCGGCCGTCGTACGACATCTTCCACTCTGTGGTCTTGGGGTTGAACACGCAATCGAGCGCAAACTTCGACAGTCGGGCCTCGATATATCGCGGCGCAGCGGCTGATGAACCTGTGAGGATGTTTCCCCAGTTACCTTGCGTGTCGATGAGCAGATCCTTCTGTCCCATCTGCACGAGGGCGTCGCCGATTGAAGCGTCGCCGTGAGGGTGAAACTGCATCGTGTGTCCCACGATGTTGGCTACCTTATTATATCGCCCGTCGTCCATACGTTTCATGGAGTGCAGGATACGTCGCTGCACGGGCTTGAGGCCGTCCTCGATGTGAGGAACGGCGCGCTCGAGTATCACATACGAGGCATAATCGAGAAACCAGTTCTGATACATGCCACTGAGATGATGCACTGCAGCAGCGTCGAAACGGTTCACGGGTTTATAGTCGGAATGCCCCTCGTTCTGGCCTTCCGACTCCTGCTGCTCCGTTATTTCCGGCTGCTGGCTCTCACCACCTTCTTCTCTTGTCTCTTCGTCCATTCTGCTTGGTCTTTAGCTCTTTTTCTGCACCCGGGAAGGGTGCGCTCAATTGTGTGCAAAGGTAGCAAAATTTTGTGAGAAAAACGAGGAATTAAGAATATTTTTAATTTTGTGGAATTCCGCACGGGTTTTGTGTATCGGTTTGTAAACAATTATAAATGTCTCTGCTCAACTCTTTTAGGATTTTTTGCCTCATTTTATTTGTGATTCGGAGAATTATTCGTACCTTTGCATCCACATTTATAAATAAGGTAAGAATAACAAGCAACAATAAGACAATGACAGCAAACGAGATTCGCGACTCATTCAAGAAATTCTTCGAGTCGAAGCAGCATGCCATCGTGCCTTCAGCCCCGATGGTAATTAAAGACGACCCCACACTGATGTTTACCAACGCTGGCATGAACCAGTGGAAAGATATCATCCTCGGTACTCGTGACCCCGAGCCACGCCGCCGTGCCGACACCCAGAAGTGCCTCCGCGTGAGCGGCAAGCACAACGACTTGGAGGAAGTGGGCCACGATACCTATCACCACACCATGTTCGAGATGCTTGGCAACTGGAGTTTCGGCGACTACTTCAAGGAGGGCGCTATCGATATGGCATGGGAGTATCTCGTTGATGTGCTGAAACTGAATCCCGAGGATCTGTATGTGACTGTGTTTGAGGGTTCGCCCGAAGAGAATATCCCACGCGATGACGAGGCAGCCAAGTACTGGTCGAAGCATGTGCCCGAGGATCATATCATCAACGGAAACAAGCACGATAACTTCTGGGAAATGGGCGATACGGGCCCCTGCGGACCCTGTTCTGAGATCCACGTGGACTCACGCACGCCGGAGCAGCGTAAGGCATCGGGAAAGAGCGGTCGTGAGCTCGTCAACCAGGACGATCCTCAGGTGATTGAGATCTGGAACCTCGTGTTTATGCAGTTCAACCGCAAGGCCGACGGCAGTCTGGAGAAACTCTCTATGAACGTGATCGACACGGGTATGGGCTTCGAGCGCCTGGTGCGCATGCTGCAGGGCAAGCACTCGAACTATGATACCGATATCTTCCAGCCAATCATTAAAGCTGAGGAACAGATTACTGGTAAGAAATATACGACCTTTGAGGAGGGTGAGGTAAGCAAGGAACAAGACGATATCAACGTGGCCATGCGCGTCTGCGCCGACCATCTGAGAGCTGTGAGCTTCTCGATAGCCGACGGCCAGCTGCCCTCGAATGCGAAGGCCGGCTACGTGATCCGTCGTATCCTGCGCCGCGCCGTGCGCTATGCCTATACGTTCCTCGGCCAGCGCGAGGCCTTCCTCTTCAAGCTCGTGCCGACACTCGTGCATGAGATGGGCGATGCCTTCCCCGAACTGAAGGCTCAGCAGCAGTTGATCTCGAAGGTGATGATGGAAGAGGAAGACGCTTTCCTGCGCACACTGGATAAGGGTATCTCGCTGCTCGACAAGGCGATGGAGCAGTTGAAGGCAGAGGGTAAGACTGAGCTCGACGGTGTGCAGGCTTTCCGTCTCTTCGATACCTATGGATTCCCGCTCGACCTGACGGAACTGATCTGTCGCGAGAACGGCTTCACCGTGAACGAGGAGCAGTTTAATGTGGAGATGCAGAAGCAGAAGGAGCGTGCGCGCAATGCCGCTGCTGTAGAGAACAGCGACTGGGTGGAGCTCGCACAGGGCGAACAGCAGTTCGTGGGCTATGATTATACAGAGTATGAGTGCCGTATCCTCAGATATAGGAAAGTGACGCAGAAGAAGAACGAGTTCTATGAGCTCGTGCTCGACTACACCCCATTCTATGGTGAGATGGGTGGACAGGTAGGCGACTGTGGTGTGCTCGTGAATGAAGCCGAGACCATCGAGATTATCGATACCAAGCGCGAAAACAACCAGAGCGTGCATATCGTGAAGCAGTTGCCGAAGGATCCCGCAGCCCAGTTCATGGCTTGTGTGGATACCGACAGGCGCGATGCCTCTGCCGCCAATCATACGGCTACCCACCTGCTTGACTATGCGCTGAAGCAGGTTCTTGGCGACCATGTGGAGCAGAAGGGCTCGTTCGTATCGGCTGATACCCTGCGTTTCGACTTCTCGCACTTCCAGAAAGTTACCGACGAGGAGATTCGCCTGGTAGAGCGCATGGTGAACGAGATGATCCGTGAGGATATTCCTCTTGACGAGCATCGTGACGTGCCCTTCGATGAGGCTAAGAAACTTGGTGCCATCGCCCTCTTCGGCGAAAAATACGGCGACAAGGTGCGCGTGGTGCGCTTCGGTCCCAGCTGTGAGTTCTGTGGTGGTATCCATGCTAAGGCTACAGGTAAGATAGGCTTCTTCAAGATTGTTGCTGAGAGTTCTGTGGCAGCAGGTATCCGCCGTATCGAGGCCAAGACGGGTAAGGAGTGCGAGGAACTGCTGTATAAGACTGAGGATATCCTGAAGGCTGTTAAGAGCTTCTTCAACAACGCCAAGGATCTGCAGGCCACTATCGTGAAATATATCGAGGAGCATGACTCGATGAAGAAAGAGATTGAGAGCTTCCAGGCAGCCCGCGTTGCTTCGCTGTCGAAGGAACTCGTAGAGAAAGGTCGTGTCGTGAACGGTGTGAAGGTCGTAACGGCTAAGGCTCCGATAGCCCCTGATGCTGCTAAGGACTTGGTGTTCAAGGTGCGTGAGCTTTGTCCTGAGAATCTCGTCTGTGTCGTTGGCTCTGTCTTCAATGAGAAGCCGATGCTTAATGTGATGCTCAGTGATGATATGGTGAAGGATCACGGTCTGAACGCAGGTTTGCTCGTGCGTGAAGCAGCTAAGCTGATGCAGGGCGGCGGTGGCGGCCAGCCTCACTTCGCCAGTGCTGGCGGAAAAAACCCTGACGGGCTCTCTGCAGCTATTGATAAAGTAATAGAACTTTGTAATCTGTAATATTATATAAGGAGGAACAATATGGCACTGAATCTGAACAAGAATTTGAAACTCTACTACTCCATCAAGGAGGTAGGTGAAATGTTTGACCTGCCTGAGAGCACACTCAGGTACTGGGAACAGGAATTTCCGTTCCTGCGACCTAAGACTACTGGTTCCGCTAAAATCCGCCAGTATCAGGAAAAGGATATTGAACAGATTCGTCTGATTCACAATCTTGTGAAAGTGCGTGGCTTCAAACTGGCTGCCGCACGTAAGATTCTGACGCAGAACAAGAAAGGTGTCGATAAGAAGGCGGATGCATTGGAGTCGCTTATCAGTATCCGCGACGAGTTACAAGCCTTAAAGAAACAGCTCGATGCCCTACAATAAGAAAAGCCTCCCCATCGGGAGGCTTTTACTTTAGCACTATTCTGGTAACCAGGATGTTTCCTGACGGAAGACGTTCTCTGGTGTTATCTTGCTGGCTTCTTTCTTTGTGAGCTGGCGGCTCCATCCTACGCGTTCTGTCGTCTTGGCCCCATCCCCGTGATTGTTGTATTCCAAGTAGCGCGCTGTCTGTTCACGGTGCTTCTCCCAGTTGTGCCAGCCCTCAGGGCGGATATGCTTCCCGAGGTCGCAGTTCATGAACAAGGTGTAGCCATAGTCGCGCCAAGGCCGCCCAAGATAGACCTTCGTGGCCTCGGGCTGGGCGATGAGCCGGCAGTTGTTGAACACGTAGCCGTAAGGCTGGTCCTTAGGTGTGGAGGCTGCTGTCACATAGCTGTTGATTAAGCTTTCGATGGTACAGTTCTCAAACCAGGCTGTGGAAGGGCCGAAGATAAAGTCGGTGGTGCCGCAGATATAGCAGTCCTTGAAAAATAGGCGGGTACCAGCTACACCTGTATAGACTGTATCCTGATGGCCAATGAAACGACAGTTGATAAACACCAGACGGTCTCCTTCTGTATGCAGTGCTACAGCCTGTCCCAGTCGTGCGGCATTATTCTCGATGGTAATGTTCTTTAGTGTGATGGCATTGCCCTCAATCTTCAGTGTATAGGTCCGGAAGGTGCCCATGGGCTGTGTGCGCGGTTCAGCAGTACCTAATACGATTTGAATGTTGGCATGGTCATCGTAGGTGATGATTGTATTCTCGGCACTCTCGCCGCAGATTTCGATGTTCTGTAGCCAAGAGGGAATGATGAGCTTCTCCTTGTAAGTACCGTTCTTCACATAGATGACCTTGTGGTAGTCCATAAAGGCGCGGCACACCTCGATGGCCTCGTCGATGGTACGGAACTCTCCAGTGCCGTCGCGGGCAACAACAAGGGTGTCTGGATTATCATACTTGCTGGCGGCCTGGGCTGTCAGCGAAAGGAGAATGGTAGAGAAAAGTAGTAGTAGCTTGTTCATATGGGTAGTTACATGATTTGTGAAATCTCCTTTAGATCAGGAATGCCTTTCAGGTTGTCGATAATCGACTGCACGTCCTCGCGGTCATGTACCCTCAGATCGATGCTGCCGTCGAAGATGCCGTCTTCACAGGTTATCGTTACCTTATGAATATTAACGCTCATCTGAGAGGAGATGACCTGCGTGATCTCATTGAGCATACCCACGCGGTCGATACCGCCGATGCGGATGGTGGCATCGAAGAACAGCACTTTGTGCATGTCCCACTTGATATCGAGGATGCGGTTGCCGTAGCTCGACTTCAGTTTGGCAGCTACAGGACAGACGCGCTTGTGGATCTCGATCTCATTCTTGTTGTTGATATAGCCCAAGGCGTCATCGCCAGGGATAGGGTGACAACATCCTGGGAACTTATACTGGTTGATATTCTCTTCTGAGATATAAACGGGCTTTTTGCGATTGAATTTCTCTGGTACAATGAAAAGCCGCTGCTTCTGAGTTGACTCTTCTTTCTTCTTCTTGACAAAGGGAACATACTTACGCCATCCGAGACTATTGTCATCGGTATCGTCTTTTCCGTTCAGACGGTCGAGATCTTTTTCTCCGAGTAGTACGATCTTCTCACCGAGAGCCAGTAGGAACTCTCCTCGCTTGCTGTAGTCGTGGAACTCTGCCAGTTGGTCTGTCAGTGCAAGACTGGGCTCAAAGCCATTCTTCTGCAGGAAAGCGTTGAGTGTTTCTTCACCCTGGCGCTGAATTTCACGGTTGTCGCGACGGAGGATGGCTTGTATCTTTGCCTTAGCTTTTGCTGTAGAGACAAAGTTGATCCATGTGGGACTGACGTGCTGGGATTTCGAAGTGAGAATTTCTACCTGATCACCGCTTTGCAGCTTATGAGAGAGTGGTACGAGTTTATGATTCACCTTCGCACCGATGCAGTGGCTGCCGAGGAAAGTGTGGATAGAGAAGGCGAAATCGAGTGCCGTACAACCTGCAGGCAACGTGCGTATTTCACCTTTCGGGGTGAAGACGAAGATTTCAGAAGCAAAGAGATTCAGCTTGATGGTGTCGAGGAAGTCCATCGCATCCGGCTGCGGGTCGTCAAGGATTTCCTTGATGGTTCCCAACCACTCGTTCAGCTCGGTCTCGTCTTCTGTATATTCCTCTTCTACACCATCCTTGTATTTCCAGTGGGCAGCAAACCCCTGCTCTGCAATCTCGTCCATACGATCAGAGCGTATCTGTACCTCTATCCAACGACCTTGTTTTGACATCAGCGTTACATGGAGTGCCTGATAGCCATTGGCCTTCGGATGAGAGAGCCAGTCGCGCAGACGGTCTGGGTGAGATTTGTAGATCTTCGAGATGGCCACATAGATGTTAAAGCATTCGTTGACCTCCTCCTCTCTGACCTTCGGTGTAAAGATGATGCGCACGGCAAGGATGTCGTAGATTTCCTCGAAGGTAACGTGTTTGTTCTGCATCTTGTTCCAGATGGAGTAGGGGCTTTTCACGCGTTCCTTAATCTCATATTCGATACCCATCTTTTTTAGGGCATCCTCGATGGGGGTGGTGAATTGCGAGAATAACTCATCGCGCGAGGCACGGGTTGATTTCAACTTAGCCTCGATAGCGGCATACTCGGCTGGATGCTCAAACCTAAAACTCAGGTTCTCGAGTTCCGACTTGATTTTGTTAAGTCCCAGACGATTTGCGAGTGGAGCATAGATGTAAAGTGTCTCACCTGCAATCTTATACTGCTTGTTGGCAGGCTGTGATTCCAAGGTGCGCATATTGTGCAGACGGTCACATATTTTAATAAGGATCACGCGTATATCATCGCTCATGGTGAGCAGGAGCTTCTTGAAGTTTTCAGCCTGAGCAGAAGCCTGTTCTCCAAAGATACCGCCACTGATCTTTGTCAGACCATCGACAATCTGCGCGATTTTCGGTCCGAAGATGTTGGAGATGTCCTCAACCGTGTAGTCTGTATCCTCTACGACATCGTGAAGCAAGGCAGAACAGATACTGGTAGAGCCAAGACCAATCTCCGAACATGCAATCTGAGCTACTGCAATGGGGTGCATGATGTAGGGCTCTCCAGACAGACGACGGACACCTTTGTGCGCCTGTCTGGCGAAGTTAAAGGCTTTAGTGATGAGATCGACTTTCTTCCTGTGTCGTGAGGCCAGGTAGCTGTCCAATAGTTTCTGGAATGCGTCGTTGATCAGCTGCTCATCAGCCTCTTCTGTATTCATTTGCTCTACATCCATAGTTCTAATGATTATTTGAGGTTACTTTACACGTATTTTCTTTCCGGCACGGATATTGTTCCCCTTGATACCATTTAACTTTCTCAGTTTGGCCACGGTCGTTCCATTGCGCTTGGCAATCTCCGACAGCGTCTGGCCTCTTCTGATGGTTACGGATGAACTTCCACCACGGCCTCTGCGGCTACCGCGGGCACTGCTGCGACGGTTATAACGACCACGCTTGCTCTTGCCATAGGATCCCTTGCCGCGACTTGAGAAAGTTGGAAGATCGTCGTTTACCTCAACGACGGCACGTTTAGTAAACAATTCATCGCGATGGTAGTTATAGACAGAGTCCTCCATGTCGATATATTTACCGATGTCGGCAATAGGCATCCTTACCGCGTATGACTTTGTGTTTCCTGGGATAATGTCATGCCGGAACTCTGGGTTCAGTGAGCGTAGCATGTCAATATCGGTACCTACTACCGCGGCAATCTGTTCCAGATGAATGTCCTTGTTAATCATGACGGTGTCGCTCTTGGCAGGCAAACCGGTAGTCATCGGACAGATATTGTGTTCGCAGTAATAGGTCATAATGTAATTGGCTGCGATAAAGGCAGGTACATAGCCACGGGTCTCTGCAGGCAGATAGGGATAGAGTTTCCAATAGTCTTTCTCGCCTCCAGCACGGTGAATGGCCTTGTTGATGTTTTCCGGACCGCAGTTGTAAGCAGCGATCACGAGATTCCAATCGCCAAAAATGCGATAAAGATCACGCAAGTAACGGGCTGCAGCATATGAAGATTTTACTGGGGCACGGCGTTCGTCGACGAGGGAGTTTACCTCTAGTCCGTACTGACGGCCTGTAGCAAGCATGAACTGCCAAAGACCGGTTGCCCCTACGCGGGAAACGGCTTTCGGATTGAGAGCCGACTCAATAATGGGGAGATATTTCAGCTCCAACGGCAGTTGGTAAGACTCCAAAGCCTGTTCAAAGAGAGGCAGGTAGAAATTGGCTGCACCCAGCATATAGCTTACAGAGTAGCGGAGACGTCCGCTATAGCGATCAATAAACCGTTGAACGATGTCATTGTATGCCATCTCCATTACGGTGGGAATTCTCTGCAGACGTTCGATGTACTCCTCTCTGGGGTAAGTGGGGTTCTCGTTTTTCATCTCACAGTCACCTGGTGTCCCCAGAAACGTACGTGACATATAGAGGTTCAGCAGACTGTCGAGGTCGTAAGTCATGGCCTCTGGGAACTCAATAACCTCTTCGTTTCCTTCATTGTCAGTCACGGCGATTTCATCATCGCCTAATTCTTTAACTTCGATTTCTTCCTCATCTTCGCTCTCGGCGTCAACACCAGTAACTTCTACCTGGGCATGCATAGCACAGGTCCAGGCAAAGACTAGCGTGGCGAGGAAAAGCATTCTCTTTTTCTTCATTCTTTATGTTTGGTTTTTTTATTGTTTACTAAAAATTCAGACTACATTGCAGTCCTACAGACGAGTTGTCAAGTGGATTACCTGACGAATGATTGTTCAGAATCGTAGGCTCCACTTTGAGACTCAAGTCTTTAGATATATCGAAATTAGACAATTCCGCATCGACATAAGCGTCGATAACAGATAGAGCATAGACACCTATCATCACGAAAAAACTAAGGTCACGCCAACGTCTGTATTTGTCCTTACGTTTTTTGAAGATTTCCTTGTATCGATCAGCATTTGCTGGTGTAATGTTGACGCCTGTGTGCAAAAACTGGTTGTAGCTTTGTGTGTTGGGATCACTGTCAGCCAAGTCCAGATAGGCCTGAGAGTAGTCCCTATACATGGAGTTGTTCCACGTCATAGCATAAATACAACCCATAAAGCCTCCATAGACGAGTGGCAGCTTCCAGTATTTCCGGTTGTAAATCTGTCCGCCACCAGGGATGACCAATGCCAGCCATAGTGCCCGTTTGGGATTTGGCTGCCATGTAGCCCAGTCTTTCTTTGGAGCCTTCTTTCCAATAGCCACGGATGTCGTATCCACTACCACCGATTGCACCATAGAATCGGCCATGTGAAGAATACTGTCAGTGGCAGCATGGAAGACACTGTCATTGATAATTTCCTTCAATTCCTCCATTTCCTTTGTGCCCTGAGCATGCAGGTTATCTGCCGAAAGCAGACAACCAGACAGCAAAAATGCCCGTATGAGTATAAGTAGATATTGTCTCAGCACTTTTCCTTTCAATCTTCAGTCTTTCATCTTATCGATGATATTCATGATATGTTCGAGCTCTTCGTCGTTGGCAAAAGGGATACTAATTTTACCCTTTCCCTGAGGCGAGCAAGTCATCTGTACTTTCACTTTAAAAAGATTTCCCAGACGGTCTTTCAGAATGCTGTATTCCAATGGCAGTTGGGTGACTGTTGTTGCAGCTTTCTTCACCGTATGCAGGTCCTCACCGTTCTTCAGCATCTGCACCATCTCCTCCACTTTTCTTACGGAGTAGCCATTACGCTGTATTTCCTTATAGAGTTTCAGCTGTGCCGATGGACTATCGAGTGAGAGTAACGCACGAGCATGTCCCATGTCTATCTCTTTGTTCTTTAGAGCCATTTGGATCTGTGCAGGGAGCTTCAGAAGACGCATATAGTTGGTAATTGATGTGCGACTCTTTCCTACACGTGAGGAAATCTTCTCCTGTGTCATCCCCGTGGTATCAGCCAGATGCTGATAGGCGAGGGCAATCTCAATAGCATTCAGATCCTCGCGCTGGATATTCTCAACAAGAGCCATCTCCATGACATTGTCGTCGGCAGCTGTGCGTATATAGGCGGGGATAGTCTCCATGCCAGCCATCTGAGAGGCGCGCCAACGTCGCTCACCAGCAATAATCTGGTATCTGCCGTCATTGGCCTGCCTAAGGGTGACAGGAGTGATAATGCCGATTTCGCGGATACTAGCAGATAGCTCCTTCATGGCATTTTCGTCAAACTCTCTTCTCGGCTGATTAGGGTTGGGGTCGATTAAACTGAGAGAAATCTCATTCAGATTAGATGACCCCTGTGTCTGGATGTCACTGGTGTCTATCAGTGCATCGAGTCCTCGTCCCTTGCCCGTGCCAATATTGTCAAGGCCGCGGCCTAAAACGTTGCGGTCGTATTTTTTCTTTACAGCCATAGTTTATTTGTTCTTTTGTATGATTTCCTTTGCCAGCGCCAGATGGTTCTTGCTGCCTGTGGAGTCTGCATCGTACAGAATCACGGGGAGTCCGTGGCTTGGACTTTCCGACAGTTTGACGTTACGCTGGATGACAGTCTTGAACACTAGCTCCTGGAAATGACGCTTCACCTCATCGTAAATCTGATTCGCCAATCGTAAGCGACTGTCGTACATTGTCAATAGGAAGCCCTCAATTTCAAGATGAGGATTCAGTTTGTTCTTGATAATCTTGATGGTGTTCAGCAGTTTGCTGATACCCTCCAGGGCAAAATACTCGCACTGAACAGGGATAATCACAGAGTCTGCGGCAGTAAGCGCGTTGACAGTAATAAGCCCCAATGACGGTGAGCAGTCGATAAGAATATAATCGTAGTCGTTGCGGATTGGTGCCAATAAATTTGTGAGAACTTTCTCGCGGTCATTCAGATTCAGCATTTCGATTTCTGCACCTACTAGATCGATATGGCTCGGGATGATGTCAAGACCATCAATGTCGGTAGTATAGACGGCATCACGTACGTCGGCTTGGTTGATGATGCACTCATAGAGGGAGCATTCCACTTCTGTAATGTCAACACCCAGACCACTAGATGCATTGGCCTGAGGGTCGGCGTCCACGACTAAGACGTTTTTCTCGAGGGTGGCCAGTGACGCAGCCAAATTGATGGTCGTCGTGGTCTTACCTACACCGCCTTTTTGGTTTGCTAAAGCAATAATCTTACTCATACTAATTTGTTCTAAATTAGAAATTTGGCCACAAAGTTACATATTTCTGCTGAGAAATCCGTTTATTTAAACCTTTTTTCGTACTTTTGCAGCCAAAACGTTGATATTTTATGGAAAATAAACGACCGCTTCTGTTGATTTCCAATGATGATGGGTATGATGCGAAGGGTATTCGTGTGCTTGTGGAGATGTTGTCCGACATGGGAGATATCATTGTCTGTGCCCCTGAGTCGGCTCGGAGCGGCTATTCTTGTGCGTTCTCTGCCACAGAACCACTGCGTCTATGTCTGCGTGAGAAGCATGAGAGTCTTGAAATATGGTCGTGCAATGGTACGCCCGTCGATTGTGTGAAGATGGCTTTGGCTGAGATAGTACCACGGAAGCCGGATATGGTGATAGGCGGTATCAATCATGGTGACAATGCTTCTGTCAATGTACATTATAGTGGGACGATGGGGGTTACGCTTGAGGGGTGCATGAAGTATATTTCTTCTGTGGCGTTCTCTCTTTGTGATCATCGCGCAGATGCTGATTTCAGTTCATTACGACCATTGGTACGGCAGATTACGGAACGTGTTCTTAAGGAACCTTTGCCTCATGGGGTTTGCCTGAATGTGAACTTTCCGCTGGTTGATCATTACCAAGGTGTCCGTGTTTGTCGAATGGCAAAAGGCACATGGGGCGGTGAGGTTGAGAAGCGTCATCATCCTCGTGGTTATGATTACTGGTGGATGGTGGGCTACTATACCAACGACGAACCCGATGCTGAGGATACCGATAACTGGGCACTTACTCATGGCTATGTGGCAATTACACCTACGCAGATTGACGTGACGGCTTATGAAGCCATAAACCTAGTAAAATCCTGGAATTTATGAGATATTACCTGATAGCTGGCGAACCCTCAGGAGACCTTCATGCATCACGGCTGATGAAAGCTTTGAAGGTACACGACCCTCAGGCAGAATTCCGCTATTTCGGCGGAGACCTGATGGCTGCAGAGGGCGGTACCCTTGTGAAGCACTATCGGGAGTTGGCTTATATGGGCTTTATTCCGGTGCTGCTCCACCTACCTACTATTCTTCGCAATATGAAAATGTGCAAGGAGGATGTCAAGAACTGGCATCCAGATGTTGTAATCCTTGTTGATTATCCTGGCTTCAACCTTGACATTGCTAAGTTTGTGAAGGCGCAGGCTATCTGTCCTGTATTTTATTATATTGCTCCCAAAATATGGGCATGGAAGGAATATCGTATCAAAGCCATCCGTCGTGACGTTGATGAATTGTTCTCTATCCTCCCCTTTGAGGTGGAATTCTTTGAACAGAAACATCACTTTCCAATTCATTATGTGGGTAATCCTACTATGAATGAGGTGGAGGAGTTCTTGGCTACAGAGACACCGTTTGATATCATTCCTGATTCTTCCAAGAAAATCATTGCTATTCTGGCAGGTAGTCGTCAGCAGGAAATCAAAGATAACCTTCCTGCTATGGTCGAGGTGGCGCGAGCCTATCCCCAATATCAGTTTGTGGTAGCTGCTGCACCAGGAATAGAACAGACATATTATGACAAATTTGTGAAAGATACTGACGTTTTGATCGTTTATGATCAGACGTATGCTCTGTTGCGGAGTGCACATGCTGCTCTTGTTACTAGTGGCACAGCCACTTTGGAGACCTGTCTTTTCAATGTGCCTCAGGTGGTTTGTTATGAGACTCCATTACCTGTTGTTGCAGGCTGGGTGCGCCGTCGGATGCTTCATGTGAAATATGTGTCACTCGTCAACCTGATAGCAAACCGTGAGGTGGTTCCTGAACTTGTTGCCGACACCTTTAGTGTGGAAAACATAAAAACAGAACTTGCTAAAATACTTGACGGTGATGGACGCCGGAAGATGCTTGATGGTTATGCTGAGGTGCGACATATCCTCAGTGAAAAGAATGCCCCAGATTTTGCAGCGCAAACTATATATCAACTTTTAAATAACCAGTCATTATGAACAAATTCCTATCCTTATTGGGGTTTAATCCCGCCATCCATTCTGTGAAAGTAGAAATGATGGCCGGTCTGACCACGTTCTTAACCATGTCTTACATCTTGGCCGTAAATCCGATTATTCTAAGTGATGCAGGTATGGACAAAGGAGCCGTATTCTCTGCAACGGTTATTTCTGCCGCAATTGCCACAATGGTCATGGCTTTCTATGCTAAGATGCCGTTTGCCCTTGCCTCTGGCATGGGTATCAATGCTTTTTTTGCTTACACGCTCGTTATAGTGATGGGCTATTCCTGGCAACAAGCGCTGGCAGCTGTCTTGGTAGAAGGTTTTGTCTTTATCCTCCTAACTGTATTCAAGGTACGTGAGGCTATTGTTAATACTATACCTCTTAATATAAGGTACTCTATTTCCGTGGGTATTGGTCTCTTCATTGCTTTTATTGGACTGAAGAATGGCGGACTTGTTGTGGCGAGCGAAGCAACGATGACTGCCTTGGGCAGTTGGAATCCTACGACTCTCGTCGCGGCTGGCGGTATTCTGCTTGGAGCGATTCTGATGGCTCTTAATGTGAAAGGAGGCCTCTTCTATACGATTATTGTCATGACACTTATTGGTATTCCTCTTGGTGTTACACAGATACCAGAGGGATTCACTATCCTCAGTATGCCACAATCACTTGAGCCTGTGGCTTTCCATATAGACTTCTCGCGTTTTATCACTTTTGATATCGAGTATATCATCGTTGTGGCTACTTTGCTATTCATGGATCTCTTCGACACCATAGGAACGCTAGTTGGTGCAGCGACAGGTGCGGGTATGGCTGACAAACAGACAGGTAAAATCCACAACCTGAACAAGGCGCTGATGGCAGATGCAATTGGAACCTCGGTAGGTGCTCTTTTAGGTACTTCTACTGTTACCACTTATGTTGAAAGTACAACGGGTATTCTTGAAGGTGGACGTACGGGACTCACCTCTCTGACAGTGGCTCTGTTGTTTTTTGCAGCCCTTTTCTTCTCACCCATTTTCTTGATGATTCCGTCTGCAGCTACTACAAGTGCCTTGTTCCTGGTGGGTGTGATGATGCTGCGCGCCATTATGCATATCGACTTCATAGATTTTGCTGAGGCTATGCCGTGTTTCGTGACGATGCTTATGATGCCATTTACGGCTAGTATCTCTGAAGGTATAGTATTGGGTATGATATCATACGTAATAGTAAGGGTATGTACTGGCCGTTATAAGGAGCTCTCTGCCGTAATGTATATCCTAACTGCGTTCTTTGTTTTGAAGTATATAGCTCCATTATTATAACTAGTGTATAACTTAAATAACTATTATATTGATTGTATGAAAAAGCTTTTAATGACAGCGATGGCGGCTGTGGCAGCCCTCACTGCAAGTTCCCAGAACATTCAGGTGCACTATGATTTTGGACGAAACATTTATGCTGACGAGGAGTCTGACCGTCAGAAAGTGACTATCACCCTTGAACAGTTCAAAGCCGACAAATGGGGTTCCTGGTTTTATTTCGTCGATATCGACATGAGTCGTAAGTTCTTCCGCAGTGCCTATACTGAGATCTCACGTGAGTTTAATATCGGGAAGCAAGGCTTTGCTGCTCATGTCGAGTATGATGGTGGCTTGGGACGTGACCAGATTGGTAGTTTCCAACATGCCGCTCTTCTCGGTGGTGCCTATAATGGCCATAATGCCGATTTCTCGAAGACATGGTCAGTGCAATTGATGTATAAGCGCTATTTCAAGAGTTACGATTATACCTCTGCCTATCATAGTTTCCAACTGACAGGTGTATGGGGATTGAATTTCGCTAATAAGAAATGCACCTTCTCTGGCTTTATTGATTTTTGGCGTGGTGAGAATTGGCGTGCAGGACATGAGGGCCATGGCATGCTTGTCATTCTTACAGAACCTCAGTTCTGGTATAATGTGACACCGAATCTCAGTTTCGGTTCCGAGATAGAAATCAGTAACAATTTCATTTATAACACTTACAACGACAAGTCGTTCTTCATCAATCCGACGATTGCGGCTAAGTGGAATTTTTAGTGTTGATAGCGTATGACTCAAGAGCTTTCTGCTTCGCGCAAAACGATTGTTGGTGTACAGTTCCTCTTTGTGGCCTTCGGCTCTACGGTCCTGGTACCTCTCCTTGTAGGTCTTGACCCTGCCACGGCCCTTTTCACGGCAGGTATTGGCACGTTTATCTTCCATCTGGTTACCAAAGGGCAAGTTCCTATCTTCCTTGGATCCAGTTTCGCTTTTATAGCTCCGATTATTTCGGCTTCGCAGCAGTGGGGAATGCCTGGCACTATTGCTGGTATTGCTGGTGTTGCGCTAGTCTATTTCTTGATGTCTGCCCTTGTCAAATGGCAAGGGCGTAAGTTACTTGACCGTCTGTTTCCTCCTGTAGTTATCGGTCCTGTCATTATTCTCATTGGTTTATCGCTGTCTCCGGCTGCTGTGAATATGGCGAAGGAGAATTGGCTGTTAGCGTTTATTTCACTTATCTCTGCCGTCATCGTGCTTACCTTTGGTAAAGGGCTCGTCAAACTTGTTCCTGTGGTCATTGGCATTGCCGTAGGTTATATCGTTGCTCTTTGCATGGGCATTGTCGACCTCTCCGCAGTGGCTACTGCTCCTTGGTTTGCCCTTCCGCCGATGATTGCGCATTTTCAGTTGCCTCAGTTCGCATGGGAACCCTTTGTGTTTATGATACCTGTGGCTATTGCCCCGGTTATTGAACATATTGGTGACGTCTATGTCGTGGGTGCTGTTGCAGACCGGGATTTTGTGAAGGAACCAGGTTTGCATCGTACGATGCTCGGGGATGGTCTTGCCTGTCTTTTTGCTTCTTTTGTGGGGGGGCCTCCAGTGACAACCTATAGTGAGGTGACTGGTGCTATGCAAATTACACGTGTAACACATCCGCAGGTTATTCGTATTGCTGCTGCTACAGCCGTTGTGTTTTCTGTTATCGGTAAACTGAGCGCTATTTTGCAGAGCATACCCTCTTCTGTTCTTGGTGGTATCATGCTGTTACTGTTTGGTTCTATCGCCTCGGTAGGAGTTCAGAACTTAATACAACATAAGGTGGATCTAGATCAGACGCGCAATATCATTATTGTCTCTATGACACTTACAATGGGTATCGGTGGTGCTGTCCTTTCTTTTGGCACCTTCTCCATTAGTGGTATAGGCCTTTCTGCTATGATTGGTGTGCTGCTGAATCTTTTGTTGCCGAGAAAGACCTCGTCAGATTATGATCAATAACCATCTGTCGCATGTTCTTAAGTAAGTCGCTGGCGAAGATGAAATCTGTGAGTTTTTGATCGTTTGACCCCATGATCATACTGCTCTCACCCTGCCACTCCTTTTCGCCTTCATAAATGAAAATAATGTTCTCTCCAATACCCATGACAGAATTCATGTCGTGGGTATTTATTATTGTGGTCATGTTAAACTCATGGGTAATGCTTTGCAAAAGTTCGTCGATGACGAGTGATGTCTTGGGGTCCAGACCAGAGTTGGGCTCATCGCAAAATAGATATTTAGGATTGAGGGCAATGGCACGTGCAATGGCGACACGTTTTTGCATACCACCGGAAATCTCACCGGGGTATTTGTCGTCAGCACCTTTAAGGTTGACACGGTCAAGGCACTCCTGAGCTCTATGAATACGCTCGCGTAGGTTCATTGAAGAGAACATGTCAAGGGGGAACATGACATTTTCAAGGACGGTCATAGAGTCAAAGAGGGCTGCACTCTGGAAAATCATACCCATCTCTCGGCGCATCATCACCTTCTCGTGTTTAGACATCTGTACAAAGTCACGCCCGTCGTAGAGCACCTGTCCACTGGTTGGGTCGAGTAACCCTACGAGGTTCTTCATGAGTACGGTCTTCCCAGAACCGCTCTGACCAATAATCAGATTGGTCTTACCATCTTTGAACATAGTGTTGATATCCTTCAACACCACTCTGTCTTCGAAACTTTTATAGAGATGCTTGACTTCTATCATGACAGGAGTTGAGTTAAGAAAACGTCACTGCAGAGAATAAGAGCACTGGAGGATACCACGGCATCGGTGCTTGCTTTTCCGACGTTGACAGAGCCACCCTCCACGGTATAACCAAAGAAAGCTGGTACGCTGGAAATAATGAATGCGAAAAAAAGACTTTTGATGATTGACATCCAGACAAACCATGACTTGAAATTGTGCTGTAGGCCCAGCGTGAGGTCGTCGGGCGGCATGATATGACCTATGAATGCTGTAGCATAAGCACCGACAACGCCCATGGCAGAGGAGAAGATCACTAAGAAGGGCATGATGGTAAGCATGCCGGTAATCTTTGGCAGGATAAGATAGCTGGCGGAGTTAATACCCATGATCTCGAGGGCGTCGATTTGTTGCGTTACTCGCATTGTGCCAATCTCAGAAGCTATATTGGAGCCCACTTTGCCTGCTAAGATAAGGCACATAATAGAACTGGAAAACTCTAAAAGCATAATTTCACGGGTCGTGTATCCACTAACCCAACGAGGCATCCACGGACTTTGGATGTTGAGCTTCATCTGGATGCAGATGACGGCACCGATGAAAAATGAGATAAGTAGCACGATACCAATAGAGTCGACACCCAACTGTGCCATCTCTTTCACGTACTGCTTTAAGAACATTCTCATACGTTCTGGACGCGAAAAAGTGCGCCCCATCAGCAATAGGTAGCGACCGAAGGTGGTCAGCCATTTCTCGATGAGCATCTTTTAACGGAGTAATTTTTGCTGCAAAGGTACAAAATAATTCTTAATTTCGAATTTATAATTATTATTTTTTGTATTTCGACCATTTATTCGTATCTTTGCATCCGATTATGGAAGAAGTGCAAGAGTTGAAACAACAAGAGCGTCTGGTGCTCCGTACGGAGGGCCTTGTGAAGCGTTATGGCAAACGTACAGTGGTCAATGATGTGAGCTTCGATGTGAAGCAGGGCGAAATCGTTGGACTGCTCGGTCCTAACGGTGCAGGTAAGACCACCTCGTTTTACATGACTACTGGGCTGGTTGTACCCAACGGAGGTCATATTTTTCTGGGTGATGAGGAAGTGACAAACTACCCAGTATATAAGCGAGCCCGTGCGGGTATAGGTTATCTTGCACAAGAAGCATCTGTCTTCCGTAAGATGAGTGTGGAGGATAATATCCTTTCAGTGCTGGAAATGACGGGTAAGCCCCGTGACTATCAATTAGAAAAGCTGGAGAGCCTGATTAAGGAGTTTCGTTTGCAAAAGGTGCGAAAGAACAAAGGTGACCAGCTTTCGGGTGGTGAGCGTCGAAGAACAGAGATTGCTCGTTGCTTGGCTATCGAACCGAAGTTCATAATGCTTGACGAACCTTTTGCGGGTGTCGATCCTATTGCAGTAGAGGATATTCAGCAAATCGTATGGCACTTGAAATACCGCAACATTGGTATTCTAATTACTGACCATAATGTAGATGAAACACTGACTATCACAGATCGTGCCTATCTTCTTTTTGAAGGACGTATTCTGTTCCAGGGTAGTCCAGAGGAGTTGGCGGAAAACAAAGTAGTTCGTGAAAAATATCTTACAACTTCGTTTGTGCTCCGTAAAAAGGACTTTCAACTGATAGATGAAGAAAGGCGTGCACGGGAAAAATCCGAAGAAGGTGAATGAGGTGTTAATTATTCCAAATTATTAGGCTCTTTCATTTTTTATGTGTATTTTTGCACCCCAAAATTTGATAATATATATTTAATAAGGTATAAATAACAATGAAGATTACATTTGAATGCCCTGATAAGATTAACGGTCTGTTGACGATGACCGTGGAGTCTGCCGATTATCAGGAACAGGTTGAGAAAACACTGAAGAACTATCGTAAGAAGGCCCAGGTTCCAGGATTTCGTCCTGGTATGGTACCTATGGGTATGATTAGGAAACAGTATGGCACCGCAGTGAAGGTTGACGAGGTCAACAAGCTTCTGGGCGAAAAATTGTATGAGTATATCCGCGAAAACAAAATTCAGATGCTTGGCGAACCCTTACCTAATCAGGAAAAACAAGTTCCTCAGGACTTTGAGAAGGATAGTGACCTGACCTTTGTCTTTGACATCGCTGTAGCTCCTGAGTTTACGGCAGAATTGTCAAATAAGGATAAAATTGATTATTACAAAATCAAGGCTGATGATAAGCTCATCGACGACCAGGTACAGATGTATCAGTCACAAGCTGGTGAATTTGTGAAGGCTGAAGTGTTCAGTGGTAACGATACTATTACAGGTGACCTGCGAGAGCTTGATGAGAATGGTAATACAAAGGAAGGAGGTATCACTACAGAAGGTGGAATGGTTATGCCTGCCTATATTAAGGATGAGGACCAGAAGAAACTTTTTGATGGTTGCAAAGCTGGCGATATTATTACCTTCAACCCTAAAAAGGCTTATCCTGATAATGATGCTGAGGTAGCTGCTCTCTTGAAGGTACAGAAAGATGATGTGAAGGATATGACATCAGACTTCAGTTATCAGATTACAGAGATCCGTCATTATCAGCCTGCTGACCTTGACCAGAAGCTTTTTGACCGCGTGTTTGGTGAAGGAACTGTAAAAGACGAGAAAGCATTCCGTGAGAAAATTGCTGAGACTATCGCTCCTCAGTTGCAGCAGAATAGCGATTATAAGTTCCTGCTTGACGTTCGCGCCTATATGGAGAAGAAAGTTGGTGAGTTGCAGTTCCCTGAAGCTCTGCTGAAACGTGTAATGCTTCAGAACAATCAAGACAAGGGTGCAGATTATGTAGAGAAGAACTTCGAGGGTAGTATTAAGGAATTGAAGTGGCATCTTATCAAAGAACAGATTGTAACAGCAAATAACATAAAGGTAGAAGAGCCTGATCTGAAAGCTGTGGCTAAGGAGGCAATCCGCGCTCAGTTTGCTCAGTACGGTATGAGCAATGTGCCCGATGATGTGTTGGAAAATTATGCAGCAGAACAGTTGAAGAAGCGTGAGAACGTTGATAATTTTGTGGATCGTGCTGTTGATGTTAAGTTGACAGAAACCCTCAAGAATGTTGTCAAACTGAACGAAAAAGAGGTCAGTTTGGAGGACTTTAACAAGCTTCTGCAAGAAAAATAATATTTTTTAGGAAAAAATAACCCCTAACTTTGAGGGTTATCGACTTTTTTGATTATCTTTGTGTCCCAATCACAAGATAACAAAGGTCGATAACCTTTTTTTATTGTTGTTTAGAAAGGAAGAAATATTATGATTAAGAATGATTTTAGAAAATATGCTACGAAGCATTTAGGAATGGATGGCCTCACACTCGATGAGGTGATGCAGGCTCAAGCCCAGTATTTGAATCCTTATATTCTTGAGGAGCGCCAATTAAACGTGACGCAGATGGATGTCTTCTCACGTCTGATGATGGATCGTATCATTTTCCTTGGTACACAGATAGATGACTATACTGCCAACACTTTGCAGGCACAGTTGCTTTATCTCGATTCTGTGGATTCAGGAAAGGATATCAGCATTTATATTAATTCTCCTGGTGGTAGTGTTACTGCAGGATTAGGCATCTATGACACGATGCAGTTTATCTCTAGTGATGTGGCTACTATTTGTACTGGTATGGCTGCCTCGATGGGCGCTGTTCTGCTTGTGGCAGGTCAGGAGGGAAAACGTTCTGCATTGCCTCATAGCCGTGTAATGATTCACCAGCCTCTTGGCGGTGTACAAGGTCAGGCTTCTGATATAGAAATTGAGGCTAAGGAAATTCTGAAATTTAAGAAAGAACTTTATACAATCATTTCTGAACACTCTCATACTCCCTATGATAAGGTGTATGCAGACTCCGACCGTAACTATTGGATGACGGCAGAGGAGGCAAAAGCATATGGTATGATTGATGAGGTGTTGGTAAGAAAGAAATAATGCCGATGAAGAAAGAGTGTTGCTTCTGTGGGAGGAACGAAAGAGAAGTGAAACTGTTAATCACGGGTATTAACGGTTATATCTGTGAGGATTGTGCTGAGCAAGCCTATAGAATCGTGCAAGAAAACTTGAAGGATCGTAAGAAGAATCCAGAGGAAAGCAAGTTTACAATGAAGAAGGTTCCAAAACCAAAGGATATTAAAGCGTATTTGGATCAGTATGTCATTGGGCAAGATGAGGCGAAGCGTTACCTTTCTGTGGCAGTCTATAATCACTACAAGCGTTTACAGCAGAAAACTGATGAGGACGGTGTGGAAATAGAAAAGAGTAACATCATTATGGTTGGCTCTACGGGAACAGGTAAGACGCTATTGGCCCGGACAATTGCAAAACTGCTGGATGTGCCATTTACTATAGTTGACGCAACGGTTTTCACCGAGGCGGGCTATGTTGGTGAGGATGTGGAGAGTATTCTCACGCGCTTGCTGCAAGTGGCCGATTATAATGTAGAGGCAGCACAGAGGGGAATCGTGTTCATCGATGAGATTGATAAGATTGCCCGAAAGAGCGATAATCCTTCTATTACCCGTGATGTGAGTGGTGAAGGTGTGCAGCAAGGACTGCTTAAATTGTTGGAAGGTACCATTGTTAATGTACCCCCTAAGGGTGGGCGCAAGCATCCTGATCAGGATTATATCCATGTGGATACCAGGAATATCTTGTTTATTTGTGGTGGCGCTTTTGATGGTATTGAAAGGAAGATCGCACAGCGCATGAATACGCATGTCGTAGGATATAACTCTGTTCAGAATGTCAGCAAAATTGATAAAAAGGATTTGATGAAATATGTTCAGCCACAAGATCTGAAATCATTTGGTCTGATTCCTGAGATTATCGGTCGTTTGCCGGTGCTTACTTATTTGAATCCATTGGACAGAATAGCACTTGAAAAAATTCTGACGGAGCCAAAGAACTCCATAGTAAAACAATATCAGAAGTTGTTTGAGATGGATGGAGTAGAACTGACGTTCACAAAGGAAGCGCTTGATGTAATGGTCGATAAGGCTGTGGAATTCAAATTAGGAGCCCGCGGCTTGCGATCGATTGTGGAAAACGTAATGATGGATTCCATGTTTGAACTGCCTTCAAGGAAAGTTAAGAAATTTAAAGTTGATGCCGACTATGTAAGAAAACAAATGGACGAGTCGCATCTTCAGAAATATGAAGCCTAAATAACTATTTATGACTGAAAAGAGAAATCTTACCGAAGCCCTAAAGAAATACTTTGGATTCGACAAGTTCAAAGGAGATCAAGAGCAGATTATCCAAAACCTGCTGGATGGCAATGATACTTTTGTCCTAATGCCTACTGGTGGTGGTAAGTCGCTGTGCTATCAGTTGCCTTCATTGCTGATGGACGGAACGGCAATAGTCATTTCTCCTTTGATAGCCTTGATGAAGAATCAGGTTGATGTTATTTCCAATCTTAGTGAACAGGAAGGAACGGCACATTATCTGAATTCTTCACTAAACAAGGCTGCTATCGACCAGGTGAAGGCCGATATTTTAGCAGGTGTCACAAAGTTACTGTATGTTGCGCCAGAATCATTGACGAAGGAGGATAACGTGGAATTCCTGAAAAGCGTGAAAATCTCCTTCTATGCTGTTGATGAGGCTCACTGTATCTCTGAGTGGGGACATGACTTCCGTCCGGAGTACAGGCGTATCCGTCCTATCGTAAACGAAATCGGTAATGCTCCTGTTATTGCCTTGACGGCTACGGCTACCGATAAGGTGAGGAGTGACATCAAGAAAAATCTGGGGATTATTGACGCCAAAGAATTTAAGAGTTCTTTTAACCGTCCGAACCTCTATTATGAGGTGCGCCCGAAGACGAAAGACGTAGATAAGGACATCATCAAGTTCATTAAGCAACATCCGGGAAAGAGCGGTATCATTTACTGCCTATCGCGAAAGAAGGTGGAAGAGTTAGCGGCAATTTTGCGTGCTAACGATATCAAGGCTGCAGCTTATCATGCCGGTCTTGACTCTACTACCCGTACGCAGACTCAGGATGATTTCCTAATGGAGAACATTGATGTGATTGTGGCTACCATTGCTTTTGGGATGGGTATTGATAAGCCTGATGTGCGTTTTGTGATTCATTATGATATTCCTAAATCTCTGGAGGGTTATTATCAGGAGACAGGACGTGCCGGCCGTGATGGCGGAGAGGGCCTTTGCATTGCATTCTATTCCAATAAGGACTTGCAGAAACTGGATAAGTTCATGGAAGGGAAACCTGTGGCAGAGCAGGATATAGGCCGCCAACTGTTGGCCGAAACTGCTGCTTATGCAGAGACTTCTGTCTGTCGTAGAAAGATGTTATTGCATTATTTTGGTGAGGTCTATGCCAAAGATAACTGCGGTAACTGCGATAATTGTCTGCATCCAAAGACTGAGATTGAAGCAAAAGAACAGTTGCTGATAACATTAAACGCTATCTTGGCAATTAAAGAGAATTTCCGTGCCGATTATGTCATTGATTTCATTACTGGAAAGGAAACCGATGAGATTATCGCACATCATCATCATGAACTTGAGAATTTCGGTGCAGGAGCAGATGATGATGATAAAATCTGGAACCCTGTGATTCGTCAAGCCCTGATAGCTGGATATTTGTTGAAAGAGGTTGAGAACTATGGCTTGTTAAAGGTGACGGCGGCAGGAAAGAAATTCCTCAAGTCGCCTAAGTCGTTCATGATTGTGAAAGACAACGAATTTCACGAGGACGATGAGCCGATGGAGCATGAAGGCGGTATTAGTGCCCTCGACCCCGTACTTAGTGCGATGTTGCGAGACTTGCGCAAGAAAGTATCAAAGCGCTTGCAACGACCACCATATGTCATTTTCCAAGATGTTTCTTTGGAGCAGATGGCTACAGACTATCCTGTGACGCTGGATGAACTAAAGAATATTCAAGGCGTCGGCGAAGGTAAAGTTAAGCAGCCTTACGCAAAGGAGTTTGTTGATTTAATCAAGCAGTATTGTGATGAAAACGGTATTGAGCGCCAGGCGGACATGCGTGTTCGTACCGTAGCTAAAAAGTCGATGCTGAAGGTGAAGATCATTCAAAGTATTGACCGTCAGGTGGCTCTCGATGATATCGCAAATGCTCAGGGTATAGAATTCGAGGAATTGCTTGATGAGGTGGAAGCCATTGTATATAGTGGTACGAAATTGAATATCGACTATTTCCTGGAGGAGGTGATGGATGAGGATCATATTGATGATATCTACGATTATTTCAGTGAGTCGGATACAGACAAACTGAGCGTTGCTCAAGATGAATTGGGTGATGAGTATTCGGAAGATGAAATAAGACTGGTGCGCATCAAGTTTCTCTCAGAAATGGCGAACTAAATCAGAAAAGGGTGGCTTTGGCCACTCTTTTTTGGTTAATTTGCATTAATAAGGTGAGTTTTTCCTAAAAAACAGATTGCCATATGCGGGAAAATGACTACCTTTGCACGCAATATTTAAAGAAAGGTATATTTTATGGCTTCATTTATTGCAGACAAGATTGTAATGGACGGCCTTACATTTGATGACGTCCTTTTAATTCCGGCTTATTCAGAAGTATTGCCCAAAACCGTAGAGTTGAAAACTCGCTTCTCAAGGAATATTGAGTTGAACGTACCATTCGTGACAGCGGCTATGGACACAGTGACAGAGTCTCAGATGGCCATTGCCATTGCTCGTGAAGGTGGTATTGGAGTTATCCACAAGAATATGTCCATTGATGATCAAGCACGTCAGGTTGCTATCGTGAAGCGTGCCGAGAATGGAATGATATATGATCCTGTGACGATTCCTCTCGGCTCAACGGTTGCGCAAGCACTCGAAATAATGTCGGAATATCATATCGGTGGTATTCCTGTGGTTGATGATGAGCGTCATCTTGTTGGAATTGTGACAAACCGTGACTTGCGCTTTGAGCGTCGCCTTGACCGTCCTGTTGAGGAAATTATGTCAAAGGATAATCTTGTGACTACTCATCAGCAGACAGACCTGACTGCGGCAGCCCAAATCTTACAAGAAAATAAGATTGAAAAACTCCCGGTAGTGGATAAGGACAATCACCTGATAGGTTTGATTACGTATAAGGATATCACAAAGGCAAAGGATAAACCTATGGCATGTAAAGATGAGAAGGGGCGTCTGCGTGTAGCTGCAGGCGTCGGGGTGACATTTGACACTCTTGATCGTATGCAGGCCCTTGTTGATGCTGGTGCTGACGCCATCGTGATTGATACGGCTCATGGACATTCTAAGTCTGTGATTGAAAAACTTGTTGAAGCAAAGAAATCTTTCCCAAATATCGATATCGTTGTAGGAAACGTAGCTACAGGAGAAGCGGCTAAGATGCTTGTTGACAATGGTGCCGATGCTGTGAAAGTAGGTATTGGTCCAGGATCTATCTGCACAACTCGTGTGGTTGCTGGTGTAGGTGTGCCACAGTTGAGTGCTGTATATGATGTGTATAGTGCTTTGAAAGGAACCAATGTTCCTCTGATTGCCGATGGTGGCCTGCGTTACTCTGGTGATATTGTAAAAGCTCTGGCTGCAGGTGGCAGTTGTGTGATGATAGGCTCGCTTGTTGCTGGTACGGAGGAAAGTCCTGGCGACACTATTATTTACAATGGACGTAAGTTCAAGAGTTATCGTGGAATGGGTTCTTTGGAGGCGATGGAACAGAAACATGGCTCTAAGGATCGTTACTTCCAGGGCGATACGAAGGAAGTTAAGAAGTTGGTGCCAGAAGGAATAGCTGGTCGTGTCCCTTACAAGGGTACGGTTCAAGAAGTAATCTATCAGATGGTAGGTGGCTTACGTTCTGGTATGGGCTATTGTGGTGCAGCTACGATAGAAAAGTTGCATGATGCAAAGTTCACTCGCATTACTAATGCAGGTGTGAATGAGAGCCATCCTCATGATATTACGATTACCAGTGAGGCTCCCAACTATTCACGCCCCAATGATTGATTATTGATGAGAAGATTCCTTCTGTTTTCAGTCCTTGGAGTTTGTGCACTTATTGTCTCTGCTCAGTCTGACCCTGTAGTGCTGACTGTCAATGGTGTTCCTGTTACTCGCTCGGAATTTGAGTATTCTTATAACAAGAACAACGGAGATGGTGTGGTAGATAGGAAAACTGTGGATGAATATGTAGAACTGTTCATTAATTATAAATTAAAGGTAGCTGCTGCTCTTGATGAACGGATGGATACACTTTCTTCCTTCCGGCAAGAGTTTGCGATGTACCGTGATCAGCAAGTTCGTCCAACCCTCGTTACTGACGCAGAAGTGATAGGAGAGGCTCGTAAAGCATATGAGCGTACGAAGGCAGCTATCGGTTCAAAAGGACTGATACGTCCAGCCCATATTTTCATCCGTCTGTCAACTAAAGCGACACCGCGTGAGCAGGAACGTATCCGTCTGCGTGCTGACTCTGTTTACGAAGCCCTTCGGAAAGGTGCTGACTTTGCAGAATTAGCAAAGAAATTATCTCAGAATCCGCGCTCTGCTGCACAAGGCGGTGATATGGGCTGGCTACAACCGGGCCAAACATTTGTTGAATTCGAGGATGCTGCTTATGGCTTGCAGACAGGGCAGATGAGCCGTCCTGTACTTGCGCCAGATGGCTATCATATCATTTTGATGAAGGATCGTAAACAGTTAGAACCCTTTGAGCAGCTGAAGGATATGATTGTGCGCTCTTTCGAGCAACAAGGCCTCCGTGATGCAATTGCTGAGATGAAGGTAAAAGCGATTGTAGAACAGTCTAATGGCCAGATCCAGAGGGAACAGATCATGAATAAGAGAGCCGATTCTCTTTCGGCAGCAGATATTGAGATGAAGTATCTGATTCAAGAATATCATGATGGTCTGCTGCTTTATGAAATCAGTAATCGAGAAGTTTGGGATCGCGCAGCTAAGGACGAAGTTGGGCTCAAAGCTTGGTTCGATGTTCATAAAAAGGACTATGCTTGGACAGAACCTCACTATAAAGGTATTGCTTACCATGTGAAGAATAAGGCCGATGTGAAGGCTGTGAAGAAGTGTGTAAAAAGACTGCCTTTTGATCAATGGGCAGAAGCACTTCGGTCCACTTTTAATGCAGATTCCATTATCCGTATCCGCGTCGAGAAGGGTATTTTTAAACCAGGTGACAACGGAACAATCGACCGGATGGTCTTTAAGTTGAAGCAGTCTAAGGCAGAGGTGTCTCTTCCTGATTACCCAATAGAGGCTGTTTATGGAAAGAAACTGAAAAAGTACCCAGAGGATTATACTGATGTACGCAGTCAAGTGGTTGCTGACTATCAGCAGATGCTGGAACAGGAATGGGTAAAATCTCTGCGAAACCGTTATTCGTTTCAGATTAATCAAGAAATATTGAAAACAGTAAATCAACATAAATGAATATCTTCAAACAAATCATACCAGTAGCAATTGTCGCCGTTCCCATGTTGGGTATGGCATCTGGTAGTGAGCCTGCTATTTCCGCTCATCAAACTACAACTGCCTTGGCAGATTCAGATACTGTCTCTGTTGGAACGGTTGTAGATGAAGTGGTTTGGGTCGTTGGTGATGAAGCCATCTTGAAATCCGACATAGAAGCCATGCGTCTGCAGGCTGCTATGGAGGGCGTGAAATGGAGTGGCGACCCAGATTGTACCATCCCAGAACAAATAGCTGTACAGAAATTGTTCAAGCATCAGGCCATTATCGATAGTATTGAAGTCACAGATGCTGATGTGGCAGCTGAAGTAGAGCAACAGATAAACTATTGGCTGGAGATGGTGGATGGCTCCCGTGAGCGTCTTGAAGAATACAAACACCAGAGCCTAACACAAATACGTAATGATTTGCGAGACGAAATGAAAGATCGTCAGATGGTACAGAAGATGAAACGTCAGTTGACTGAAGACCTTTCTGTGACTCCGGCTGAGGTGCGTCGTTATTTCAAAGACCTGCCGCAGGACAGCATTCCTTTCGTGCCTACGGAGGTGGAGGTTCAGATCATTCAACAGACTCCCCGCATTGAACCAGAAGAGTTGAATCGTGTAAAAGAGGAACTTCGTGACTATACGGACCGTGTTAATAAGGGTGAGGCTACTTTCCAGACTTTGGCCCGTCTCTATTCTGAGGATCCAGGAACGGCTCGTCGTGGTGGTGAAGTGGGTCTTGCTGGACGTGGAACACTCGATCCGGCCTTTGCTGCCGTGGCCTTTAACCTTACAGATCCGAAAAAAGTGTCGAAAATTGTTGAGTCTGAATTTGGCTTCCATATTATTCAGCTGATCGAGAAGCGTGGTGAGAAGGTGAATGTACGTCATATTCTCCGTAAACCTGTTGTGTCTGATGAGGCTGTAGAGCGAACCCTTGGGCGCCTTGATTCTATTGCCAATGACATCCGCGATGGCAAATTTACGTTTGAGGATGCTGCACCTCTTTTGTCTGATGACAAGGATACTCGTAATAGTAAAGGTCTGATGTCTACGAATATGATGCAGACAGGTCATACCTCATCAAAGTTCCGTATGCAAGATCTTCCAGCAGAAGTAGCTAAGGCAGTTGATACTCTTCAGATTGGTCAGATTTCCAAAGCGTTTAAAATGATTAGCCAGCGTGGTAAAACTGTGTGTGTCATTGCCAAATTGAAGAATCGTATTGATGGTCACAAGGCCACTGTGACAGAGGATTTCCAGGTCCTAAAGGATGTGGTGCTCCAGAAGCGACAGAACGAGCGCATCCATAAATGGGTGGTTGACAAGATCAAGAGCACTTATACCCACTTGAATGACAACTACAAAGACTGTAAGTTTGAATATGAAGGGTGGATAAAGTAAAAGGCCGATGCTGAGGAAGTCATTTTATTATCTGATGGTCTTTTCACTTCTGGTGGGTGTAGCTACTGCTTTTGCCCAGAAACAGAAGAAACGTCCGGCGCGTAAGGCTAAGACGCAGGATACTCGCGTCTATCTGGTACATGCGGATGTGTTGCACTATGATGATAAGATTAACCCCGATGCAACTATATTAAATGGTAAAGTGCACTTTACTCATCAAGGTGCGCGACTTTATTGCGATAGTGCCTATTTTTATGAGGCCAGTAATTCTTTTGAGGCTTTCGGCCATGTGAAGATGTATCAGGGTGACACGCTGTCCCTCTTAAGCGACTATGCGTATTATAATGGTGATGAGCAGATGGCTCGGGCACGCTATAATGTGGTTTTGAAGCATAAGAAGACCACGCTTTATACTGATAGTCTTGACTATGACCGTCTCTATGATAATGCCTATTTCTTCGAAGGGGGAAAAATGGTTGATGACAAGACTACGCTCACATCTGATTGGGGTGAATACAACACGAAGACTAAAATGTCTGTTTTCAATTATGATGTGAAGATGAGCAGCCCGAAGTTCTTTCTTACCACCGATACCTTGTATTATGATACGCGCGTGTCAATGGCTCATATCGTTGGACCTTCCAACATCGTGTCTGGTGGAAGCCATATCTATTCAGAGCAAGGTTATTATGATACTAAAAACGATCGTGCCCGTTTGATGAATCGCTCTGTCCTTTCTAATGGTGGAAAGATGATGGTTGGTGACAGTGTATATTATGATAGCAAACAAGGATTCAGCCAAGCATTCCGAAATGTGGTCTATGTTGATTCTTTGAATCGCAATAAACTGACAGGGAACTATGGTGAGTATTATGAACATACGGGCTATGCTATGTGTACAGACAGCGCAGTAGCCATTGATTATTCTCAGGGCGACTCACTCTTCATGCATGCAGATACCTTTAAGATAGTAACCTTTAATATTGAGACCGACTCTGTCTATCGAAAGATTCATGCCTTTCATCATGTTCGTGCTTTCCGTCGCGATGTACAGGGAGTCTGCGACTCTCTTGTCTATAATTCCCAAGATTCTTGTATGACAATGTATCATGACCCAATTGTCTGGAACAATGGGCAACAGCTTTTTGGAGATCAGATAGATGTGTTCATGAAGGATTCTGTTATTGATTATGCTCATGTTATTGGTAACTGTATGTCAATTCAACAGTTACGGAGTGATACGACATGCTACAATCAACTTTCCTCTAAAGATATGTTCGCCTATTTTATTGATGGCGACATCCATGAGGCGCAGGCGAAAGAGAATGTGCTCATCGGTTATTACTTTGAGGAGGGCGATACTGTACCTATTATATATAATTATCAGGAGACTACAGAGCTTCGCATGTTTATGAAGAATCGGAAGTTGGAGAGTGTATGGACACCGAAGACCAGTGGAACGATGTATCCTCTCAATCAGATTCCTGATGATCGTAAGCATCTCCCGGGATTTATGTGGTATGATTATATCCGTCCTACAGACCGATATGATATCTTTAATTGGCGTCCGAAAAAATGAGTGATTTGATTCATCTCTTGCCTGATAGTGTGGCCAACCAGATTGCTGCAGGGGAGGTCATCCAGCGACCGGCTTCTGTTATCAAGGAACTGGTGGAGAATTCCGTTGATGCAGGTGCTACGACGATACATGTTATCGTGGTGGATGCTGGCCGTACATCTATTCAGGTTATCGATGATGGTAAAGGCATGTCAGAGACTGATGCCCGCCTTTCATTCGAACGTCATGCCACTTCAAAGATCAGTCAGGCCGACGATCTGTTTGCTCTTCATACAATGGGCTTTCGTGGGGAGGCTCTGGCATCGATAGCCGCAGTGGCACATGTGGAGTTGTTGACTCGTCAGGCCTCTGACGAGATAGGTACTCGATTGCTAATTGCGGGATCAAAGGTTGTTTCCCAAGAGCCTAGTGCGTGCCCGGTAGGCAGTAATTTTAAAGTGAGCAATCTTTTCTTTAATGTACCGGCACGCCGTAAGTTTTTGAAATCAAATGCTACTGAACTCAGCAATATCCTTACGGCCTTTGAACGTATTGTACTTGTTTATCCAGACATCCATTTCACCCTCCATCATAATGGAACGGAGATGCTTAACCTCAAGGCTGGCAGTCTGCGTCAGCGCATCAGTGATGTGTTTGGCAAACAATACAGTCAAGATCTTCTGCCTGTAGAGGTTCGCACTTCTATGTGTGATATCATAGGGTTTGTAAGTAAACCTGAGGGCGCAAAGAAAAAGAGTGGACATGACTATTTCTTCGTCAATGGTCGTTTCATGAAACATCCCTATTTCCACAAGGCAGTGATTAGTGCTTATGAGCGCCTGATTCCTGATGGGATGCAGATTCCCTATTTTCTTTATCTCACGGTAGAGCCTAGTGATATAGATGTGAATATTCATCCGACAAAGACGGAGATTAAGTTTGAGAATGAACAGGCTATTTGGCAGATGATTACTGCCGCTGTCCGCGATGCTTTGGGAAAGTTTTGCGAAGTGCCTTCTATTGAGTTCGACACTCAAGGAAGCCCGGACATTCCTATTTTTGATCCGAAGCAACAGGTAACACCTCCCCAGTTGCAATATAATCCTGATTATAATCCATTCACTCAGGGAAGCAGGGGCAGCACAAGGACAAGTTCTCAATCAACGGGGGCTGTTGAAGGGTGGGAGACACTTTACGAGGGTTTTGATATTCAATCCCAAGACTCACCTTCCGAGGGTGATGTTTTTGACACCTTCGGATCTTCAGACGAGATGAGTACAACACCCCAGACCATTCTTTCTGAGAAATCGCCTACCCATTATCAGTATAAAGGTAAATATTTGATGACGGCAGTGAAGTCTGGCCTGATGATTATAGATCAGTATCGTGCCAATGTACGTATTCTCTATGATCGTTATATGGAACAGATGTCCAATCATACGGCAAGTACACAAAAAGTACTGTTCCCGGAAGTTATTCAGTTTGCACCCTCTGATGCTGTCTTGCTTGAGAAATTGTTGCCAGAACTGGCTAGTGTCGGATTTGACCTGAGCGACCTTGGCGGTCATAGTTATGCTTTGAATGGTGTGCCAGCAGGTATTGATGGGCTTGACCCGATCAAATTGCTCCATCAGTTGGTTGGCGATGCTAATATATTGGGAACAGAATTGTCTTCTCTCAATTCACAGATTGCGTTGAGTCTGGCTAGACATGCTGCTGTTCCTTATGGACAAATCCTGAGCAATGATGAGATGGAGAGTATTGTCAATGAGCTCTTTGCTTGTTCTAATGTTAACTATACTCCTGATGGTAAAGCCATTTTGTGCATCCTTCCTCAAGCCGATATTGAGCATCTTTTGGGATAAAATAGTGAAACTATGTTAATTTCTGACGATTTTTTCCTTGATTTATCTTTGGGATTCAATTTTTATTCGTAACTTTGCACCCGCTTAGAAGAAAGGGGCGCTTAGCTCAGCTGGTTTAGAGCATCTGCCTTACAAGCAGAGGGTCGGCGGTTCGAATCCGTCAGCGCCCACAAGAGTAGAGGATGTGAAGCATTTCACATCCTCTGTTTTTTTTATATCGTTGCCGCACTTGTTTTTCGAAGGCTTCGTCAATGGATGCTCTGTATGAGTCCCCTACCAGACTTTGATGTGAGAATTCGTCAAGAACTACTTCTCTCGACCTTTGATCCTTGAGCGGAGGGTGCGTAAGGAGGCTGGCTTGACGTCGAGCATTTGGGCAATGGTGTCATCATCGTAGTGCAGATCATCCTGAAGTATGAGGAAGACGTATTGCGCTGGTGTCAGCGAGGTGTAGGTGCGTTCCCACACTTGCCAGCGTTTGGGGCGCAACTGGGCAAAATAGTCTAATAGGCAATGACGCTCATCTGCTGACATATTGCTAATGCATTCCTTTTCTTGTAGTTTCACAAAAGCCCTTGTGCCGATAAGCAGTTTGTTGGAGATACGCTCTCGGCTGCTCTCTATCTGCCGGTTCAGTTCGGCAATGGTTTGTTCACTGGCCTCACCACTCTGTTGCAGTCGTTCTATCTCTGT
>OMXO01000125.1 GCA_900315035.1 uncultured Prevotella sp.
GTCTTGTAATCGTAGAAATACAAGCCGGCATTACTGCCTATCCACATTCCGTCATTGATGGTGTCGTTGGCCAAAGCGCCAACAAAACCGGTACGTATGCTATAGTCTCTGGGCAATTCGATGCGCGATATCTTCTGCGGACTCTTCCTGTCTGTCACACAGAGTCCCCCACCCCAGGTGCCAACCCAGAGCCGGCCATGATGATCGGCAGCAAGGGCAGAAACACTGTTATGAGACAAACCTGAATTGGATGTCGTGAAATGGATAAAATCCGTAGAGCCCTTTTCTCTGAGATTAAGTCCACCTTCAACCGTTCCCACCCATAGCCGACCGTCGGGTTCGACATACATGGCATTGACGGGATTCGGAGATAATGAATTGGGACTACCCGTATGTACAGAATTTCGCAGAAGCAGACGACGCGGAGACAAGCAGGTAATACCTCCAGACTCGGTACACACCCAGATATGACCTTGATAAGACCGGATGGCATGTACGAAGTCGCTCTTCAACGGAGGATTGCTATCAGAGGTCCAAGCCGTAAAAGTGTCTGTCTGGTCGTCATAGATGTTAACACCATACAGAGAACCGACCAACAAATGATTATCCGGCGTGACGGCCAGACTCGACAGGAAGACATGAGAAAGAGCACCAGGCACGTCGGAGTGATGGTACTCGTCAAGTTTCTGCCGATAAGGATCATATCGGAAGAGTCCCAGATTAGTGGTAATCCAGACCGCATTGTTACGTTTCAGGATATCGGTGATATAATGGTCCTCTAACGGCCTGAGCAAAGGAGAGATCTCCTCACGGACCAGTTTCCTGCCTTTTTCGACCAACCGGTAAAGACAACTATCGATACCTATCCAGGGCTTACCGTTGCCCTCAACGTCACAGATGGCCATATCGAGCATTCTCCAGTTGTGCGAATAAGTACTAATATGGTCTATCTCACCTTGCTCCTTAAAGGTCACAAGGCCAACCTGACGGTCGGTAATGATCCAGATACGCCCTATTTCATCACGGAAACACCTGATGGCAGGCTGAACAATCAGTTTTTTTAAGTCAGGATGATCAAGCGATACAGAAGTCAGCGTCCTGAGATCAACGATGTTGATACCCTCATCGAATGCGACCCATAATCTCTTAAAACGATCCTCGGTAATGCTTCTACACGACTTGCTGTTAAGCTCGAGTCGAAGTTCCTTCACGCCATAGCCGTCGTAGCGCACCAATCCGCCTCCATAAGTAGCAATCCAGAGGAATCCATTCGAATCCTGAAAGATATCCCTCACATTGTTATGAGGAAGACCATTCCCGAGATCCAGATAGGTCAGGTTATACCGTTCCGTCAGGATGTTCCCACTGGCATGACTGGCCAGCGAGAGCAACAGAGAAACGACGACAATGACGAAACGGTTCATCACAAGACTTTACTTCTTACCCTTAATCACAAAGACGCAGACCGAAGCAATCAGGAAGCTGACGCCGGCTACCAGCATCATGGACGACTGGTGGCCGCCCACGAGAGTCAGGATGATGCCGCCACAGAGAGCTGCAACAATCTGGGGGACACAAATGGTACCGTTGAACAGTCCCAAATAGGCACCCATGTGACCATAACCCTGCAAGGCATTGGTGACGAAAGTGAACGGCATGGCGAGCATGGCTGCCCATCCGCAGCCAATGAGCAGGAAGGGTACGATCTGTCCGTACATATCGGGAACAAACGGAATGAGCAGGAATCCAAGACCTCCCAGTATCAGACTGACGCTATATGCCAACTTGGTGTTGGAGAAGCGGGGTAGAATGGCAGCCCACACTACTGAACCCAGAGCCTGAATGGCATAAAGCACACCCGTCCAGTTGGCTGCCTCTTGATAGGCATCAGTGGTGGGATCGATGGTGCCCCATACCGTCTCAGAAACGGCATCAACGACATAAGTCCACATATAGAGCATACCTGCCCAACAGAAGAACTGTACGAGACCTACCTTCCAGAAGGTCGAGGGGGCATTCTTCAGCAGGGTAATCCAGTTGGCGCTATCCTCCTTCTCCTCGGCAACGGGGTTATACTCTCGATAGTCCTGCGGGTTCCACTCCTTGACCTTCATCGAGGTGTAGATAACACAGAGAATGAGGATAGCGGCCCCCATGTAGAACGACCAGATGACTGAATCGGGCACGACGCCCTCAGGTGCCACATTGCTCAGGCCGATAGCCGTAAAGACAAACGGGAAGAGAAATCCCACGACGCTACCTGCATTACACAGGAACGACTGGATGGAGTAGGCCTTGGCCTTCTGCTGCTCGTTCACCATATCGCCCACAAGCATCTTAAACGGTTGCATCGCCATGTTTATGCTTGTGTCGAGCAGCATAAGAGCTATCAGGCCGAAGATAAGGGCCGCACCCACAGCCATTCCGAAAGAACCGGCATTAGGCAGCAGGCACATGATAGCCACAGCCACGAGGGCACCCACAAACAGATAGGGAATACGACGACCAAAGCGCGTCCAGGTCTTGTCGCTCAGTGTTCCGACAATCGGTTGCACAAGGATGCCCATCAATGGTGGTAGGATCCAGAAAAAACTCAGTGAATGAGGGTCGGCACCCAGTGTACGGAAGATTCGAGAGATGTTGGCACTCTGCAGCGCATAGGCAATCTGCACGCCGAAGAATCCGAAGCTCAGATTCCACAGCTTCCAAAATGAGAGATCAGGTTTTTGTTTCATATCTTTGTTATATTTATTTCTAACGAGTAGTACCTCGGATAATCAGACGGGTACGGACGATGCGCTTTTCGACCTTCTCAATAGGCGAGAGGCCCTCCACCTTGTCCATCAGGATGCTTGCAGCCTCCTCGCCTACCCGATGACCACGCTGCTCGACAGTCGTAAGCATCGGGTCGCAGGCTACGGCACGCTGACCATTCGTAAAACCACAGATAGAGATATCCTCAGGCACCCGATAGCCAGAATGCTTCACTGTATAGAGAATGCCGATGGCCGTATCATCGTTGACTGCAAAAAAACCGTCAGGCGGATTATCAAGAGCCATCAGCTCAGGAGTCAAGGTCTCTGCATCGTTACGGTTATCACACACCTTCACAATCTGTTCATCTACAGTCAGTCCGTGTTTCAGAAGCGCATCCTTGTAGCCGTTAAATCGGTTCTTCGAGATCTCCAACTGCATCGGACTACCATAAAACGCGATTCGTTTACATCCCGTTTCTATCAGATGCGTCACTGCATTGTAGGCTCCCATATAGTCATCTACCACCACGCGACTGGCATTCACACCAGTACAGATACGGTCGTAGAACACCATCGGGATACCAGCATCAAGCAGTTTCTGATAGTGATCGTAGTTCTTAGTATCCTTGGCCTGAGACACAATCACGCCACAGACCTTATAGCGATGGAAGGTCTCGCATATACGGGCTTCACGCTCATACTGTTCACCACTCAAGGCCACCATAATCCGATAGCCACGGGCTGCTGCAGCCTCCTCGATGCCAGTCAGAATAGAAGAAAAATAGTAATGGGTAAACTCCGGTACAATCACGCCGATGATACGCTGAGGCATGACCCGACTATGGCGCAAAGCCTCACCGATGGCATTCGGATAGAAGTTATGCTCACGGGCATATTGCTGGATGGCTTTACGCCGCTCCTCACTGATACGGGGAGAGTCTTTCAGAGCACGCGACACTGTAGCAACGGAAATTCCAAACTCCCGCGCAATATCCTTCATTGTCATTGGTGCTTTCTCTTCCATCCGGCTTTAAGTATTGATTTCTATTTAGTCAGTAACTTTAGTGATGCAAAGATACAAAAAACTTCAATAAACCAAACATTTCTTTATACATTATTATTGATATAAGTCAATGCAAACGTTTGCACGGCGGGATTGTGTAATTTTTTGCAAAAAAAGTACAACGTATTGAAATCTGATTTAACTTTGCACCG
>OMXO01000052.1 GCA_900315035.1 uncultured Prevotella sp.
TGCACTCGCCGCAGGCAGCACGATGACGCTCGTGTCGGAGAAGATGTTCGTAGGCTCGAAGTCGAAAGACATCAAGTCGAAGAAACTGCAGGCCGTATCAGAAGAGATGGGTCTCTTTGCCGACAAGACCTTCGAGGCCCAGCAGGGCGACGGCAAGTCTGCACTTCAGCTCGCCGATGGCAAGGCTGCCGTGGGTGGCGACGAGACGCAGGTATATGGTACCACTACCATCAACAATGACACCGAGGTCAAGGGTGAAATCAAGGCACCGAAGATCTCTGGTGACAGCATCGAGGCTAAGAGCGCCTTCAAGTCGAAGAGCATCACCGACGGTTCGGCGGCTGGTGGCGGCGGCGGTGGCGGCAGCCTAAGCGCTAAGCTCAAGTCTGAGGATGCTCCTGCAGAGTGATTTTTATAATAATATAATGTATATAGTTTAATTTTTATAGATATGAAACGTGCAATTAGCAATCAATACGACCAGTTATACGAGAAGCTCAAGGGCTATGTGGCAATGTTGAACTTCCGCTATCTCAATCTGTGTATCAAGTCAGAAGCAGCCTCATTGATACCCGTCAAAGTCATGATCGAAGGCACAGCGAAGAACCTGGAGCAGGTGGCCTCGTGCGCCAAAAAGGACGACTATCACATCTGGATTGTGCCGAAATATGACGATGATATCAAGGCCATCATGGATGGCGTCGCCAAGGTGCATCCGGAGTTCAAGCAGAAGATAGACTCCTTTACGATCAAGAGCCCTGATGAGAACATCGAGATGAAGGAGCGCGATGTGCGCTACATCGAGCTGACAATGCCGGAGGTGAACGATAAGTATTACAAGGCCATGAAGGATGCCGTCGATGTGTTCTATCAGGAGTGCAAGACGCTGATGGAGGCTGCCGTCGACAAGGCGAGGAGTGAGATTGCCATCTTGTCGGTGGGAGAGCCCGAAGAAGACATCAAAGGCATCAAGAAAGTCATTGACGATCTCAACGAGAAGTGTGAGAATCATCGCGACAAATTGCGCGACAAGAAGCTGCAGGATATCGAGGAAGCCTATAGTCGATGGCTCTCCATAGCGGATTTGTCATAAACAAGACGATTGGGTTATGAATGATTTTGATTATGAAGTGACGAAAGAAGGCACTACGCTGAATGTAGTGCTGGGTAGGAAACTCACGGTCCAAAATGCCCCTGCATTGACGGATGAGCTATCCAAATATCGCGGACAAGACATCGGGAAAGTCGAGTTTGATGCCACTGGTCTGATGTTCCTCACCAGTGCGGGGCTGCGGGTTGTACTCTTTGCCTACCAGATATTGGGCCGTTCCCCAGAGATTGTCATCGTGAATTGTGCCAAGGAGATCTACAAGGTGTTCGATCATGTCGGTCTTACCTCGTCAATCAAATTCGAGGAGAGTCAGGAAAAGAGAGCCCAATACCGCATCAACAAGTTAAGTGAGTTAGACCATGTTGAGATCGAGCAACATGTCAGCGAACGGAAGAAAAGCCTTGAAGACTTCTCCGCAAACAATGACGTGGTCTGCTACAATCTGAGGATGGGACAACAGGAAGAGTAATCATCAGCAACGAGATAGGTCATGAAGCAGTTCCTCATCACGCTTTTACTCCTTATAGTCGGCATGCCCGTTCGGATGTCGGCCCTCAGTGAGCATGCGCAGACGCTTCTGCAGCGCCAGAAAAAACTGTTGCACACCGATAGCGTGGAGACTTTTATGAAAGTGACAGAACGGCTGAAGACGGTCTTGCAGGAAACCGGTGAGGAAGAAGCGTTCTATGATGCATGGAATAATCAGATCACCTATATGCTCGATAATGTCAGCACCAGTCAGGCCCTGAAGATGGCCGACGAGATGAGAGACTATGCTGAGGCACATAAGAGCAGATATGGTTTTTACATCGTGACCTTTCTCAATGCCCACATTGCGAAGGAACTGGGGATGGACGATCGTGCTGAAGAGCTGGTTCAGCAGGCCATCGACTACCGGAAGCACAATCTGCCCAATATAAAGCCGTTGTTGCAACCATATTTCTTTCTGTCGAGGGTGTATGGAGAGAGAAAGCAAGGCGATAAGATGGTACGGGTCATTGACAAAGCCTTGAAGCTGTCGGGGTGGAGTAAGGAAGATATGATCACCTTGTGGTCATTGAAGTGTAATGCCGTTATCTGTCAGGAGCCTATAGACACGGCACGGTTTATGACCTACCACAAACAACTGCATGCCATCATGAATAATGGCGACTATAAGGGAAATGTAGTCATCAGCACAGAGTGCTATCATGCACAACTGACGCACGACTATGCGCGGTTGTTGGAGTTGGCAGAGAGGTTGACCGACAAAGACGTTAGGCTGAAGTTCAAGATTACCGCCTACGACGGATTGGGTCGCAATCAGGAAGCCATCGACAGTTTCAAGGTGTACAAGGAATGGACTGACCAGCAGTTTAATGCCGAGACGCGGAAAATGGCAGAGATGAGTGCGCTGGAGCTTGAGGCAGCCAGAGCCGGGAATGAGGCTGAAACGCTGCGGCTGTACCAACAGCGGATGATGCTGATCGCCATCGTGTGCGGACTGTTGCTCATTGCCGTGTTCCTCGCCATTTACCTGCGCCGTCGCCTGTTGCAGATGAAGGCCCTGAAGCAGGCCTACGACCAGCTGGAGGAGGTGACCACTCAGAAAGAGCGCATCGAATCGGAACTGCGCATTGCCCACAACATCCAGATGTCGATGGTGCCTATGGTATTTCCTGAACACGACGCTTTCGACGTCTTTGCCAGCATGACACCCGCTAAGGAAGTGGGGGGCGACCTATACGACTTCTTCGTGCATGGCGACCGGCTTTTCTTCTGCATTGGCGACGTCAGCGGCAAGGGTGTCCCTGCTGCCTTACTCATGGCAGAGACCAAGAGCCTTTTCCGTGCCTATGCTTCCGATGGGAGCATGCCCGACCATATCGTCTCGCAGATCAACAACAGTCTGAGTCTGAACAATGGAAGCCAGATGTTCGTCACCTTCTTTGTCGGCACTCTCGACCTGACATCCGGATTGCTGCGTTACTGTAATGCAGGTCATGAGGATCCAGTCATTGTGAAAGAAGAAGCCCGTTTCCTGCCTGTTAATCGCATCTTACCCATAGGAGTCATTGCCAATACATCCTATCAGATGCAGGAGGTGGTCATAGAACCTCATACCACCATCTTCTTCTATACCGACGGACTGACAGAGGCGCTGAATGCTGAAGAAAAGATGTTTGGCGAAGAACGGATCCTCAACGAGATGAACCGCGCCATCCAAGCCAGGGAACTCTCTCCCAGACCACTGATAGAGAGAATGACTGGGGCTGTCCACAACTTTGTAGGCAACACGGAGCAGAGTGATGACCTCACGATGCTGGCGATTAACTATTTGAGACAATGAAGATAATTTAGAAATAATATAAAATAATAAGTAGTATGGGAAAAATTGTTACAAACGGAGCCATGCTCCAATGTAGTTTTGGTACGACACCATGTACTCTTGCCGTCTCTGATCCAACGCGAGCTCAATGTGGTAATATGATAGTGGCGACGATTCAGGATAATACGCCTGCTAATATACCTACTTTTGGTATGTGTCAATCTATAGCAAACCCTCAGGTGCAAACGGCTACATCAGCAGCTATGGGAACATTGACGCCACAACCTTGTGTTCCAGCCATTACGGGGCCATGGGCGCCAGGTAGTGCAGAGATGAAGGTGAACGGTACCCCTGTCCTGACTAACAGTTGCAAATGCCAGTGTATGTGGCAAGGAATAATCTCCGTACAAAATCCGGGAAACGCTGCCATAGCAGATGTGAAATAATCAAGACTGACGGAATAGATTTCTGGGGATTTTTTAGATTATATCGAGAATTTATATTATTTTTGCACGCGAAAATCGGGTTTAATGAGAGAAAAACTACTTCTAATATTGACAGTAAGCCTGCTGTTGACATGCTGCACCAAGGAGGGCGAAACCATCTACAAGCCCAATCCTGAAGAGGAGCAGCCTGCCACCACACCGTTGGTGACGGTCATCTATGGCCCCAATGGTCTGGGCGACCGGTCGTATAATGATCTGGTCTATAAAGGTGTGGAGGCTGCTGCCCAGAAGTATGGTGTGCGCACCTTGCAACTCTCGCCCGAAAGCAATGAACAGGGATTCGCCTACCTTGAGACGATCTTCCAGCAGATGGAGAGTGCAACGGACACTGTGCGCCGCCTATTCATCAGCCCCAGCCCCTTATTCGAGGAGTATATCCGTAAGAACAACCGTCGCTTAGAGAAGAATCCTTATGCTGACCTCGTTCAATCTGTTAGGCCCGTATAATATTTGGAAATACCCAGCGGAGTAAAGTTACTTCTTCTTAGTGAGTTTCTCAAGTCGCCGGCGGGCATCGGTGGCATCGGGATAAATCTCTAAGGCTTTTTGATAGTTGCGGATGGCCGCTTCGGCCATATGCTCATGTTCACACTCTCGGCCGAGTATCGTATATTCGGCCGAGAGTCGTTTTAGCAAGGCATTGTTGGCATCGAGCTGTTCACGAAGGGCCGTTATCTCCCGCTTCTGGCGGTTGATGATGTCGAGTTTCCATCGGATGAAACGGCGGATGTGCGGCTTCTCTATATCGTAGCGGGAATGGATGGCCTTGAAGAATTCCTTAAGGAAGCGTTCGAAGTCACCCTTGTCGAAAGCTCTGACGGCGTCGCGGTATTCGCGGTCGGCCTTACCTTCTTCAAGCACTTGGGCTATCAGGGCTTGGTTATTATATCGATGGGCAAAATCTACTACCTCTGCCCTGACGAAGATGTCGCTCTGTCTCAATGGAGACTTGAGTGAAATCCCCTCAAGCGACCGGCATCTGGAGAGGGCCACATAGGTCTGTCCGCCGGCAAAAGCACCGCCGCCACCGAAGTCGATGGCAACCTGAGAGAATGTCAGTCCCTGACTCTTATGGACGGTGATGGCCCAGGCGAGTCGTAAAGGGAATTGCGTGTAAGTACCGAGCAGTTCTTCTTCAATTTTCTTTTCATGTTCGTTGAAGGTGTATCGCATGTTCTCCCAAACCTCAGGTTCTACATCGAACTCCGAGCCTTTCTCATCGATAACGCCAATGATTCCCTGTTCCTCGTCGATAAACTCAATGGTACCCAATGTGCCGTTTACCCAGCGTTTGTCCTTATCGTTCTTGATAAAGATAACCTGCGCTCCTGGCTTGAGTAGGAGCTCTTTAGGGGTAGGGAGCGATGACTCGGGAAAGTCGCCCTTGATGACACCGACGAACAATGAGGGGGAACCTGGCAGTGCAGAGAGTTGTTGTTCGTTGGTGTAGTCAACAATATCACGTCGAGTGGCGAGGGTAATAGCAAGGGAACCTTCGGATTGGAGGGGGCGATCGACACGGGCATTGAGAGCCTTAAGATCAGAATCGCTGGCGGTGTTTGTTCGTATGCGGTCGAGAATAGAGATGAAGCGGGAGTCGTTCTGACGATAGACTTTCCGCAGTTCGATGCTCACAATGGGCATCTGTTGCCATACCTTGGCATTGAAGAAATAGGCAGAGGGGTAGAAAGGGGAAAGCAGTTGGCGCTCATCTTCTTTCAGTACTGGCTCGAGCTGGAAAATATCACCCACCAAGAGCATCTGCTTGCCTCCAAAGGGCTCTGGATTACGGGTATAGACGCGAAGCACCTTGTCGATGAAGTCGATGATGTCTGCACGAACCATAGAAATCTCATCAATGATAATCAGTTCTACTTCACGTAGCAGTTTTCGCTGGGCGCCCGTGTATTTTAGTGTCTCCTTGATGTGGCGACTGTCGAAGCGGTGGTCGTTGGGTAACAGTGGATGGAATGGCAGACGGAAGAAGCTATGGAGCGTAGAGCCGCCTGCATTGATAGCTGCGATTCCCGTTGGGGCAAGAACCACATGCTTTTTCTTCGTGTTCTCAGCCACATAGCGAAGGAAGGTACTCTTACCGGTACCTGCCTTGCCTGTGAGAAATAATGAACGTCGTGTATAGTTTATTATCTGAAGGGCATCCTGCCACTCCTTGTTGTCGAGGTCGAGTTCCATGATATGTAATTATACATCCATGAACTTCAGCGCGAGCATAAGAATATCGTCTGCTTGAGGGGCATTGCCACGATGTTCGGCTAGTACTTCTTGCATCTTGGTGAGTATTTTCTCTGGTGACTCCTGAGCCAAGCCGAATTTTTGCAGGCGTGTCAGCATTCGTTTCTGTCCATATGGCTCATGGAGGGAATTCTCTGTTTCGTAAACACCATCGTTATAAAGGAAGAGCGTGAAGTGCTCCTCGAGCGTAATTTTCTGCTCGCTGTAGTCGTAATTGTCGTCTATACCTAACGGAATATTCGGCTCAACCTCTAACAACTTGGCACCGATGGTCGGGCTGAGCATTACTGGTGCCGGGTTGCCTGCATTACAGCAAGTAAGCTGGGCAGTATCGAGGTCGAGAACTCCTACTAAGAGGGTCGAGAACATCTGGTTGTGGTTGATGGTACAGATAGCCTGGTTCATAGTCTTAACAATGGCTGCCGGAGATAATTCTTTCGTCAACTTGCTTTCCATTGTGGCTGCAGTTCGGAAGGCGCTTCGGGTAACCGACATCATCAGTGCCGCCTTTACATTACTGCCAGGCACATCTCCAATACAGAATACCAGTTTCTTGCCGACATAGAAATAGTCGTAGAAGTCGGCACTCACATTAGGAGCGGACACGAGACTCTCTCGGATGTCTATGTGATAACGCTTGTTCTCCTCAGTTGTTATATTAGGCAACATTGCCTTCTGTATATCGCCGGCAATCTGAAGATCCTTACCGATGACTTCCTGCTCGTTCTGAAGCCAGTTTGCCTGACGTAACTTTGTGGAATAGCGCCATACAATCCAAATGATGAGCAGCAATCCCAGAAGCTGAAAGACAAAACCAACGAGGTTTACCTTGTCAACATCGTCGTATGCGTTCTCATCTTTTTCTGCCAATTCTTTGAAATACACATCGGCAGTTAGAACCCCAACTACCTGTCCTTGGCTGTTGTGAATAGGCTGTCCGTAAGTGTGGATAAGCAATTCGGAGCCGCCAACATCTTGGTAAGGCTGGCTCCAAATGGCAGAATCAGCCTCAAAAGGCTTAATGTACCAGTCTGATAGTGTGTAGTTATATGGCAGTAGTTTTGTACGTGGCTGTTCCTTGCTGTTGAGTGATTCTGGATAGGCAAAAGGTGCATACAGACTATCTTTCTGTGGGTAGAAATTTGGCTTCATTGCTACAGCACTTCCCACGATGTGTGGATTACGCATGACTAGTCTCGTCACAATACCATAGAACTTATCAGGATCCTGCAGGTTTATCTGCACATCGCCCATGGCATTCTGCACAGCAGTCTCTACATTACTTTTTAAGTTTACGATACGCTGCATCTGTGTCAGATTATAAGCGGTCTGCTCGGCTGTATGCTTCCTGACGGCGTTGCGGGTATAAAAGTATTGTGCTAAACTGAAAATCTGTGATAACACAGCTGCTATCACAATCAAGGTAATGCTGACTTTGGAACTCTTGATGATGCTTTTTATCTGACGTTTCATATTATGAAATTTAGTTCTTCTGGCTGCAAAAGTACATTTTTTTTAGAAAATACACAAGAAAAGGGCATTTTTATGCAGATAGAGTTTGTGTTAATTTATATTAATCTTTGTCGGGTTTCCTTTTGACTTTTAGGTATTTCCATTAAATTTGTAAAACAAAAACTTGACGTTTATGAAAAGAAACATTTTGATGATGGCTATGTTGCTTGCCATTCCCTTTGCGGCTCAGGCGCAAGAAGCTAAGCTTGAGGTTAAACCTTCTGGTAGGATACTTTTTGATGCGGCCTACCTGAAGCCTCAGCATAACGAAGACAATATGAAGTCGGGTGTCGGCATTCCTGATGTGCGCGTTGGTGTCGGATTTTCCTATGGTAAGTGGAAAGGAAAAATTGATATGGGCTATGCTTATGGCAAGGTGGGTATGAAAGATGTGTATCTGCAGTATAATTTCGATAAGCAGAATTTCCTGCGTGGCGGTTATTTTATTCACCAATATGGCTATCAAAGCTGTACCAGTTCTTCATTCAAGGAGACGATGGAAGAACCCCAAAGCAATGCGGCTTTCAACAACGACCGTGTGATAGGTCTGATGTATGAGCATTCAGAGAAAAACTTTCTGGCTACGGTAAGCGCCATTGTGGAGACTGACGCCATGAAACAGACCACTGATATTACTGGATCAGAAGGTATAGGTGCTTTGACACGCTTGGTTTGGCATCCTCATACGGAGCGCGGCAACATTTTCCATGTCGGTATTAGCGGCGGCATTCAAGGTGCCCGCTATAGTAGCAATGCGGAGATGAATCATAAGCAGTTTACCTTGTCGAGTAACTGGCCAACGCGTGTGTCTAAGGTAAAAGCCCAACAGGCCGTCGTTACCGAGGCAAAGGCTATGTACATGTTTTCGCCCGAAATACTCTTCTCAAAAGGTCGTTTTGCAGCTGTAGGTCAGTATTTCCTTAATAAAGTTTCACGTCGCAACGATTTGGATGCCTTCAATGGCAGTGGCGCCTATGTTACCCTGCGAGGCATTATCAAGGGTGATGCCTATAAATATACCATGAATGATGGCGGTATTGATACGCCTGATCCTGGTATTATGGAACTGGTGTTCCAGTATAACTACACTTCGCTTTCTGACACTCGTGCTAAAATCTATGGCGGTTACCTGAATGACTGGACGCTTGGTTACGACTATTACATCAATAAATATATGATATGGCGTGTGCGCGCATCGTGGACTAGGGTTACTAATCGTGCGGAATATGAGAACAACGAACTCTGGGCTGTTGAGACTCGCTTGCAGGTGAAATTCTAATTTGAAACTAAAATAGTAAAGAGGTATGAAAAAAATGATGATGATCGCAGCCTTGACGGTTGCAGCTGTAAGTGCTATGGCACAAAGTGACAAATCCCCTGTTGATGCTTATTTTACAACATCAGAGATGCCTGACATGCTTAAGTGGTGTCCTGCGCCTCCTGATACAGCAAGTTCGGCTTTTGCCTATGACATTACCCAGTATTTCTGGGGCAAGAAGATGCGTAATTGTAAGGAACGTGCCGACATCGCCATCCGTGATGCCGTCTATGGACTCGATTGTATCATTCGCGAGTTTAGCGAACCATTCGGACTGCAGATATCCAAAGAAGAGACTCCCGAAATTTATAAGGTGTTGCGCGAGGGTACCGCCACTTGTGATAGTATCTGTACCTTCCCCAAGCGTTACTACATGCGCAAGCGCCCATTCATGCGCTTCAACGAGGCAACGCTCTATCCGGCTGATGAGCCAGCATTGCGTAAGAACGGCTCTTTCCCTTCAGGTCACACTCTACTCGGCTGGAGTTCAGCTCTGCTGCTGTCAGAGATTAACCCCGATCGTGCAGACACTATTTTAGCCCGCGGCTATATGTATGGCGAGAGCCGTGTTATCGTGGGTGCCCACTGGCAGAGTGATGTTGATGCTGCCCGTCTGGCCGCTTCAGCTGCTTATGCCCGCCTGCACACAAGCGAGCGTTTTCTTGAGCAGATGCGCTTGGCTCGTCAGGAGTTCCGTGTCAAGAAAGGCCTTGCTACCATTGTTGAGATGAAGGCTTATAAGAAGGCTGCTGCGAAACGTGCCAAGGCTGCCCGTCGCTAGCCATATATGTGAAATGCGCGATTGTTGCACTGAGGCTTGAAGACTGCAATTTTTCAACTTTTTCTTCTGAAATAGAGGGAAAGTTGAAAAATTGTTGTAATTTTGCGGCATGAAACAAGCGATGGTCTTTGCTGCGGGGCTTGGAACCCGTTTAAAACCGATTACTGACACCATGCCGAAAGCTTTGGTGAAGGTAGGGAATAAACCTTTGTTATGGCATGTCGTTATGAAACTCAAGGCTGCAGGCTATGAGCGTATTGTCATCAACGTACATCATTTTGCACAGCAGATTGTCGATTATGTGACTTTGAATCATTGTTTTGATATGGATATCCGTATCAGCGACGAGACGGCCGGACTTCTCGAAACGGGAGGAGGCATTCGTAAGGCATTGCCGCTTTTCGACCAGAATTCTCCCATCCTGATTCATAATGTGGATATTCTGAGTAATCTCGATTTCAATGAATTAGTTCCGGAAAATGCTCCTGATGCCATGCTTGTCGTCAGTAGCCGGAAAACGAAACGCTATCTTCTTTTCGATGAGGAGATGATCCTTGATGGGTGGATGAATATTGAAACAGGCATGGTTCGCAGTCCTTACAAGGGCCTTGACCCGCATCAGTCAAAGCAGTTGGCTTTCAGTGGTATCCATATCATCTGGCCCCGAGTGTTCCCACTACTCGAAGCGATGCCTGAGCGATTTGGCATTATTGACTTTTATTTGAAATACTGCCATCAGTTTGCCTTCCTTGGCTATGAAAAGAAGAACTTTCGAATAATGGATGTCGGTAAACTCGAAACACTCGACCAAGCAGAAACATTTATCAAACAATTATAAAAATGACACAGAAGATAATTATCTTAGACTTCGGTTCTCAGACCACACAGCTTATCGGCCGTCGTGTGCGTGAGCTGGACACCTTCTGCGAGATCTTGCCTTACAATAAGTTCCCGAAGGATGATCCCAGCGTTATAGGCGTCATTCTGAGTGGTTCACCCTATTCGGTTCACGATCCAGAGGCTTTCAAAGTTGATCTGTCACAGTTTGTGGGCAGGATCCCTGTACTGGGCATCTGCTATGGTGCACAGTATATTTCCTACACCCTTGGCGGTCGTGTGGAAAAGGCTGATTCACGTGAATATGGTCGTGCTAATCTCCAAACCGTAGATACCTCAAATCCTCTTTTTAAGGGCTTTGAACAGCATTCACAGGTGTGGATGTCGCATGGTGATACAATCACCGCCATCCCCGAAGAATTCAAGGTGATTGGTTCTACTGGCGATGTGACGAATGCAGCATTCGCTTCTACTAAGCAGCCTGTCTGGGCCGTACAATTTCACCCAGAAGTGTTCCACACTCTCCAAGGCAAGCAACTTTTGCAGAACTTTGTCGTTGATATCTGCGGTTCTCGTCAGGAATGGAGTGCAGCTTCGTTCGTAGATTCTACGGTGGAAGAACTTAAGGCACAGCTTGGTCAGGATCGTGTCATCCTTGGCCTTTCCGGAGGTGTAGACTCTTCTGTGGCTGCCGTCCTGCTTAATCGTGCCATTGGCAGCAACCTTACCTGTATTTTCGTCGACCATGGCATGCTCCGTAAGAATGAGTTTACTCAGGTGATGGATGACTATAAAGTGCTCGGGTTGAATGTGGTTGGTGTTGATGCTTCAGATAAGTTCTTCGCAGATCTTGCGGGTGTTACTGACCCAGAGCAAAAACGTAAAATCATTGGTCGTGACTTTGTGGAGGTCTTCAATGCTGAGGCCAAGAAAATCACTGACGCCAAGTGGCTTGCACAAGGTACTATTTATCCCGATCGAATTGAGAGTCTGAATATCACTGGTAAAGTCATAAAGAGCCATCATAATGTGGGTGGGCTGCCCAAGGAGATGCACTTGCAACTCTGCGAACCGCTGAAATGGCTTTTCAAGGACGAGGTCCGACGTGTGGGACGACAGCTAGGTATGCCTGAGCATCTTATTACGCGTCATCCTTTCCCTGGTCCAGGCCTTGCTGTTCGTATCCTTGGTGACATCACTCCAGAGAAGGTTCGTGTTCTCCAGGAAGCCGACGATATTTATATCCGTGGCTTGCGCGATTATAAAGTGAAACTTTCTGGTGAGGATGCCCGTAAGGTTCTGGCAGCCGGAATTCCTGCCGACATGAAAGATGGTGAAATTGAGATTTCGCTGTATGACCAAATCTGGCAGGCAGGAGCTATCCTTCTCTCTACAGTTCGCAGTGTCGGTGTGATGGGCGACGAGCGTACATACGAGCATCCTGTTGCCTTACGCGCCGTTACCTCTACTGATGCGATGACTGCTGACTGGGCTCATCTACCTTACGATTTCATGGCGAAGGTCAGCAATGAAATTATTAACAAAGTGAGAGGCGTTAACCGCGTCTGCTATGATATTTCGTCAAAGCCGCCTGCAACAATTGAGTGGGAATAGAAAAAAGGGGTCTTTGAAGGCCCTTTTTTTTATGTATATCTAGAGATTAAGCTGGTTTTAGTTAAAAAAAACAAAATATCAGCTTTTTGCCCAATCATAGATGCTTTTTTTTGTGTTTTTTTGTAAATTTGCAGAGAAAAACTCTAATTTTATAGATATGAACGTTAAGCTAAAATCAATTGCCAATTCCTTCGCGGAAGAGTATTGCAGTGACGCCATATATCCGGCGCACCTTTTCAAAGCCGTTCTTCATAAAGAAATAGGATTAGTCCACTTCATTGAAAGTGAACTGGATAAGGACTATTTTTATCTTCAAGATTGGGCTGACGTACAGATGCAGTTGGCTCCTCGTGCAGTTCGGCCAATGCGAGACTTGGAATATAGTGAGGAAGCGCAGGCTGTACTTGAAGAGGCAGAGAATTATCAAGTGAAGTTTAACTTGGAAGAGTGTACTGATGTATGTGTGCTTGCCTCTTTGGTTACGCCAGGTGTAGGTTTTTCTTTTGATCAACTGAAGACCCTTCCGCTGACTCCCTCGGACATCAGTGCAAAGATGGGTGGCGGTGCTAACGTGGAAGCCCCATATATGGAAGGCGCAGAGTTGACTAAGCACACACCGGCTGCAGGCGGTAAAGGTAGTATTGCCAAATATTGTGTAGATAAGACTGCCATTGCCCGTGCCGGCAATTTGGGGAATGTCGTAGGCTTCGAGAAGGAAATTTCTGTGATTTATGAAATCCTAGGCCGAAAGACTAAAGCCAACTTGCTGATAACTGGTGAGGCTGGCGTAGGTAAAACTTCTTTGGTCAACGGTTTTGTTCGCGAGTTGGCTGCTGATCACGTACCTGGATTTCTGAGTGGTGCTATCGCCTATGAGCTTGATACTGCAGCCCTTGGTGGTGATGCCCAGTACAAGGGTGAAGTGGAGGATCGCTTTAAGAATGTGATTACAGAAGTGGAAAACTTGCCGAATGCTGTGCTGATCATTGAGTCTATTGACAAATTGTTTGACAAGCAAGGATCATTGTTTGGTGCCTCGTCGATTCTAAAGAACGAACTGAGTAAAGGTCGTCTGCAGTTGCTTGCAACCTCAAGCATAGATGGCTATACCAAGAATATCGAGACCGATAAAGAGATGACTTCTAAGTTGGAGAAGATTACTGTAGAGGAGCCGACGGCTGATCTGGCGTTGCGTATCCTTAAGGGCGCTATTCCTGCTTACGAAGAATATCATGGGCTGAAGTGTGACGAAACCGTGATGAGCGATGCCATCCGTTTGGCTAAGCGGTATCTGACAGAGAAATCTTTGCCAGATTCAGCTTTTGATCTGATTGACCGCACGATGGCTCAGGTAAAGACAATGAACGACTTGACCGGTAGCATTATAGCTGAGCTCCGCGAGAAACTAGAAACAATCAAAGCTTCTGCTGAAGGAAAAGATAAAGCAGACGAAGGTTTGATGAAGGAACTTGACTGGCTGAACTATGAGTTGTTCAATAAGGTTAGTTGCATCCTATTGGCAGGCGTGGACTCAGATACTGATTTCAGTAAGATTGCTACGATTCAGGAACGTATTGATTTCCTGACAGGAATTCTTGATAAGTTGACAGAATTGAGCGCAGAACAACGTACAGACTTGAAGAGCGACGATTTGAGTGCCGTTGTGGCTAAGCAGACAGGTATTCCTTTAGGTAAGGTCCAGACAAAGGAACGTGACCGTTTGATGGGTGCTGAAGAAACCTTGAAAAAGCGCGTTGTAGGTCAGGATCATGCAGTGAAGAAGGTGCTTGATGCTGTATATGAGGCTCGATCCGGTCTTAGCAAGAAAGGACAGCCTATGGGATCATTCTTCTTCCTTGGTCCGACTGGTACAGGTAAAACAGAATTGGCAAAGGCACTTGCAACCTTCCTCTTTGGAGATGAGAGTGCACTCATCCGTTTCGATATGTCGGAGTTCAAAGAGGAGCATTCGGTGGCTCTGCTCTATGGTGCGCCTCCGGGATATGTAGGATATGAAGAAGGTGGATTGTTGGTAAACAAGATTCGCCAGAACCCATATTCTGTAGTGCTGTTCGATGAAATTGAAAAGGCTCATAAGTCGGTGTTCGACCTGTTCCTTCAGATTCTAGACGAGGGTAAGTTGCATGATCGTCTGGGACGCGTGGGTGATTTCTCAAATGCCCTGATTCTGTTTACTTCGAATATCGGCGCTCAGACTATTGTGGAGAAATTCAATAGTGGTGTTATCCCAGAGAATAACGAGTTGATGGATATTATGCAAGGATATTTCCGTCCGGAGTTCCTTGCCCGTCTGACAGAAATCGTTCCGTTCTCACCGATTACCGACAAGACCGTAACTAAGATTTTCGACATCCACCTGAAAGGCTTGCTGAAACTGCTTGAAGAGCAGAATATTGAGTTGAAACTTGCACCGGATGCCCACGAGACAATCGCTTTGCGTGGGTACAACCAGCAGTATGGTGCACGTCCCGTCTTAGGCGTCATCCGTAAGGAACTTCGTCATCCAATTTCTAAGATGATGATCGCCGGAAGAGTGAAGGCTGGTGACAAGATTGAAGTGCAGGTTGATAAGGAAGGACAGGCTGTGTTTGTGATCAATGGTGAGATGCCAGAGAAAACTGAGAAGAAAGAAAAGAAAGATAAAAAATAAAAGTTCAATTATTATTAATTTAAAGTTATTACAACTATGGCAATGAAAGAGAATTTCATTTCGATGGCTCCAGATGAGGAGTCCAGTGCGAAAGTTAGTTTGATTGATCAGAACAAGACGCTCATGATTGATCAGTACACAACTGATGTTGAAGCCGGTGCACCCGAATTTGTGGAAGATGTACATAACATTGAGGATGCATTTGCTCATTTTAAGCCGAAGGTAGAGGTCAGTTTCACAGATGCAGAGGGTGGATCAGTTGGTGAGACACTGCATTTTGGTGAGCTGCGCGACTTTGAAGCTCAGGGCGGTAAAGGTAAATTGGTTCAAAATAGTCCTTTCCTCTCAGGAGTTAAGGAGAAAATCGACACTGATCAGAAGATTCGCAAGAGTATCGAGCAGAATCGTAAACTTCGTGATATTCTGAAGGAAGCTGGTAGCCGCGATGAACTGAAGCAAATGCTGCAGTCAATGCTGAGCGAATTGGAAGGTGCAGAGTAAATTGTAACTTCGTGATACAATGGCTAAAAAGATTGAAGAATTAGAGCAGGAAATCGCTCGTTTGGAGCAGGAGAATGAACGGCTCGATATGGAGAATGTGCGGCTTTTAGGCCGTAATCTTCTGATGAGTGAGCAGTTGAATTCCTGGTACGAACTGAAACAGCGTGTAAACTGGCTAAAGGCAGAAATGCAGCGTGGACGTAGGTTGACTATGCAAGCTGATATGGTTGATGATGCTGAGTTGCTGGCCATGCTTGAAAATAGACTGGAACAGGACCCCAATCTGGTAACTTCAGAGTTTGGCACCAAGGAACTGGCAGAACTGATGGGTGTGTCACAGGCACGTCTGATACGTCTTTTCCGTAATTCGACAATCTTCAAGTCACCGGAAGAGTATCTAGAGAATCTAAGGTTGGTGCGCGCGTTGCAGTTGCTTAGGGATCATCCTGAATATGGCATTGCTGCTATTAGTGCAGAAGCAGGCTATAATTCAGTACGCACCCTTCAGCGGCGTATGAGCGAAGTCATCGGTATGACACCAGTTGAATTCCGTATGATGACAGAGAAAGTCTAACCTATTGACGACAGTTAAACCTCACTTTTATGGAATGTGTCGCAATAAACAGGTGGTGTCGCATCTTTTTTTAGAATAATCCAGTAAAAAACTGAGAGTGAATTTGGAAAAATATTAATTTTGCAACAAAAAAATAATTAGAATTATGGCTGATACAGAAATGCAAAAAGCCCAGGCAGCCCAACAGGCTGGTGCTGAACTTCAGGAGAAAGGTAAAGACCTCTCCAAACTTTTATCCTCGTTTGGTGGATTCAACGCTATTCGTGGCTTCATGCCTGATGCTGATAATATGAACCCTGCTCGTAAAGCAGCTAAGGACGTTTTCTTGAACGATAAACGTTTTAAAGACAAGCGTGAGGGATTGAAAAGAGATATCAAGCGCTGGCTTGAATTGCTTGACGATGCAAGTCTTGACAGTGCTACAGGATTTGCAGATGCATGTAAGCAGGACGAGGAAAAATACACAAGTGTGCTGAAGCAGGGAATCACCGATGCTCTTTATGCTACACAGAATCTGGAAAGAAGTTATCGTCAGCTTGATTCTTTCTTTAAGACTTGTGGCTCAGACAAGGTTAAAAACCTCCGCATCATCAATGTCGTGAAGGAAGATATTGCTGACGCTGACTCTGGCTTCGCTAATGAGGTTGAGAACATCCTGCGTAATGGCTTCGACCGATTAAGTTTGAAGGATGCCTATAGTCTTGTGTGCGTACCTGGTGCAGTATTTACTGATAAAGTTGATCTGCTTCAGTGGGCCAAGATGGCATTTAAATATAAGGTGATGCTTATTACCGACCATGCCGATGAGTACTCATTTGACGATTTACAGGCTAATACTGAGGGCTATCGTGACAGTGATCAGTGTTTGATGAATGTGGTGATGACAGCCAACTGGATTGTTGGCCGTGAGGCAGAGAAGATGTCGGCTGATGAGGAAGATGCTAAGGCTTTCTACATTGCTCCTGCTGCAGCTCTTTGTGGTAAGCTCTATGATGAAACTGCAAATATGGCTCAGGGCGCTGGTGGTAAGAAGTATGGTACACTTGACGGTGTGAAAGGTGTGAAGAGTGATCTGTTGAAATCAGAGATTGCTGCACTGATGGACAATCAGGTGATACCGATGGTCTATTCAGAGGGACGTGTAATGGCATTTAATAATACGACTTTGTATAACGGTGATCTCGACGCAATGAAGGAGTATCCTATCGTGCGTGTGTTTGACTGGGTGAAGAAGGTTCTTATGAACTTCGTGCATGAGGTGGCCCTCGAAAATTGGGATCCCTATAACTCTCCGAAGAATCTGAAGAGCAAAATCCAGGAGTTCCTCAATATGTACAAAGGTTATGGTAACCTGTTCCAAAATTATGAGATAGGTGAGCCGCGTCAGGATCCTGTAACTAAGCAGATTACTTGTGATATTACACTGACTCCGTTCTATGCTGCTAAGAACTTTGTTATCAAAGTGGCTGCAGACAAGAAGGATAAGGAGGCTGCATTGGCTAGCGCATAAGTGTAATTTGATAAGCTATTAACATTAAATATTAACAATCTAAAGATTAAGAATTATGGCGAAGACACCAGTAACAATGAAAGTTGACGGCTACAAGGACCGTGAAGTCATGATGGTAAGTTACGATTTTGAACAGGAGACCGACGTAGAAGGTCAGATGAGCGGTATCCCCCGCGGAGGTAAAATCACCGTCCGTGTGAAGGCTCTTAACGACGGTACACCCGACCTGCTGGCTTGGATGACAGAGCGTAACCTCCCGAAGAACGGCAGCATCGAGTTCTTGGAGACCAAGACAGGTAAAGCAATGAAGACCATCAAGTTCACCAACGGCTACTGCGTAGATTTCCAGGAGAGATGGGAAGATAAGGTTGGCCACTTCGAGGAGATCGTCATCACCTGCAAG
>OMXO01000099.1 GCA_900315035.1 uncultured Prevotella sp.
GCTCGCTCCAACAGATCCACGCGACTTCACCATCAAGTTCCAGAACACGATTGACGGTAAGGACATGAAACAGCTGAAGGGCACAGGTTGCTACTGCGTAAAGTACAAGGAGTACTGGGCAGACGGCGAAGAGCACTACGAGGACATCGAGATCGTATGTCAGAAGCTCGAAAACGGTCCTGTAGGTTTCGAGAATCCTTGGAAGTAATCAAATATATATTCACTTTCAGCTCCGTTCAGTGATGAACGGAGCTATTTTTTTGCGCCAGATTTATCAATTTTATGCAGCACTTATGCAATAAAAGTGGTCAAAACTGCGATTTTATTCAAAAAGACGTTCAGAAGTGATGAGTTTTCGGATATTTGCAGTAACTTTGCAACCAATTATTAAATAGGAACTTATATGAAGTTATTCGATGTATATCCGCTCTTCGATGTGAACATCGTGAAGGGCAAAGGTTGTAAAGTATGGGATGACAAGGGTCAGGAATATCTCGATCTCTATGGCGGACATGCCGTTATCAGTATCGGGCACTCACATCCCCATTATATTGAAAAGGTAACAGAGCAACTGCAGAAAATCGGATTCTATTCAAACTCCGTGATTAACAAACTGCAAGTGGAACTAGCCGAACGTTTGGGAAAGATCTCCGGCTACGACGACTACCAGCTATTTCTTATCAACAGCGGTGCCGAGGCTAATGAGAATGCACTAAAACTTGCCTCGTTCACTAATGACAGGAAACGTGTACTCTCTTGCGAGAAAGCTTTTCACGGGCGCACCTCACTGGCCGTAGAGGTAACAAACAATCCAAAGATCATCGCCCCTATCAATGATAATGGTCATGTGACCTATCTGCCGATGAACGACTTACCCGCCTGGGAGGCCGAACTTCAGAAAGGCGATGTATGCGCTGTAATTCTGGAGTGCATCCAAGGCGTAGGTGGCATTAAACTCGCCACCAAAGAATTTGCCCAAGGGCTGGCTGCTGCCTGTAAGAAATATGGTGCCGTATTGATTTGTGATGAGATTCAGTGCGGCTATGGTCGTAGCGGCAAGTTCTTTGCACATCAGTGGCTCGATATCCGCCCCGACATCATCACTGTGGCCAAAGGCATTGCCAATGGTTTCCCCATGGGTGCTGTGCTGATATCGCCAGCTTTCAAGCCGGTGTACGGACAGTTAGGGACAACGTTTGGCGGCAATCATCTGGCCTGCGCAGCAGCACTGTCAGTGCTTGATGTGTTTGAAGAGGAACACCTTGTGGAGAATGCCCATGAGGTAGGCGAATATCTGATTGCCAAACTCAAGGAATTGCAGAAGACGTCGGCACACATCATCGAAGTGAGAGGTCGTGGACTGATGATCGGCATCGATCTAGATATCCCTCATAAGGACGTTCGACAGCCGTTAATCTACCAGGAGCACTGCTTCACGGGTTGTGCAGGCACGAACATCCTTCGTTTGCTACCACCACTCTGCTTGACGAAGGCTGATGCCGACGACTTTATCGAAAGACTCAAAAAGTGTTTATAATCCAAAGCATATGAAAATAGCAATGATAGGTGCCGGCGCCATGGGCGGTGCCACCGTAGAAGGACTGATAAAAGGCCAGTATTTCAGAAATGAAGACATCACTGTGGCCGACCCCTCACAAGCTGTAGTGGATAAATTTGCCAAAATGGGGGTCAGCGTAACGACAGACAACAAGTTAGCAGCCGATGGTGCCGATATCGTCTGCGTAGTCGTCAAGCCCTGGCTCGTAGAGCGTGTATTGACAGACATTAAATCTGAGATGAATCCACAGAAGCAACTGCTTATCGTGATTGCAGCAGGCGTATCGTCGGAGAGCATCAAAAGCTGGCTGGGCCAGAATTGCCCGCCTCTCTTCCTTGTGATTCCGAATATCGCTATTGCAGAGTTGTCATCGATGACCTTTATCGTGCCAGTAGGCGCTTCTGAAGCCCAGACCAAGACCATCACTGACATTTTCGATGAGATGGGTGACACGCTGATTACCGATGAACAGCATCTCGCAGCAGGCACAACACTCGCCAGTTGTGGCATTGCCTATGCCATGCGTTATATCCGGGCTGCTGCTGAAGGCGGTGTGGAACTTGGGTTCAAAGCCGACGATGCCAAGAAGATTGTGATGCAGACGATGAAAGGCGCTGTAGAACTGCTGCAGGCTAGCGGTCTGCACCCAGAAGCAGCCATCGATCTAGTGACGACACCTGGTGGTGTCACCATCAAGGGGCTTAACGAGATGGAACATGCAGGTTTTACATCTGCCGTCATCAGAGGGCTAAAAGCCGGTCTTAAATAAAAGAGAACCACTGGCAAAGACTCGAATACCGTCATGCAATAGGGCGCTGAGAAAAAGGTCAATTTTTCTTTGATATTTCATTGATTTTACGTAATTTTGCATCCAAAAATTAAACACAAGCCAATTATGGACGAACAACTGAAGCAAATAGGCGAGCGTCTGCGCGGACTGCGCGATGTGCTCGACATTCCAGTGAGCGAGATGGCAGAGACGATCGGTATCAGCTCTGAGAAGTATGAAAAGATAGAGGCAGGCGAGATGGACATTACCATTTCCAATCTGATGAAGATTGCCCGTAAGTATGGTGTATCTACGGAAGAACTGATCTTTGCAGAGGCGCCACACATGAAATCATACTACGTGACACGCAAGGGGCAGGGTATGTCTATTGAACGCACCAAAGCATACAAATACCAATCGCTGGTTGGTGGTTTTGTCAATCACAAGGCAGATGTGTTCATTGTTACAGTAGAGCCCAAACCTGAAGCACACACCGTTTATAAGAACACACACCCTGGCCAGGAATTCAACTTAGTTCTGGAAGGCAAAATGGAACTTTACATCGGTGGCAAGACGATGGTACTTGAAGAGGGTGACTCCATTTATTTTGACTCCACCAAGCCCCACGGCATGTTGGCCGTAGGCGATAAACCCGTGAAATTCTTAGCATTTACTGTTGAATAAGCTAGACTATGATAGAAAGATTTTTAAAGCAGACAAAGTTTACGTCTGTTGAGGATTACAACAAGAATCTGGAATTCATCATCCCAGAGAACTTTAATTTTGCCTACGACGTGATGGATGCGTGGGCAGAGGAGGCACCAGAGAAGCTTGCCATCCTTTGGACAAACGATCAAGGCGAAGAGATTCGCACCACTTATGGAGAACTAAAGGAGCAGACAGATCAGGCCGCCAGCTATCTGATGACATTAGGCATTGGCAAAAACGATCCGGTGATGCTGATTCTGAAGCGCCGTTATGAATGGTGGGTAGTGATGCTTGCTCTTTGTAAGATAGGTGCCATTGTGATTCCCGCTACCCACATGCTTACCAAACATGATATCGTGTATCGTAACACGCGTGCCTCTGTCAAAGCCATCATCTGTGTAGATGATCCTTATGTGGTAAGCCAGATTCAGGCAGCTATGCCTGAGAGCCCCACGGTAAAACAGTATATCACCATCACTGATCACGGCAAGCCTATTCCCGAAGGATTCCACGACTGGCAGACAGAGTGGAAACAAGCACCTCAGTTCGTACGTCCCGCTTTTGTCAATACAAATGACGACACGATGCTGATGTACTTCACCTCTGGTACCAGCGGAGAACCTAAGATGGTAGCCCATGACTATCTCTATGCCATGGGACATCTCACAACGGGTGTGTTCTGGCATAATCTCCATGAGGGGTCGCTCCATCTGACAGTTGCTGATACCGGTTGGGGTAAGGCTGTATGGGGCAAATTCTATGGTCAGTGGTTTGCTGGTGCCACAGTGTTTGTTTTCGATCATGAAAAGTTTAATGCAGACACCTTGCTGCGTCAGATTGAGAAATATAAGGTGACCAGTTTCTGTGCGCCTCCCACCATCTATCGTTTCATGATTCGCGAGGATCTGTCCAAGTACGACCTCTCGAGCCTCGAATACTGTTGTACGGCTGGTGAGGCCTTGAATCCAGCTGTCTTCGATAAGTTCTACGAGAAGACAGGCATCAAGATGATGGAAGGCTTCGGACAGACAGAGACCACCATGACCCTTGGCACCTTCCCTTGGATGGAACCGAAACCCGGTTCAATGGGTATTCCCAACGCACAGTATGACATTGATCTGATTCGTGCTGACGGTACACCTTGTGAGGATGGTGAGAAAGGTGAGATTGTAGTACGTGTAGGCGACCGCAAGCCCATCGGCTTGTTCAAGGAGTACTATCGCGACCCGGAACTGACCCGCGAGGCCTGGCACGACGGACTTTATCACACCGGCGATATGGCCTGGCGCGATGAAGACGGTTACTACTGGTTTGAAGGTCGTATCGATGATGTTATCAAATCTTCTGGTTACCGTATCGGTCCGTTCGAGGTCGAAAGTGCATTGATGACCCACCCTGCTGTCGTGGAATGCGCTATCACAGGTGTTCCCGACGATATCCGCGGTATGGTGGTAAAAGCTACTGTCGTACTTGGCAAGGAGTGGAAGGACAAGGCTGGGGATGACCTCATCAAGGAACTGCAGCAACACGTCAAGAAAGAGACTGCGCCCTATAAGTACCCGCGCATCATTGAGTTTGTAGATGAACTGCCCAAGACTATCAGCGGCAAGATCCGTCGTGTGGAAATCCGCAAGAAAGACGCAGAGAAGTAAATAAGCATAAAAACAATAAGGTGGCAGCACATAATGAGCTAGGCAAGTGGGGCGAGGACCTCGCAGCAGAGTTTCTGAAGGAGAAAGGATATGAGATTCTCGAGCGCGACTGGAAATCGGGTCATCATGACCTCGACATCATTGCAAAAGATGGGCGTACACTGGTAATCGTTGAAGTTAAGACACGTCGCAATCGTATCTTCGGCGATCCCGAGGAGGCTATTGACTATAGGAAACGCCAAAACCTACAGTCCGCCATTAATCATTATGTGAAGTCACACCGTTTTTATAGTCAGGTGCGTTTCGACATTATTAGCATTGTCGGCACTATTGGCTCCCAACCAGAGATAGATCACATCATCGATGTAGCATTAATATGAGAAGAATAGTTATCAAGATAGGATCGAACGTACTGACACGCGCTGACGGGAAACTAGACGTCACGCGGATGTCTGCACTTGTAGATCAGATTGCTTGGCTTAGAAAACAGAATATCGAGATTATCCTTGTATCATCAGGAGCTATGGCCTCAGGACGCGGAGAGCTGAAAGTTGACCATTCTCTCGATTCTGTGGAGCAACGCCAGTTGTTCTCTGCCGTCGGACAGGTGAAACTCGTAGGACTTTACTACGACTTGTTCCGCGAGTTCAACATTCACGTAGGGCAAGTACTCACGATGAAGGAGAATTTCGAACCAGGAGAGCAGTATCGCAACCAGCGTGCCTGTATGACGGTCATGCTAGAGAACGATGTCCTTCCTATCGTAAACGAGAACGATACTGTCTCGGTCACTGAGCTGATGTTTACGGATAATGACGAACTTTCGGGGCTCATCGCTCAGATGATGCAGGCAGACACACTGATTCTGCTTTCGAATATCGACGGTATCTTCACCACACATCCTGATGACCCTGCTGCAGAACTTATCAAGGAAGTGGCTCCTGGTAGAGACCTCAGTGAATACATCCGTCCAGAGAAGAGTGCTTTTGGACGTGGAGGAATGCACTCTAAGTACACTACTGCGAGCAAGGTATCGCAATCCGGTATCCGAGTCATCATCGCTAATGGTGAACGCGAGAACATTCTGACAGACCTGATAGAAAAGCCAGAGGCTACACCGCACACAGAATTCATTCCAAAGAGTAATTAGACAGACTATGCAACTGAAAGAGACATTCGAAAAAGTGAAGCGTGCCAGCAAGAGCCTTGCTCTACTGAGCGATGGACAGCGCAACGACATCCTGAATGCCGTTGCCGATGCTATATTAAATAATAAGGAGAGAATCCTTGAGGCTAATGCGCAAGATTTGGCGAAAATGTCGAAGGAGAATCCTCTCTACGACCGTCTGCAGCTCACAGAGAGCCGTCTGGAAGGTATCGCCAGTGACATGCGTAACGTGGCCACCTTACCCTCACCCCTTGGACATATCACAAAACAAAAGACATTACCCAATGGTCTGCGCCTCTGCAGAGTAAGTGTTCCGTTTGGTGTCATTGGCATGATCTACGAGGCACGCCCGAATGTAACGTTTGACGTCTTTTCGCTCTGTTTCAAAAGTGGTAATGCCTGTGTACTGAAAGGTGGCAAGGATGCTGATTGCAGTAACCGAGAAGAGGTGGCACTCATCCATGAGGTGCTTGAGAAGTTTGGCATCTCAAAGGATGTGGTAGCCCTTTTACCAGCTACCCACGAGGCCACGGGTGAGATGCTTAACGCGGTAGGTTATGTAGATCTCTGTATCCCACGAGGCGGGCGCAAACTCATTGACTTTGTACGCGACACCGCTCGCATCCCCGTTATCGAGACTGGTGCAGGCGTAGTCAACACCTATTTCGACAAGGATGGCGACATAGAAATGGGTAAGGCCATCATCAACAATGCCAAGACCCGCCGGGTATCTGTCTGCAATGCATTGGATTGCCTAATTGTTCATGATAGCAGACTGGGCGATTTGCCTGTACTCTGCGAGAAGATGGCAGAGAGGAATGTTATCATCTACGCAGATGATGCAGCTTATCTAGCGCTGGAAGGGAAATATCCTTATCTGGAACATGCCACAGAAGAAAGTTTCGGCACAGAGTTCATGGATTACAAACTCGCTATTAAGACAGTGGCTTCACTTGAAGAGGCCTTAGAACATATCGATTATAACGGTAGCGGCCACAGCGAGGCAATTGTCACCATGAATGAGACTACCGCCAGACAGTTCCAGGCACATGTCGATGCTGCCTGTGTTTATTGGAACGCACCTACCTCATTCACGGATGGTGCTCAGTTCGGACTAGGTGCAGAGATTGGCATATCGACACAAAAACTTGGTCCGCGCGGTCCAATGGCTTTAGAGGAAATATGCACGTATAAGTGGCTCATCGAGGGCGAAGGACAAACACGTCCTTAAAAGGTAAAAAAGTAAAAAGGTAAAAAATATATGAGAACATTTATTAATGTAGAGGATATCGGCCCATTGGAGAAAGCAATGGCCGAGGCCATGGAGATCAAGAACGACCGTTACAAATATCAGCATCTGGGCAAGTACCCGCCTCTCTACACAGAAGGCAGCCATGAATTTAGGCATGAATGTGATTGTGCTTGATGTGAATGCAGGTGCTTGGAAACTGGAGACAGAGCGTGGTGTCATCATGGATGGCGACAAGAGCGAACACTTATTGGAAGCCATTCCTGTGATGGGATGCTACTGCGACCTCATTGGTGTGCGTTCTTTTGCAGGACTGACAGATCGTGAATACGATTACGCAGAAACAGTACTGAACCAGTTTATCAAATACAGTGGACGTCCTGTCTTCGCTATGGAGACTGCTACCGTACATCCCCTTCAGGCTTTTGCCGACCTCATCACCATCGAGGAGTATAAGACTGTGAAACGCCCGAAAGTGGTACTTACATGGGCACCTCACTGCCGAGCACTGCCTCAGGCTGTGCCTAACAGTTTTGCCCAGTGGATGAATGCAGCCGACGTTGATTTTGTCATCACCCACCCCGAGGGCTATGAACTCGATCCGAAATTCGTAGGCAATGCCCGTGTGGAATACGACCAGAAGAAAGCCTTCGAAGGCGCAGACTTCATCTATGCCAAAAACTGGAGTAACCCCGGTGTGACGAATCCTGACGACTATGGTAAAATCACGTCGAAGGATATGGCATGGACAGTTGACACAGAACACATGTCATGGACCAACAACGGAAAGTTCATGCACTGTCTGCCCGTTCGTCGTAACCTTATCGTTACAGATGACGTCATCGAGTCACCCAACTCTATCGTCATCCCAGAGGCAGCCAACCGCGAGATCAGCTGTTCGGTAGTCATCAAACGAATGCTTCAAGCACTTTAAGACAAGAAGAAGCTCCGGCCATTACCTCTTCTCAACAGCAGCCTTACGCAGCTGTTCATAGTCGTCGATTTTCTTCAGGTAATGCGCGCGGAAGTCCTTCCAATGATAATAAGGGGCTACGTCTGTCGGAATAGGCAGCGTGGTCTCTTTTTCGTTCAGCAGCACCTTGAAAAGCACATCCTCATCATGGATATCCTTACGGTAAAAGATAAACTGCAAGTTAGAGCCCATAGGGAACACCTTGGAAGCCCACCAGCCATTCTTCTCCACCTCTTCCAAATTGCTGGTTTCGAAATCGAAGCCATTGATACCTATCAGACAAGTGAGTGGCAGCAATACCGTCTCATGTCCAAAACGCAACTGCACCCCAGGCCGTTCCATCTTGAAGTGATCG
>OMXO01000008.1 GCA_900315035.1 uncultured Prevotella sp.
TTCTTCACAAAGGGCAAGAACGAGTACTTCCCCATCGCATCTAACCAGATGAACTATGTTCAGGGACTCTATCATCAGAACAAGGGATACTAATCAATTGAAAGATTGAAGGATTTAAAGATTGAACAATTAAAAACTGAAAAGTATATGAATAGCATATATCATAAAATAGGTACGGGGCTGATGAGCGTATTGCTCTTTGCAGCTTGTCAAGACAGAGATCTGCCCGGTTCTGGCGCCATGCAGCTGCCCACACCTGACGCATCTTCCATCACAGGTACACTCACCGGTGAAGACAAATATGACTACACGCTGACGTGGCCACAGGCTGCTCAGGGAGCTGTGATGCAGGTGGCCGTCTATAAGAACGGCACCCAGATGCAGGCACTCACCCCCGCCACGGGTAATTCATTCACACTGAAGAACCTGGAGACCAACCAGCTCTATGAGTTCCTCTTCAAGTATGCCAATGCCGATGCCCTCTCGAAAGGTGTGATGACCTCATACACTCGTCTTGGTGCTACAGCTGCCAGCGACCTGAAGTTCGAGCAGATCGATATCGACGACGACCATCGCGACTTGCGCATAACATGGAAAGGTAGCGCCGACGCTACATCTTACATACTTAGACTCACGAATAGCGACGGCTCACGCGTCATTTCCGAAACCGTCACCGAGACATCCTATCTCCTGAAGAACGTAGCCATGAAAGAGCGCTGGGAAGCAACCCTGATTGCTCAGAACAACGATGGTAAGGCGCTGCCTATCACGGGCGATACGAAGATTGGCGGTAAGATTCCTGCCTTCCTGTCAGAATATCCCACACCAGAGGAACTCATTGCCAACGGTGATGACGACGAGGCCAGTGCATGGCTCTGGTTCCAGGCAAATTATCCGAAGGGTGAGTATGTCTATTTCGGCAACATCAGCAAGGTCGAGGACATCGAGGACTTCCGTATGCTCTTCTGGCTACGCGACCTCGAGACCGGCAACAATGATGATATCTGGAACTTCTCCGACGTAGCCCGCAACGCCGCTCCAGTCATTGAGCAGTATGTCAAGAACGGTGGCAACCTGTTGCTCTGGCAGCATGCCGTGCCTTACATCGGCACCATCAACCGTCTCCCGACCTCTCTGCTGCGTGGTGTCAGCAATGCCTTCGGCTGTGGTGCAGGCGGCTGGAACCCTGACACTTGGAAGATGGGCGTATGTCTCAATACCGGCGCCTTCTCCAAGGACCTCAGCACTCACCCCATCTATGCAGGCATTAAGACAGAGAAGCTCAATGATCAATGCTTCGCAGCCATCGCCTTCAAGGGTCCGGGTTGGACTGAAGACCACAACTGTCTGTTCTTCGACATTCCTGCTAAGCTCACTGGCCTTAACAACACAACACAGGAGTGCTATGACGTTGTGACCAACGACTATGGAATCTACCCACTCGGCACATGGGATTCACAGTGTTCATGGGTATCTCAGTTGAATGTCTGGGAGGCCAAGGGTGCTGATACGGTGCTCTGTATCGGTAACGGCGGTTGCGAATTCTCGATGAAGAACGAGGACGGCACACCAGACAAGAGCGCTAATCCTAAGAACAACTCATGTCAGGACAACGTTCTGAAGCTTGCCAAGAACAGCATCGAATACCTGATGTCAATCTAAGTTTCAGAGTTAATAATATCTAAAAATCGTTCATTGCAACAAAAATGTTAGCAATGAACGATTTTTGTATATATATGAAACATTTTTTATCGCCCAGTAATTCTTTTCGTCGTATCTTTGCACCAGATTCAAATTCATACAAGAGTTAGTATATGGTTTTTAGTTAGTTAGGTAATAGTTTTTTAGATTTAACATCATTCGGCGCTGCTCGTGAGAGTGGCGCCGAATGATTTTTTTTAACCACATATTTGGTATTTTTCCTGTTTTTATTTATTTTTGCAACCAAAATAATAGCTACACAGATGCATAATTCATACGCGCGTACCATATTATACCTACTGTCAATAGTCTTACTACTGACCTCTTGTACAGCAGAAAAGGTATATAAGATTGGGGTAGCACAATGCTCCAAAGGACCTTGGCGTGAGAAGGTGAACCGAGAGATGCTTGCTGCCCAGCATTTATACGAACACGATGTCAAGGTTAACATTGCCAATTCGGTTGATGACCCTGAATTGCAGGCTCATCTGATAGATAGTCTGGCTAAGACGGATATTGACTTGATGGTAGTGGCTCCCTATGAGGATATACAGATCATTAATGATGCCATAGGACGGGTACTTAAAGCCGGTATTCCTGTTGTCAGCTTTGACCGTAAGACCAGCGCTGATTATACGGCTTTCATTGGTGGCAATAATGTCGAGGCTGGTTATATTGTGGGACAATATATTGCCTCGATAGTCAGAGGGCAGAATCAACCGAAGGGCAAGAGGCCGTTAGTGGTGGAGATTACAGGATTGTTGAGCAGTACGCCTGCCCTTGAGCGTCATCGTGGTTTTGAATCAGCCATGAAAGGTTTACCCGAGGTGGAATATGTTTGTCGGATAAGCGATTGGTCGAGTGACGCATCCTGCGACATTGTTACCCACTTGATAGATTCGCTCCGACAGTCTGATAACAGCCGTTTGGACAACACCTTTGTATTCTGTCACAACGATGGTATGGCAACGGGGGTTTATAAAGCCGTAGTAGAACAGGATGTTGAGGGCCGCATTAAGATTCTGGGTATTGACGGTATGCCTGGCGAAGGGCTGGAGTATGTAAAACTTGGGCATCAGATAGGAACCTACTATTATCCTACTCATGGTGAAAAGATTATCCGGCTTGCACTTGATATTCTGACGGGTAAACCTTATGAACGCGAGAACCCGTTGCTGGGTTTTGTTGTCACACCCGACAATGTAGATCTGGTCATGACTGAATCGGCAGAACTCATGAAGCAGAATGATGACTTGGTGACCATTCACGACAAACTGGAGAACTCAATGGTGCTATACAATACACAGCGCAAAGTGCTTGTGGGTAGTATCGTATGCATCTTTGTGCTGGTAGTTGCCATCATCATGATATTGTATGCCTGGTGGCAGTCAAAGAGGAACTTACGACAGCGGCAGTCGATGAACGAAGAACAGACACTGTTCTACACTGATGCCAGCAATCGACGTCTGCACGAGATATTCGTAACGCCTGCCGAAGAGACGCCAGCACACAAGAGCCAGGACATGATATTTGCAGAGCAGTTGAATGAAGCCATCCGCGAGAACATGTCGAACCCCAATCTAAAAATGGACGAACTGGGCGAAGCGATGGGACTCAGTCGCGTACAATTATATAGAAAGGTGAAGGCTATCACAGGACAGCCCCCCGTTGAACTGTTGAGACAGATGCGACTGCAGCAGGCTTATGCTCTACTGACCTCAACTACAAAGACGGTGGCAGAAATAGCATACGATGTAGGGTTTGGGACCCCAGGTTATTTCTCAACTTGCTTCAAAAAACAATTCGGCAAGTACCCAACAGACCTTAGGGCGGAGTAATCTCCGTCCTTTTCCTTTGTTTAAAGGCATGTTGACGTTTTTGACATAATAGTCAACGATTGTTTCATGTAACATTTTTGCGAGGTTCTGAACGAATTTTGCTATTCCCGCATATGTTATTATAGTACTTTTGCAGCAGATTTTATTCACAGAAGTACTAACAATTTTAAACGATCAACAATGGAACAACTAAAGAAACTGATTCTGAGTTTGTTGACTCTCCTGACGAGTACAATGATGTACGCGCAGAGTGAGATCAGTGGTACGGTGGTCGATGCTACAGGCGAATCGGTCATTGGTGCCACGGTAATGGAGAAAGGTACGTCGAACGGTACGATTACCGATTTTGACGGTAACTTCAAGATTAAAGTGAAAGAGGGTGCCATCCTCGTGGTCTCTTACATTGGTTACCAGACACAGGAATTGCCTGCACAACCCGGAATGACGGTGACGCTGAAAGATGATGCAGAAGTGCTTCAGGAAGTCGTGGTGACTGGTTATACCACTCAGCGTAAGGCTGACCTGACGGGTGCCATTTCAACAGTAAGTGTAGACGAAATGGCCAAACAGAACGAGAACAACCCGATGAAGGCCCTTCAGGGACGTGTGCCAGGCATGAACATCCAAGCCGATGGTAATCCCTCTGGTGCAGCAACCGTCCGCATCCGTGGTGTTGGAACCCTTAACGACAACGATCCTCTTTACATCATTGACGGCGTGCCTACAAAGGCCGGCATGCACGAGTTGAACGGAAACGATATTGAAAGCATTCAAGTACTGAAGGATGCCGCCTCGGCAAGTATTTACGGATCACGTGCAGCCAACGGTGTGATCATTATTACAACAAAGAAAGGTAAGGATGGCAAGATCAAGGTGAATTTCGACGGATCTGTTGCCACCTCTTTCTATACCAATAAAATTGAGACGATGAATGCTAGCCAGTGGGGACGTGCTTTCTGGCAAGCCTCCGTCAACGACGGTCTGAACCCCTCAAACAACAACTTGGGCTATAACTATGATTGGAGCTACGATGCCAATGGTAATCCCACACTGAACCGCATGACGATGAACATGTATCTCGATGAGAATGCCAGTGTGCGCACAGGAGATACTGACTGGTTCAAAGAAATTACCCGCACAGGTGTTGTACAACAGTATAATGTATCAGTCAGCAATGGTTCTGAGAAGGGAACATCATTTTTCTCTCTTGGATATTACGATAACCAAGGTACCATCAAGGACAGCTACTTCAATCGTTTGTCGGCTCGTGCCAATGCAGACTACAAACTTTTTGGCGGTGATGCTATTATTGGTGAGAATTTCACCATCAACCGTACTAAGGGCGTTGATGCGCCTGGTGGTGTCCTGGAGCACGCTTTGGAGTTCAACCCCAACTTCCCTATCTACGCAGAGAACGGCAAATATGCTCAGGCACTTGGTGCTTACTCTGAGCGCGAGAACCCTCTGAGTATGATAGACAATGCGAAAGACAACGAATATACACAGTGGCGTATGTTTGGTGATGTTCACTTGAGTGTCACACCGTTCAAGAACTTCATGGTTCGCACAACTTTAGGCATGGACTACACTCAGAAAGAACAACGATTCTTCACTTATCCAATCCCCAATGGTAAAGTCATGCGCACTGAATCTGCTGTTGAAGGCAAACAAGAACACACCATGCGCTGGATGTGGAATGCGATTGCCACCTATAACCTTGAGATTGGCAAGCACCGTGGTGATGCCATGATCGGTACTGAGATTAACCGTACGGACTATAAGCTGAACAGTGCCAAGCGCTATGAACTGGCTATTCTGAACACAGATTATATGTGGCCATCTGCTGGTGCAGGCCGTCAGTTGGCAGAAGGTTTTGGCGAAGGATTCTCACTCGTCTCATTCTTTGGTAAGGTCAACTACACATATGATGACAAATATCTGGCATCGTTTACCATTCGCCGTGACGGTTCAAGCCGATTCGGTACTAACAACCAATATGGTACATTCCCATCAGTATCTGCTGGCTGGCGCATATCTCAGGAGAAATTCATGGAATCCACTAAAGGTTGGCTTGACAATCTGAAGATACGCTACTCTTGGGGACAGACCGGTAACCAGGAAATCTCCAATACCGCCCGCTATACTCTTTATAAGTCTGTTGTTTCTACAGGTCTTTGGGGAAGTGGACAGGCAGGTTCTTCTTATGATATCTCAGGTAAGAACGGCGGTTACGACCTGGCTAACGGATATGTTCGTAATCAGCGTGGAAACGATGATATCAAGTGGGAGACAACTACACAGCACAATATCGGTGTTGACTTCGCCATCCTCAGGAATGAAGTCTATGGTAGCTTCGACTGGTTCAATAAGAACACCACCGACATTCTGCTCTTTATGGAGGGCATCGGTGCTATGGGTGAAGGTTCTGGCCAGTGGATTAACGCCGGTGAGGTAAAGAATAACGGTTGGGAACTGAGCATTGGCTATCGCCATAGTCTGGAGAATGGTTTCTCGTGGGATATCAACGGAAACATCAGTAAATATACGAACAAGGTTACAAAATTGCCAGACACGGTAGCTGCCAATGGTAAATATGGTGGTAATGGTGTCAAGAGCGTTGTCGGCCATCCCATGTTCTCTCAAGTAGGCTATATCTACGATGGCATTTTCAAAAGCCAGGAGGAAATCGACAATCATGCCAAGCAGGAAGGTGCCGGTCTGGGACGTATCCGCTATAAGGACCTGAATGGTGACGGCATCATCACTGAGGCCGATCAGGACTGGATCTACGATCCGACACCCGACTTCACATGGGGTCTTAATATCTACGTACAATACAAGAACTGGGATATGACTATGTTCTGGCAAGGCGTACAGGGAGTTGACGTTGACTGTCGTGGTTATAAGTCACAGACCGACTTCTGGGCCAACTCTGCCATCAACGTGCCCTATCTGAACAAAGGCGTCCGCGTTCTTGATGCATGGAGTCCAGCCAACCCAGGCAGCAATATCCCTGCACTCACTACTTCGGATACAAACAATGAGGGACGTGTTTCTTCTTATTTCATAGAGAATGGTTCTTATGTAAAGTTGCGCACGATTCAGTTGGGTTACAACTTGCCCAAGAGCATTACCGACAAGATACGCTTAGACCGCATCCGTCTCTATGCCTCGGCTCAAAACCTGCTGACTATCAAGAGCAGCAAGTTCACTGGTGCCGATCCGGAGAACCCTGGATTCAACTATCCTATTCCTCTCAATCTTACATTTGGACTCAATGTTTCATTCTAAAATTATGCAACGATTATGAAAACAATATATAGATCAATCTGCGCCATCTGCGCCATCTGCGGTTTGATGTCCTGCTCTAAATTCCTTGAGGAACAGGTACCACAGGCTACGCTGACTCAAGATGAGGTTAAGAAACCTGAATATATTGACAACGTGCTGATCTCAGCATACGCAGGACTGGTTACCATCGAGGACATGAACGCATCGTTCTCACTTTGGAACTATGACGTCCGCTCTGATGATGCCTATGTTGGTGGTAGTTCCTTCAGCGACGGTGAGCCTTTCCACCACCTTGAGAGGGGTACTGGCATTACCACGGATGCCTGGCCTTTCAACTCTATTTGGGATAAGCTTTACAAATATCTTTCACGTGTCAGTCTGTCACTCGACATCCTTGCAAGTGCAGATCAGGAGAATGCGACCATCCAGCAGCGTACTGCCGAGATGAAGTTCCTGCGAGCTTATGGCCATTTTCAGCTGAAACGTCTGTTCAAGAAGATTCCTTTCGTGAACAAGCTCAACATGCAGGAAGCCGACTACAATAATCTCTCTAACACCGAATACACAAATGATGAAGGTTGGCAACAGATTATCAACGATCTGGAAGAGGCTTATAAGGTGCTGCCAACAACCCAAGCCGAGAAGGGACGTCCGACAAAGGCTGCTGCAGCTGCCTTCCTTGCTAAGGTTTACCTCTATAAGGCATACCATCAAGACGACGCAAACTCCAATCAGGTGACATCTGTCAATACAGAAGACTTGCAGAAGGTTGTGGAATATACCAATCTCTCCATTTACAATGGCTATGGTCTGGAGCCCGACCTGCATAACAATTTCCGCCCAGAAGAGCAATACGAGAATGGCAAAGAGAGTATTTGGTCTATCCAATACTCAAAAAATGACGGAACGACCTATGGCAACCTGAACTTTTCCAACCGTCTGATTGTTCCATGCATTCCTAAAGTACATGACTCTGGTTGCGACTTCTACAAGCCATCACATAACCTGGTCAGTGCCTATCGCACTAACAGCAATGGTCTTCCTCTTCTTGACAACTTTGCTGATGTCGAATATACCGTCGGCTCCAATCAGACAGTTGACCCACGTCTGTTCGTAACAGTCGGTGTACCAGGTGCTCCCTATATGTTCAACACCAGTTACATGATGGCAGAGAGCAATACTTGGAGCCGTTCGGGTGGCGCTTTCGGATACTTTGTATCGCTGAAGCAGAATGTTGACCCAGCCCTGACCGACAGTTATCTCTTCCTTTGCGACTCACAATGGGCAAGTTCGATGAACCGTGTAGTGTTACGTTATGCAGATGTGCTGCTGATGCGTGCAGAGGCTCTGGCTCAACTGAATCAGACCGCAGAAGCCATCGCACTGGTTAATCAGGTTCGCGATCGCGCAGCTGGTATGGCAACCAATAGCATCGTTTCGAATTATTCAACCAAATATGGTGTACACTATGCAGTAGGCAAATACAATGGATCATATTCAAAGGACGAAGCGATGAAGATCATCAAGATGGAGCGCCGACTGGAGTTGGCCATGGAGTGTGAGCGTTTCTTCGACCTCGTACGTTGGGGTGATGCTGCTACCGTTATCAACAAATACTATACCACAGAGAGCCAAAAGATGAGTTTCTTAGTAGGTTCGCAGTTCACTGCCAACATGAATGAGTATCTTCCAATACCAAAGGAGCAGATGTCGGCATCTAACGGACACTATACACAGAATTGCGGACAGTGGCAATAATTTAGCAATTAGAAATCAGTAATTAGAAATATATAATTATGATTACCAATATCAAGAAATTACTATTTGCAGGTCTCATATGCTGCGGAATGATAGCAGCCCTCACCGCCTGCAGTGACGATCATACAGGCAGTATCGACATCAGCGGTTCATGCCTCGTTGAGAAATTCGTGCTCAACGGTCAATATGAAGGAGTTATCAACACAGAAAAAAGGCAAGTCAAGGTAAAAGTGCCTGTGGACTTCAACCAGAAGAGCGATATGGAGATAACCAGCCTGACTGTATCATCTGGCGCTCAGACTAATATGAAAGTAGGCGACCACATCAACTTCGATGGCGACCGTACACTGCATATCTCTAAGGGTGATCTCGTCATGGACTACCAGATAAGTGTCCGCAACGACGAGGCCTTGATGTCGCTCTTCATCCTTGAGGGCGTTAAGGGTGCCATCAACCAGCAAGACAAGACTATCACCGTAAGCGTGATGGCCAACAGCGGTATCGACTTAAGCAACGCCACCTTTGAAGTCGTATGCAGCGAGGATGCCACTTGTAGTCCCGCCAGCGGTACAAAAGGAAACTTCACAGAACCCTTCCAGATTACGCTGAACGACAATACAGCAACCACAGTTTATACTGTATATGTAAATCTGATTGCCAATCCTGTGGCTATCTTTGTTGGTGATGCAGAGAACATTGAACTGCTGAATGATGAAGAGAAGGCTGCAGCCAAGTGGCTTACTGGCAATATCGAAAGTGCCGCCTACGCTTCTTGGAGCGATGTAGCAAGTGGAAACATCTCGCTCGATGAATGTAAACTGGTATTCTTCCATCGTCATTGCTCATCTTACGGCAACTACAATGGTTTCGCCGGAGCTGAGGTAGGCGCCATGACAGCTCTGCCGAAGATGAAGGAGCTCTGGCAGCGAGGTGTGGGCTTCGTACTGGGACGTTCTGCTGTGAACTATGCTATTGCACTGGGGGCTATGCCTGAGGATGCTTATCCCAACAATGTCTGGGGTGGCGGAGGCGGTGAAGGCTCCGACCTGATGGGCGACGATCCTTGGCACTTCTATGCCTACGACATCACGCACCCATTGTGGAAGAACCTGAAGACCTATCCTGGCGCAGCAGACAATGCCGTCTATACGCTCGATAAGGATTACACCATCTGTAACACCACCTCACAATACGGATTCTGGGATGACTATCGTGATGGTAAGGATGCCTTTGAGGCAAAGACCGGAGGGCGTGCACTTGGCGGTGACAATAGCGTGTCATCATGGGAGTTGAAGGGCGCCAACGGTGAATTCGGTAAAGGTGGTATCATCTGCTTCGGTTCCGGACTCTTCGATTGGAACTCACCTACTCCGTATGAGTCGCACTATCACGACAATATGGGTGCTATTATGCTCAATGCATTCGATTATCTAACAAAATAAAACTAGGAAATTATGAAAACAATGATATATTCAGTATTTTCACTCATGCTGTCAGCCTCTGCGCTGACGGCATGCAGCGACACCGAGTTCAGTGGCGATCCCGCTAAGGACTGGAGCGGTACTTCCACATTCTTCGCTCCTACTGACGAACAGGGATTCGGAACATATTACACGCCCGCAGTAGGACGAGTAGGAGATCCCATGCCCTTCTATGACCAGAAAGCAGGTGATTTCAAAGTGCTTTACCTGCAGGAGTTCATTAACAACATGACCTTCCGTTTCCACCCCATATGGGCTGTTACGACCAAAGACGGTGCCAGTTATGAGTCACTGGGTGAGATTTTACCCTTCGCCAGCAACGACTACCAGCAGGATGCAGCCATTGGTACTGGTTGCGCCTATGAGAAAGACGGGACCTACTACATCTATTACACCGGACACAACGGCAATTGCAAGAACCGTGAGGTCGTCATGCGTGCCACATCTTCGGATTTCAAAACCTGGACCAAGGATGAACTCTGGACTCTCAATGGACCAGACTTCGGTTATTCCAGCAACGACTTCCGCGACCCGCAGATCTTTGTGGCAGACGACAATCTCTACCATATGGTCATCTCTACTTATCCTGAGCACGGCGGTGACCCCGTATTTGCCGAATTCAAGTCGAGCGACCTGAAAAACTGGGAACATGTAGGCCGTATCCGCATGATCTGGGACCGCATGCTCGAATGTCCGGATATCTTTAAGATGGGTGATTACTGGTACATGGTCTATAGTGAAAGTTTCCGCACTTCTTGGAGTCGTAAAGTGAAATATATGGTTGCCAAAACCTACGAGGAGTTGAAGAGCTGCTTCAATGATGGTCCCAAATGGCCTGCCGATGGTCATGAGGGTGTTCTCGACAGCCGTGCCTTCTACGCAGGTAAGACGGCTTCGAACGGTACAGACCGCTACATCTGGGGCTGGTGCCCATTCCGTTCTGGTGCTGACATCCACGAAAAGAATATCAATGTAGGCGCTGGTGACGGCAACGAGCCTAACTGGAGTGGTGCGTTGGTATGCCACAAGCTCATACAACATGCTGACGGTACACTGACACTTGGTGCTGTGCCTGCCATGGCTGCCAAATATAATAAGGATGCTGCAACAAACGTGGTGACCAGCAATGGTTATAATAACGGTACCCTAAGTGGTGATGGAGCTTATGTGCTCTACAGCCGACTTGGCACAGCCAACCACATTACGTTCACCGTTAAGACTTCCAACAACTGGGATAAGTTTGGCATCAGCTTCGTACGCGGAACGGACTCTGAGAAATACTACACCATGGTAGTTAATCCTGAAGACGAGAACCATCGCAAGGTAAATTTCGAGCAAGAAGGTTCTGCAGGCAAGGGCTTTATCGAGGGTATTGATGGTTATTGGTTTGAGCGCCCTGCTGACAACACCTATAACATCGACATCTACACAGACAACTCGGTTATCACCATGTACATCAATGATGTCTGCGCCTATACTCAGCGCATCTATGGCATTCAGAAGAACTGCTGGAGCATCAACAACTACGGTGGTAGCATTACCGTCAGCGATGTGAAAGTTCGTCAACAATAAGATTTGCTTCCCTCTATCATTCGGCGCTGCTCATGACGAGTAGCGCCGAATTTTTTTTAGAAATTACATTTTCACCTACATAACTACATAAATACCATGTAAGTATCTGATTATAAGAGCGTAAAGCACTTATTCAACCTACATAATAACTACATATAACTACATGCTAACTACATAGATTATGCATAAATTAGCCGAAATACCACTGTTTTTAATGTTTACATAGGGAGGTAGCAAGATGAGATACATGTCTCTGCAGATATTTATGCTAATCGTTGTTTGAAAATTCTCTAGAGAATTTTCTGCTAAGACGGGTACTAACAATGAGAGATACGGGAGGTAGCCACTAAATTCTCTAGAGAATTTAGTGATTACCATTATGCCAATAGTATCGGAAAGACCACCGAAATTTTGCCAGATAGGGAGCTAAGGGAGGCTTCTATAGGCCTCTAAGATGAACGCTTTTGCACGAAAAATGCCAAAAACATGTAGGATATATGTAGTTAGCATGTAGTTATATGTAGTTATTATGTAGTTAAAAAACTCCACGAAACCTTTTATTTAAAAGGGTTTCGAGAGATTTTATGTAGTTATGTAGGTAGACTGCTAAAAAAAATTTAGAAACGAGAGCTATTTCGTCAGATGTTTCTTACCATTTATAATATAGAGACCCTTTGAAGATTTGCCATTCCAAGTCTGATACCAAGGCATCCACCACGACCAGTTTGACACAGCCGGCAGCACCTTCACGCCCCCACCAGAACCATCCCCCGCTGGCCTCATGGAGCGGACGGAACAGACAAAATACGCATATAATCTGCTAACAAACTATTAACTTCGGCTGTGTTTACTAGTATTTTCAATAGATTACTAATAATCGTTCATTACGTGCAAATATGTTGCAATGAACGATTTTTCTTAGATTTTGAAACATTATTTATAGTCGCATTGGCATTATTGTCGTATTTTTGCACCACAAATCAATTCAAAATCAACAAATAGAAACCTATGAGAAGAATCATGTCAACAATTGCAGCGGCTCTGCTGATGATGTCAGCCAGCGCCCAGGTACAGCCTCAGATTCTTGGTGACAACCACGCTATGCAACCCGTAACAGTGGACCAGAAATATCTGTTGCTGCCCGTTCAGGAAAAAGAAGAGTTTGCTAATGTACGGGTTATCGCAGACAACCAGCAAGTACAGAATTTCAATGTGCGACTGGCTGTAGATAAGGTAGATTATTACGTGCCACTGGATATCCGTCGTTTCGGGAAGAAGCAAGTGCTGCTCGACATCAACTTCCATGGTGACCGTCGTACAACAGGTGCCATCAAGGACTTCGCCTGTTGGAAAGAGATGAAACAGACAGAGGCCTATGATGCCACAAACCGCGAGAAATTCCGTCCGCAATATCACCATTCACCTGCATATGGTTGGATGAACGACCCGAATGGTATGTTCTATAAAGACGGAGAGTTCCACCTCTATTATCAATTCAATCCCTATGGTTCGCAGTGGGAGAACATGACTTGGGGACACTCTACGACCAAGGACCTCATCCATTGGGAAGCCCAGCCCATAGCTATCGAGCCCGATGCCATCGGTTCAATCTTCAGTGGTTCTTGCGTAGTCGATAAGAACAACACCTCTGGTTTTGGCAAGGGTACCATCGTAGCCTTCTACACCTCTGCCGGACAGCATCAGACACAGTCGATGGCCTATTCTACTGATAACGGCAAGACCTTCAAGAAATACGAGAACAACCCCATCCTTACATCCGACATCCCCGACTTCCGCGATCCGAAGGTGTTCTGGAATCCGGAGATACAGAAGTGGAACCTGATTCTTGCAGCCGGTCAGGAGATGCGTATTTACAGTTCTCCTAATCTGAAGGACTGGACTTATGAGAGTTCATTTGGCAAGGAATACGGCAACCACGATGGTGTTTGGGAGTGCCCCGACCTGATGAAGTTACAAGTTCGTGGTACAGACAAGCAGAAGTGGATGCTCATCTGCAACATCAACCCTGGTGGACCTTTTGGTGGCAGTGCCACACAGTATTTCGTCGGAGAGTTTGACGGACATAAGTTTACCTGCGACACCAAACCTGAGGTAACCAAATGGATGGACTATGGTAAGGACCACTATGCCACAGTGACGTTCGACAATGCTCCTGACGGCCGAAAGATAGCCATCGCCTGGATGAGTAACTGGCAGTATGCCAACCAAGTGCCTACTAAACAGTTCCGTTCTGCCAATAGTATTGCACGTGACCTTGGTCTCTACGAATATCAAGGCGACATCTATTGCAGCGTCATCCCATCCAAAGAGAATCTGGCTCTGAGAGGCAAGACTGTGAAGAAACCAACACAAGCCTGCGAGATTGTCGTTGACATGAAGTCGGCTACAGAGATCGTGTTATGGAACACTAAAGGTGAGAAGGTAGTCATGAGTTACGACGGTGCCAAGCACCTATTTAAGATGGATCGCACGAAGACCGGTGATAACTCCTTCAGCGAAGCATTCCCCGCAGAGACCTGCGCGCCCACTTATGGCGATATCAAGCAGTTGCGCATCTTTATCGACAACAGCAGCATCGAGGCGATTGATGCCGATGGTAAGATGGCCATGACTAATCTGGTGTTCCCGTCTGAACCTTATAATAATATAAAGGTAAAGGGCGGCAAGGCCACCATCTATGAAATCAAGTAAAAATAAATAATAAAACACAAAACAACTATGAGTAAGACAAGTAAACTTGCCCTCATCCCTGTGATGCTCTGCTTTTTTGCCATGGGCTTTGTTGATCTGGTGGGCATTGCATCAAACTATGTGAAGGAAGACCTGCAACTGACCGACTCAGTAGCCAACATCTTTCCATCGCTCGTATTCTTCTGGTTCCTCATCTTCAGTGTGCCTACAGGTATGCTGATGAATAAGATTGGACGAAAGAAGACCGTGCTCCTATCCTTGGTAGTAACTGTCGTATCACTCTTCCTGCCACTGTTTGGTGAGAATTTCCCAATCATGCTCTGTGCATTCTCGCTGTTGGGTATTGGAAATGCCTTGATGCAGACCTCACTGAACCCACTGGTATCAACGGTGATGGGTGGTGGCAATCTCGCCTCGACGCTGACTTTCGGACAGTTTATCAAAGCCATTGCCTCATTCTTGGCACCCTATCTGGCCATGTGGGGCGCTACCCAAGTCATCCCATCGTTCGGCTATGACTGGCGTGTGCTCTTCGGCATCTACTTTGTAATAGGTATTATTGCTGCTGTCCTGTTAGGTGTGACACCTATTGAAGAAGAACGCATCGAGGGTAAGGCCTCATCCTTTGCAGAGTGTATCAAACTGTTAGGCACCCCCATTGTGCTGCTGTCGTTTTTTGGCATCATGTGCCATGTAGGTATCGATGTAGGTACGAATACCACAGCACCGAAGATTCTCATGGAACGTCTGGGAATGACGCTCAATGATGCAGCCTTTGCCACGAGTCTCTATTTTATCTTCCGTACTATCGGCTGTCTTACCGGTTCATTCTTCCTCCGTGTACTGCCCAACCGCACGTTCTTTATCATCAGTGTGGTGATGATGGCACTCTCCATGTGTGGTCTCTTCATCGGTACAGAGAAATGGATGCTCTATACAGCCATTGCCCTTGTAGGTTATGGTAACTCTAATATTTTCTCTATCTGCTTTGCCCAGGCGCTGACCTCCATGCCCGAAAAACAGAACGAGGTGAGCGGTCTGATGATCATGGGTCTTTTCGGAGGTACGATTTTCCCATTGCTCATGGGTTTTGCCAGTGATGCAATCGGTCAGGCCGGAGCAGTCATCGTGATGGCCATCGGTGTCATCTACTTATTCACTTACGTAGGAAAAGTTAAGAATTAAAGTTGTAAATTTATAATTATAAATATTATGAAGAGATATATCGTAGGCCTCGGAGAGGCATTATGGGATGTACTTCCCGAAGGAAAGAAACTAGGTGGCGCACCTGCAAACTTTGCATATCACGCAGGTCAGTTCCTTGGCAGTGACAATACTATTGCTATCAGCGCCTTAGGCGAAGACTCTCTGGCAGAGGAAACCATCGAGGCGCTCAAGGAGCACAACCTGAACTACCTGATGCCACGCGTGCCCTACCCCACAGGAACAGTACAAGTAACACTGACTGGTGACGGCATACCAACGTACGACATCAAGGAAAATGTAGCTTGGGACAACATCCCTTTCACCCCCGAGATGGAAGAGATAGCCAAGAATGCCTGTGCTGTTTGTTTCGGTTCATTGGCCCAACGTAACGTTGTCTCACGTGAGAACATCCGCAAGTTCCTCGATGCCACACCTCAGGATTGTCTGAAGATCTGTGACATCAATCTCCGCCAGCAGTTCTATTCAAAGGAGATTCTCGAGGATTCCTTCTGTATCTGCAACATCTTAAAGATTAATGATGAAGAGTTGGTGGTGGTTAACCGTATGTTCGGCTACGACGGCATAGACATGCGCAAGACCTGCCAAAAGATTGTGGAGGACTACCATCTGAAGATGCTCGTTCTGACTTGTGGTACCAACGGTTCGTATGTATTCACTGACGACGGTCTGACCTCGTTCCAAGAAACGCCAAAGGTAGAGGTGGCCGATACCGTGGGAGCAGGCGACTCTTTTACCGGCAGTTTCTGTGGCAGTATCCTCAAAGGCAAGTCTGTACAGGAAGCCCACAAGACAGCGGTACAGGTGAGTGCCTTTGTCTGCACTCAAAACGGCGCTATGCCTGTGATTCCTGAGAATCTGAAAGCATAGCACCGTAGATATCGCAAACAATATGCTATTGGGGACGGCAGACGACCATCATCGTTATGTCGTCCCTTTGTTTTGTACCTCCAGTAAAGGCATCAACCCCTGCAAGCATCTGATCGAAGAAAGCTTTCGGTGATGGATTAAGTTTAAGTGCCTGCAAAGCAGCACCTCTCACAGCCTTCTCACCAAGCACCTTCTGGCTTGCATTCTGTACCTTTGTCAGGCCATCGGTATAGAGGAAAAGCATCGAACCGCTGGCAAGTGTCATCTCCTGAGGGGTAAATACAAGACCTGGCTGAGCTCCGACAGGTTGATCAGGGTCACCAGATAATAGACTTACCTCAGTATCCATTACCAATGGCACATGATGAGCAGCATTGCAATAGGCAAGCCGGCCTGTCGTCAAATCAAGCACACCAACAAAAAGAGTCATCTTACGTTGACTTTCTGCCTGTGTTTCATTGATGGCAGAGACGATACGATCCGGTGCCGACTCAAAGGCGGTCAACGAACGGAACTGAGCCCCCACCATCGCCATCGTCACAGCAGCTTGCACACCTTCGCCAAGAGTGTTTCCGACGCAGAAGAATAGCCGGTCATCACGAATAATTGTCTCACAGAGATCATTGCCCGTCAGCTGTCCGGGTACCAATGAGGTATAAAGCGAGAGATCATGACGCTGCGGCAATATGCTGGGCTGTATCGACTGACGAATATCCTGAGCAATACGCAAAGCCGTCAATTCGCGTTCTTTCATCGAGGTGGCTTCCTCTAACTGACCATAGGCCATCTTCAAATCAAGATGCTTCTGCTTATGCCGATGATTAATGCTACGACGCCAAAGCATATAGGCGATAATCATGAGAAACACAAGTCCTACGATACCCATCATCATATACTGGCGCTGACGAGTAGCTTTTGACTCGCTCTGGGCCAGTTCTTCGACTTTCTTCACGATGATAGCCTGCTCTTCAGCCTCCAGCCGGTCGGCCTGTTCGAAGGCATTACCCAAGGAATCACAGATCATAAGACTAACATTCATCGCAGAATCGAGACGGCCAGCCTGAATGTTGGTGCGGAATTTCCTCAACACTAAATTCTTGATATTATCAATTGTATAACCGGCACTACCCAAATGTGCATCGAGACTACGATAATTGAAAGCGGCCTCATCCCAACGTTTCGCAGCTACGAGGTAATCGTTGGCAAGGATACGTCCTTCCGGGGTTTTACTGAAGTCGGTCGTAAGAAAGGCTTCATATACCTTTCCTGCTTCCTCAGACTTCCCGAGTCCCTCAAGCGCTTGTGCTTGATAGATGTTGAAGCGGGCTAGTTGTTTGTCAAGATAATCTTTGCTGGAAGTTGGACGCTGCTCATACTCACTAAGCAGTTCACCGAAATGGCCGTTCCATTTGAGTGCTGCCTGATAGTGCTCTGTCACATTACAGGCCACTACAATGTTGATAAGTCCGGCAATAGCATCTTTATAAGCCTCATCAGTACGGTTCTTCTCAATATTCTCCAAGTGCTTTTTATAAGCGCGGTCAAAACCATCAGCCGTCTCGTTAGCGATATTGGCTACACCAGCCTGACAACAGCCAATATAGATGAGCAGATTCACGTAATCGCTTGTGGTGTCGCACTTCAAAGCTTCCAACCGTTCGGCAGCTGGTTCTGCCATCTTCAGAGCGCCCTCATAATCATGACGAAGCATCAGCAGATTAGCCATTCGACTGGCAGTCTTGGCATAGGTATCATAGTCCTTCTCTGCTGTAGCAGCCTCTAATGAGGCTCTCCAGTAGAATTCTGCCATTCGAAGTTGACGGGTCTTGTCGCTAGCATAGCCACGCCAATAGTAAGCCTTTGCCTGTGTAAGTTCACCAACAGCTTCAAGACTATCGGCCAGACTCATTAAACGGCCATAGTCTTTCGAGCGATAAGCCGCCTCCATCTGATGGTCTGCCTGATCGTTTTGTGCATTCTGCTTCATGTCTCCACAGGCAATCACCATTGAGACAACCGCCAGGGTCATAAGCCAAAGAGTTAATTTTTTCATCTTGTCAATCGTCAGTTAATACATAATATTGGGGCAAAGATAGCAAAAAAATAGTTACAAACCAAACTTTTTCAATAATTCCTACAAATAATTGATACAATTCCAAAAATTTATGTAACGTCATGAAAAGGCTTGATAAGGAATTTTATGTAACTTTGCAGCGAATTTTCAGTAATAACTAAAAAATATATGAAACAACTTATTTCAACCATTCTGCTAAGTGTGTTCGTTGCGACAGCGAACGCTCAAAAACCTGACCCCAATTTTTACATTTTCCTCTGTTTCGGGCAGTCGAACATGGAGGGTGCAGCTCGCCCTGAGGCTCAGGATTTAAAAAGTCCTGGTCCACGATTTCTGTGGATGCCTGCTGTGGACTACCCTGCCACAGAGACACTCCCCGCAAGGAAAATGGGTGAGTGGTATGAAGCCATTCCGCCCCTTTGCCGTCCAAATACTGGTCTGACACCAGCCGACTGGTTTGGTCGTACACTGGTAGCATCATTGCCAGAGAACATCAAGATCGGCGTCATCCATGTCGCCATCGGAGGTATCGACATCAAGGGGTTCCTGCCCGACAGTATTGACAACTATGTCAAAACTAAAGCCCCAAACTGGATGAAAGGTATGCTTGAGGCCTACGACAATAATCCCTATAAGCGCTTGGTTACATTGGCCAAGAAGGCACAGAAAGACGGTGTCATCAAGGGTATCCTCATGCATCAGGGTGAGACCAATACAGGCGATCCGAAATGGGCAGGTATGGTCAAGCAAGTGTATGATAACCTTTGTGGTGACTTGCAGTTGAAGCCAGAGGAGGTAAACCTTTATGCCGGAAACATCGTACAGGCTGGTGGTAAGGGAGTTTGCATCGGCTGCAAGAAACAGATAGACGAACTGCCCTTGACACTCCACACCTCACAGGTTATCTCTTCTGATGACTGCACCAATGGACCCGACAGGCTGCATTTCGACGCTGCCGGCTATCGTGAGTTGGGTTGCCGTTATGGTGAAGCTGTTGCACGCTTTTTAGGCTACGAGCCGAAACGTCCCTATATTGAAATGCCCAAAATGATTGAGGTACCCGCTGACGCGTATCTCGCTGAGACCACTATTCCAGGAAATGATTTCCCGAAGATTGACAAGGAAGGCCGAGCCTATTTCCGTATCTCAGCTCCTGAGGCCCGTAAGGTCGTTGTCGATATTTGTAACAAGAAATACGACATGCAGCCTGACGGCAAGGGCGGTTTCATGGCTGTGACAGATCCGCTCGTACCCGGTTTCCACTACTATTTTATGAACATTGGCGGTGTTAACTTTATCGACCCCTCGACAGAGACCTTCTTCGGCTGTAACCGTCAGGCTGGCGGCATCGAGATTCCAGAGGGTCCGGAAGGCGACTACTACCGTCCACAGGCAGGTGTACCAACTGGTGAGGTACGTTCGTTCTATTATTATGCGCAATCCACACAGGAGTGGCGACATGCCATGGTCTATACACCAGCAGAGTATGACCTGAAGAAGAACGCCAAGAAACGCTATCCCGTGCTCTATCTGCAGCACGGCATGGGTGAAGACGAAACCGGTTGGAGCAAGCAAGGTCACATGCAGCACATTATGGACAATGCCATTGCCAAGGGCGATGCTGTGCCAATGATTGTGGTGATGGAGAGTGGCGACATTAAGGCACCTTTCCGTGGCGGCGATAACCGTCAGGGCTTCAGCGAGTACGGTAACTCGTTCTATAAAGTCTTGCTCAACGACTTGATTCCCACCATTGACCAGAAATTCCGCACCCTTACCGACCGTGACCACAGGGCAATGGCTGGTCTGTCGTGGGGTGGACACCAAACCTTTGATGTTGTGCTGACCAACCTGGATAAGTTCTCTTACATTGGTACGTTCAGTGGTGCCATCTTCGGTCTCGACCCGAAGACCGCTTACGATGGCGTATTCACCAATGCCGAAGAGTTCAACAAGAAGGTTCACTATCTCTTCATGATGAGTGGTACGGAAGGCATGGATAAGATGTTCGGCACCGAAAAACTCGTGAAGGACCTCAATGATATGGGTATCAATGCCCATTATTACGAATCGTCAGGTACCGACCATGAGTGGCTTACATGGCGCCGTGGCCTGAACCAGTTCATCCCCCATCTGTTCAAATAAACGACACTTATGGTAAAAGCATTACTGACTATTTGTGTTGCCGCCCTGTTCTCTGCAACAAGTGTCCTGGCAGAAGACTACGAAACACTACACACGCCACCCATCCAGAATCCAATGCTGTGGGCTGACGTGCCAGACCCAGACGTCATTCGTGTGGGCGATACCTTCTATTTGGTTTCTACAACCATGCATCTGATGCCCGGCGCGCCGATCATGAAATCAAAGGACCTAAAGAATTGGGAGACGGTAGGTTATGTCTTCGACAAACTGACAGACTCTCCGAAATACGATCTTTTGCAAGGAACGGCCTATGGCCGTGGCCAATGGGCTACCTCTCTGAAATACCACAAAGGTAAGTTCTATGCCCTATTGGCTCCTAACGAGCAAGGAGCTATGGGCGACACCTACATCTTCTCGGCAGAAAAGGCAGAGGGACCATGGACCATTGTCTCCAGGATGCGCCATTTCCACGACTGTTCACTATTCTTCGACGATGACGATCGTGTCTATGTCATTTACGGCACAGGTGAAATGATGGAACTGAAGGCCGACCTCTCAGACGTCATTGAAGGGACACATCGTCAGATCTTCCAGCGTGAGGAAGACGAGAAAGGTTTGTTGGAAGGCTCACGTGTCATCAAGCATAATGGCAAGTACTACCTGCTGATGATATCACATACTTACGGTCCTGGCAAGCATCGTCGCGAAGTATGCTACAGAAGCGAGAATATCCATGGTCCATGGGAGAAGCAAGTGATTCTCGAAAGTGAGTTTGGCGGTTTCTCCTACGAAGCCCAAGGCACAATCGTTGACACAGAAGACGGCGACTGGTATGGTATCATCTTCCAAGATCGTGGCGGCGTAGGCCGTGTGCTCACGGTGATGCCATGTCGTTGGATCAACGGATGGCCGATGCTAGGCGATGAGAACGGTAAAGTACCCGATACGGTACGTCCGCTTAAAAGCGGAGAGCCCGAAGCGACCATCGTGAAAGCCGATGATTTTAGTCAGGCAAAATTAGGGCTGCACTGGCAATGGAACCACAACCCCATCGACCAGGCATGGAGTCTAACAGAACGCCCTGGATACCTGCGACTAAAGACAAACCGCGTAGTGCCCAACATCTATTTGGCTCCTAATACACTGACTCAGCGCATGGAAGGCCCCAGTTGCAGCGGTATCATCGTGATGGATCTCTCGAGAATGAAAGATGGTGATCGTGCCGGATTGGCAGCCTTCAATAGTGATACCGGTGCACTGACGGTTAAGAAAACAGGCAAGAAACTCACCTTAGAAATGAATGAACTGAAGGTGGAACTAACCGATCGCAACAAGGAAGTCAAGAATGTAGAGGAGAAGACCATTGAGAGTGTCGAACTGAAGCAACAGAAAGTATGGCTGCGGATAGACGCCGACTTCCGACCTGTGAAAGCCCAAGGATTCATGCCCGGTAAAGACCTGGCAACCTTCTACTATAGCCTGGATGGTGAAACATGGACAAAGATGGGCTCCGACTATAAGATGGGGTTCGACTGGCGTCGGTTCTTTATGGGCTCTAAGTTCGGTATCTTCAACTATGCTACCAAGAAAGCCGGTGGTTATGTTGACATAGATACCTTTGATTATAGGCGCACATCAACTAAATAATTATTATCTAATTAAAAACAGCATGAAGAAAACCATTTTCTCCCTGGCGTTGCTTGCCATCTGCAGCACGTCATCATGGGCACAGTGGGGGCGCCCTGTTGATTACTCAGCAGGTCCCGGACTGAAGGATGCCTACAAGGATTATTTCACGATTGGCGTAGCTGTCAATCAGACAAACGTATCGAATGCCGACCAGATTGCCATCATCAAAAAGCAGTTCAACAGTGTGACTGCTGAGAATGACTGGAAACCAGGCGAAATTCATCCCAAAGAGGGTGTATGGGACTTTGAGAAGGCCGACAAGATTGCCAATTTCTGCCGTGAGAATGGCATTAAGATGCGTGGTCACTGTCTGTGCTGGCACTCACAGTTTGCAGACTGGATGTTTACCGACAAGAAAGGTAAGCCAGTGAAGAAAGAAGTGTTCTATGAGCGTCTGCGCGATCATATCCACACGGTAGTGAATCGTTATAAGGATGTGGTCTATGCCTGGGACGTAGTGAACGAAGCCATCGCTGATGACAACATGATGTTCCGTCGTCCTGGTGAAACCCCAAGTCCATATCGTCAGAGCCGTCACTTCCAGCTCTGTGGCGACGAGTTCATCGCTAAAGCTTTTGAGTTTGCACGTGAGGCTGATCCTACTGGCACACTGATCTACAACGATTACAGCACAGTAGATCCAGGCAAGCGTGAGCGTATTTATAATATGGTAAAGAAGATGAAAGATGCAGGTGTGCCCATCGACGGTATCGGTATGCAGGGTCATTACAACATCTACTTCCCCGATGAAGAACTGCTTGACAAGGCTATCAGCCGTTTCTCTGAGTTAGTTAAGATCATCCACATTACAGAACTCGATCTCCGTACCAACACGGAGAGTGGTGGTCAGCTGATGTTCGCACGTGGAGAATCCAAGCCTCAGGCACCATATATCGCCACCTTACAGGAGGATCAGTACAACCGTATCTTCAAGGTTTTCCGTAAGCATAAGGACGTTATCAAAAACGTGACTTTCTGGAATCTCAGTGATAAGGATTCATGGCTGGGTGTCAACAATCATCCGCTGCCTTTCGACGAGAACTTCAAGGCTAAGCGTTCTCTACAGATTATCCGCGACTTCGACGCAGCTGCCGACAACCGTGTTCCGAAGGAAGACTTTGTTCCCAACCCCATGAACCAGCCCGGACAAGAATATCCGATGGTAAACAGTGAAGGCTTTGCCCGTTTCCGTGTAGTGGCTCCCGATGCCAAGTCGGTTATCGTCAGCCTGGGTCTTGGCGGCCGCGGAGGTACTGTACTGCGCAAGGATAAGGATGGTGTATGGGTAGGCACAACAGAGGGTCCGATGGATCCTGGTTTCCACTATTATCACCTCACCATCGATGGTGGTGTATTTAACGATCCTGGTACACATAACTACTTCGGTTCTTGCCGTTGGGAGAGTGGCATCGAGATTCCTGCTCCCGACCAGGACTTCTATGCTTGGCGCAAGGATATCCCCCACGGTAACATCCAGCAGGTGAACTTCTGGTCAGAGAGCACAGGCAAAATGCAGACAGCCAACGTCTATCTGCCCTATGGTTATGGAAAGACTGTTAAAGGCAAGCAGGAGCGCTATCCTGTGCTCTACCTGCAGCATGGCTGGGGTGAGAACGAAACCAGCTGGCCTGTACAGGGAAAGACCGGTATTATTATGGACAACCTGATTGCTGACGGCAAGATTAAGCCCTTTATCGTGGTGATGGCCTACGGTCTGACCAACGACTTCAAGTTTGGAACCATCGGCAAGTTTACCGCTGAAGAATTCGAGAAAGTGCTTATCGACGAGCTTATCCCCCATATCGACAAGAACTTCCTGACTAAGGCTGATAAATGGAACCGTGCAATGGCCGGTCTGTCAATGGGTGGTATGGAGACCAAGCTCATCACTCTGCGCCGTCCTGAGATGTTCGGCTACTGGGGACTATTGAGCGGTGGCACCTATATGCCCGATGAGATTAAGGACCCGAAGGCTGTAAAAGCAATCTTCGAAAGTTGCGGTGACAAGGAGAATCCCGACGGCATCAATAAGAGCGTGAATGCCCTGAAAGAGGCAGGCTTCAATGCCCACGGATTTATCTCTGAAGGAACGGCACACGAGTTCCTGACTTGGCGCCGTAGTCTCCGTGAGATGGCTCCTCTGCTGTTCAAATAAGGCATTTTATTAGAAAAAATGCACTTTTTTGAGGTATGAAACAAAATCGAAACTATATGTAACATATTAACAAGCGTGTTTCAAATATTTGTCATACCTTTGCAACAGAGTTAGAAAAAGTCATCAAATTGTTTTAGTTATATTAGTAGTTAGTAGTTTTTCCTACCTCGGGACCAAAGAAAGGCGTTTCTTGTTCCGAGGTTTTTTTATTCAAAACTTTTTTGTATCTTTGCAACCAAGAACCAACAACCATCAAAATGAAACAATACATCATAGACGCTCACTCCCACTTGTGGCTGAAGCAAGACACCACTTGGAACGGTCAAGTCATCCATTCAATGAAGAATGGTCGCTCGCTGTTCCTCGGCGAAGAAGTACAGATGGTACCTCCCTTCATCATCGACGGGCGGAACACCGCAGAGGTATTCCTCTCAAACATGGACTATGCACAAGTATCGGCAGCCATCGTCGTGCAGGAGTTTATCGACGGCCTGCAAAACAAATATCTGGCCGACGTTATCAGTAAGTACCCAGATAGGTTCTTTGTCTTCGGCATGGCCAACTATCTGGAAGACGGATTCTATGAAGAAGCCTGTTCTCTGATCCAGCAAGGGTTCAAAGGTATCGCCATCCCTGGACACCGTTTGTTAGGGCGTCCACTCAATAGTGAGGAGATGATGAAGATGTTCCATCTGATGGAAGAAAAAGGAGTCATTCTCTCTATCACGCTGGCCGACGGCGACCAGCAAGTGGCAGAGTTACGCGAGGTCATCGAGAGTTGTCCACAGTTAAAGATTGCCATCGGTCATTTAGGCATGGCCAATCCCCCAGTCACTCCACCTTGGGAGAACGAGAGTTGGCGCCAACAAATAATGCTGGCACGCCATGACAACGTCATGATAGAGTCGGGCGGCATCACCTGGCTGTATAATAGCGAATTCTATCCGTTCCCCTCAGCGGTGCGTGCCATTTGTGAGGCTGCATCATTGGTAGGTATGGAAAAACTGATGTGGGGCAGCGACTATCCCCGCACGATAACCGCCATTACCTATAAGATGTCTTACGACTTCATCACCAAATCCAAGGAACTGACCGACCACGAAAAAGTTCTGTTCCTTGGTGAGAACGCCAGACGGTTCTATGGATTAGACCACCTCATTGATTTACCTTATATTAAAAATATGTCGGAATGAAAAAACTATTATTTACTGTCTGCCTAGGCTGTCTGTCGATGACAGGCCTGGCCCAAGCCCACAAACTTTGGTATGATCGTCCTGCTACCCAGTGGCTCGAAGCACTACCCATTGGTAACTCTCAATTAGGTGCTATGATTTACGGTGGCATCAATACTGAGGAGATACAGTTAAACGAAGAAACTTTCTGGAGCGGTTCACCTCATGACAACAACAGCCCCCTGGCCAAAGAAAGACTCCCGGAAGTGCGCAAACTGATATTTGCTGGTAAGGAGAAAGATGCTCAAGCCCTCATAGATAGTACTTTCATCAAAGGTCCTCACGGAATGCGTTACCTGCCTTTGGGAAGTCTGAAACTAACCATGCACAAACAACCCCAAGCAGAGACCAGTAACTACCACCGGCAACTGGATCTCAGTAACGCTATCGCCTCGACACGATATACGTTCAATGGAGTCACCTACCAACGTACTTACTTTGCTTCGCTGACGGATCATGCGATTATTGTTCGTCTTCAAGCCAGCGAGAAAGGTGCACTGACTTTCAACGTCAACTTCAATAGTCCACTAGAGACCCAATGCAGTGTCAGCAATCACCAACTTATTGCCTTGGTACAAAATGTTGAACATGAGGGTATCCCAGCCGGTCTGCATGCAGAATGTCGTATTGAAGTAACAGCCGACGGTGAGATAAACGATGAAAAAGAGAGTGTGAGCGTTCTCAATGCAACTAGCGCCACTATCTATATTGCTGCAGCCACCAACTACCAGAACTATAAGAAGACTGACGGTAATCCCACTCAAAAAAATGTCCGAACCCTTGCCGACATTAAACGGAACAGTTACCCACGCCTGTTAGAACGTCATATTGCCAAATACCGTGAGCAGTACGATCGTGTCTTTCTAAAGTTGAAATCACCAGAGACTTCCGCTGCGCTGCCGACTGACCGACGTCTCGCCGTCTTCGATGGTACTGACCTCGACATGGTATCGCTGATGATGCAGTATGGCCGTTATCTGCTTATCTCCAGTTCTCAGCCTGGTGGCCAACCTGCCAACCTGCAGGGTATCTGGAACGACAAACTATATGCCCCTTGGGACTCCAAGTACACCATCAACATCAATGCAGAGATGAACTACTGGCCGGCACTCATCGGCAACCTTGCCGAAACACAGCAGCCGCTATTTTCTATGATTCGCGACTTGAGCCAGACAGGGAGTAAGACGGCTCAGGAGATGTATGGCTGCAAAGGGTGGATGGCCCATCACAACACCGACCTCTGGCGCATTGCCGGACCGGTCGATGGTACTCCATGGGGTATGTTCCCTACAGGTGGCGCCTGGCTGACAACTCACCTATGGCAACACTACCTCTTTACAGGCGACAAGCAATTTCTCACAGACAACTACGACATTCTTAAAGGAGCTGCCGACTTCCTGCTCGACTATATGCAGACCTACCCAGCTGACGGAGAACTGAAGAATGCTGCGGGTTGGCTCATGACTGTTCCGACAGTCTCTCCAGAACATGGTCCGATGGGTAAGGGTACCAACGTTACAGCCGGATCGACGATGGACAACCAGATTGTCTTCGATGTACTCAGCCAAGTCATTAAGGCTGGCAAGGTTTTAGGAAAAGACGAGGCTTCACTCACACGCTATCAGTCGGCGCTGAAAAAACTACCCCCCATGCAGATTGGACGCTATGGCCAATTACAGGAATGGCTCATCGATGCAGATGATCCCAAAGACGAACACCGACATATATCACACCTCTATGGCCTCTACCCCTCGAACCAAATTTCACCATACAGTCACCCAGAATTGTTCACCGCTGCTGCCAATACACTGACACAACGTGGTGATATGGCAACAGGCTGGAGTCTCGGTTGGAAAACCAACTTCTGGGCGCGTATGCTTGATGGCAACCATGCCTTCAAAATTATCAAGAACATGCTCCATTTGTTACCAAGCGAGGATAGAGATACCATCATGGCTCACCCAGACGGTCGAACCTATCCCAACTTGTTCGACGCCCATCCGCCTTTCCAGATTGATGGCAATTTCGGTTGCGCAGCTGGCATCTGCGAGATGCTGTTGCAAAGTCATGACGGTGCTGTCCATCTGTTACCTGCTTTACCCGATGCCTGGCAGACTGGTGAAGTAAAAGGTCTGCGAGCCCGGGGCGGTTTCACGGTTGATATCGCTTGGCAGGATAATGTCTTGACTGCCGCCACCGTCAAGTCATCAATAGGCGGCACACTGCGCCTCCGCTCGTATGTACCTCTGCAAGGCGAAGGTTTGAGACCGGCCGATGGCCCTTGTCCTAACCCATTGTTGGAACCAGCCAACATCCAAGAGCCGCTGAAATCACCAGAACTGAAGAATTTCAAGCCTGTACCACTTAGGAAAATCTATGAATACGACATTGAAACCACAGCCGGAAAGCTCTACAGGTTCACGAAATAGCCATTTTCTTGGACAATGTTACATCTGATAAAGTATATGAGACATGAGCGAATGCCCGTGTCTCATTTTTTTCATATCTTTGCAACCGAAATCAATTCTCTCGAACAACAATATGAGTGATCAACATTCTAATAAAAGACATTACCTAACTTTATTATCAACCGTATTATTCATGTTCTGTGCCGGCCTGACATCGTCGGCACAGACTTTTAGTTACCAGAACCCCAATCTGAGTGCCAGAGAGCGCGCCGTAGATCTGTGCAGTCGGCTCACATTGGAAGAGAAGGCTATGCTGATGCTTGACGAAAGTCCTGCCATTCCTCGGCTTGGTATCAAAAAGTTCTTTTGGTGGAGCGAAGCACTACATGGCGCAGCCAACATGGGTAACGTTACAAATTTCCCTGAGCCTGTGGGTATGGCTTCCTCGTTCAACCCCGATTTATTATATAAGGTCTTCGATGTAGCCTCAACTGAGTTCCGAGCCCAGTATAATCACCGTATGTACGATCTCAAAGGCGAAGACATGAAAATGCGCAGTTTGTCGGTATGGACACCTAACGTGAATATCTTCCGCGACCCCCGTTGGGGACGCGGTCAGGAGACTTATGGTGAGGACCCCTATCTGACGAGTGTAATGGGCGTGCAGGTGGTTCGCGGGTTACAAGGCCCCGAAGATGCTAAATACCGTAAACTTTGGGCCTGTGCCAAGCACTATGCCGTCCACAGCGGACCAGAATATACTCGTCATTCAGCCAATCTGACTAATGTGCCCGTACGCGATTTCTGGGAGACTTATATGCCCGCTTTCAAAACACTTGTTCAGGATGCCAAGGTACGTGAGGTAATGTGTGCCTACCAGCGTCTCGACGACGACCCATGTTGTGGTTCCAACCGCTTGCTCCAGCAGATTCTGCGCAACGAATGGGGATTTAAATATCTTGTCGTCAGCGATTGTGGTGCCATCAGTGACTTTTACGATTCCCACAAGTCATCGTCCAGTCCAGTTCATGCTTCTGCTAAGGCCACATTGGCTGGAACTGATGTAGAATGCGGTTATGGTTATGCCTACAAGAGCATCCCAGAAGCAGTGCATCGCGGTCTGATCTCAGAGGCAGAAGTTGACAAGCATGTCATCCGTCTCCTCGAAGGAAGGTTCGATCTTGGTGAGATGGACGATCCATCGCTTGTGGAATGGTCAAAGATTCCCTATTCCGCCATGTCAACTAAGGCGTCAGCACAGATTGCTCTCGACATGGCCAGACAGACGATCGTCTTACTCCAGAATAAAGATGGAATCCTGCCTTTCAAGAAAAATGCAGAGAAAATTGCCGTCATCGGGCCCAACGCCAACAACGAGCCGATGATGTGGGGAAATTACAATGGAACACCCAATCATACCGTGACCATCCTCAACGGTATTAAGGCCAAGCAAAAGAAACTGATTTATATTCCAGGCTGCGACCTGACTTACGACAAGGTGATGGAGAGTCACCTCGCTACCGACTGTCAGTCACCCGATGGCAAGAAAGGCCTGAGAGGCACATTCTGGACAAACACCAAGATGGAAGGAAAGGCCTTTACAACCGAATACTATACGAAACCCGTCAATGTAACCACCTCGGGCATGCATGTCTTCGCAGCCAACCTACCTATCGAAGATTTCTCAGCCAGATACGAGACCACCTTTACCCCAAAGGAGGGAGGTGAATATGTCATCAACGTGGAGAGTACCGGTCATTTCGAACTCTACGTCAATGGTGAGAAGAAATTCACCCACCATATCTGGCGCGCCACCCCCACTCGTACTGTCCTTCAGGCCGAAAAGGGCCAACAGTTCCACATCGAAGTTCGCTTCCAGACCGTGAAGACCTGGGGTGCCTCCATGAAGATAGATATAGCCAAGGAACTCCCTATCAACTATCAGGAAACCATCGCTCAACTGAAAGGCATCGACAAGGTGATTTTCTGCGGTGGTATAGCCCCTAGCCTTGAAGGCGAGGAGATGCCAGTGAACATTGAAGGTTTCAAGGGCGGCGACCGCACCAGTATCGAACTGCCGAAGGTGCAACGCAACTTCTTAAAGGCGCTAAAGGCTGCCGGCAAACAAATCGTGTTCGTCAATTGTTCTGGTTCTGCTATTGCCCTGCAGCCGGAAACAGAAAGTTGCGATGCCATCGTACAGGCATGGTACCCAGGACAGGAAGGCGGAACGGCAGTAGCCGATGTGCTCTTCGGCGACTACAATCCCTCTGGTAAACTTTCAGTCACCTTCTATAAGAACGATAGTCAGTTACCTGACTACGAAGACTACTCCATGAAAGGTAGAACCTATCGTTACTTCTCTGATCCCCTCTTCGCTTTCGGTTATGGACTGAGCTATACCAACTTTGAGATTGGCGAAGCTACCATCGAGGGCGAGAACGGCCATTTCGCGGTCAGCATCCCCGTCACTAACAAAGGGCAGCGTAATGGTACTGAAATTGTACAGCTTTACATCCGTAACACAGCCGATACAGAGGGACCGCTGAAGTCATTGCGCGGTTTCCAGCGTGTTGACGTGAAGGCCGGACAGACAGCAAGCGCTACCATCAAGCTCGACCAGAAGAGTTTCGAATTCTGGGATGCCGAGACAAACACGATGCGTACGAAACCCGGCCATTATGAAATCTTCTATGGCAACAGCTCACAAGACAAAGATCTGAAAAAAATCTCAGTTACATTACCATAATGGTCTTATAGTTGAGATGAAAGCAAAGATTTTCAAGAAAAAGCTTGGAAAAATCCAAGCTTTTTCCTATCTTTGCACCGACTATGCCGAGATTAATCAGCTATTTTCAAAAATCGCTATCTGCTAGACTTAGTTTCTGGGTCATTGCAATCGTAGCAGCCTTGTTTGTGGCCGCTTTGGTTATCATGTCCCATTACGCGCGTCAGGCCGTCAAAGAAGAAGCTATTGCCCGTTCGGAACAAGCCCTCCAGACGGCAGCACTGAACATCGACAATATTCTACACAAGACCGAGGTGGCAGCCATCAATATGCGGGAGTATGTAGAGAATCGTCTCGCCAACCCCGACGACATCCTATTGATCAGCAAACAGTTGGTAGAGACCAATCCTGACATCGTCGGTTGTGCCATCTGTTTCGAGCCCGACTTCTACCCTCAGAAGGGTCGTCTCTTTATGGCCTATCATTTTCGTCGTGGCAACAAGATTCTATGTTCCGACCATTTCGGTAGCACCTCTTATCTCCAACAAGAGTGGTATTCACGCCCTAAGACAACCGACAGTCCATGTTGGGCAGAACCGATACCGAAAGATACAACCTATGGTTGCCCAATCATCACTTATAGTACCCCCATCCACCAGAAAGGCAAGCTCGTCGGCATTCTGGCTGTCGATATTACCCTCAACGACCTCTCACGTATCGCCCAGGAGGTCCGGCCTTATCCCAACACCTTCTGTGCGCTGTTAGGTAAAAGCGGTAATTTCATCATCCATCCCGATACAGCCATGCTCAATCCTGGTGCTATGTTCAGACAATTAAGGATTCTCGATGCCAAGTCGGCCGAGTTGGCTAAGGCCATGCTCGACGGCGACAGCGGTTATATGGAAGTCAACATCTATGGAATCGACTGCTATGCCTTCTACAAACCGTTTAAGAATACGAACTGGAGTATCGACATCATCACCTGGAAATCAGAACTCTTCGCACCCTATAACCGATTAATGACCATCACGAGTATTTTGGTTCTCGGAGGGCTCATCTTACTGCTGGTGTTCTGTCGGACATTCATCCACCGCCAACTGAACCCGTTAGAGCAACTTGACAGATCTGTGCAGCAGTTGGCTGCTGGTGATTTCAGCCACCCGGTCGTTGTCAGCAAGCGACGCGATGAGATAGGCAGCCTGCAAAAGAGTTTTCATGCCATGCAGCAGGCTATCATTTCGAAAATTGACGAGATTCAGCAACACTCTCAAAAGCTCAACAAACAGAAAGAGACACTGTTTGCAGCCTATGACCGTACTCATGAGGCAGAACGCATCAAGACTGTATTTCTTCACAATGTTACCAGCCAACTGGTAGAGCCTGTGAATGGGATCAGTGACATCGTCAATAACATCAAGACGAATCATGACACTCTGAAACAGAAAGATATCTCTCAGATGGCGAAACAGATGCAAACCTACACCAACACCATCATCAATCTCTTGCATGAGATGATCAAGGTGTCTGAAAATGACAGCAAACTATGAAGCGATTACTCATCTCCACCCGTTACTCGCTGTCTGCGAAACTCAGTCTCGGCATTCTGTTCGTTGTCGCGACCATTTTCTTCTTGGCTTTAGGTTACCTCTTCGTGCGCTCCCGCCAGATTGTTCGTCAAGAAGCCATGTTGCGCGCCGAGCGCATCCTCGATAATATCAACCTCCGTGTGAACTATTACCTTCAGGAGGTAGAGTCGGCCACCCAAAACACTAAATGGCGGATTGAGAACCACATGCAGCCTGACTCGTTGCTGGCCTATTCCCGTACCATTGTTGCGCTCAACCCCAATATCAACGGTTGCTCCATCACCACTGAGCCAGATTTCTTCCCGCAATACGGCCGATATTTCTCCGCTTACTCCGTCCGTCTGGACAATAGAATTGAGACTATCCGCGAAGGCGAATATGAATATTACGACAAATTATGGTACAAGACGGCACGAGACAAAGGGATACCTGTATGGGTCGATCCTTTCGACGACTACAATGCCGGCACTCTCTCTTCGCCAGACATGATTGCGTCATATTGTGTCCCACTATTCGTCAATGGCACCATCTCCGGGGTCATCGCCACAGATCTGTCACTGAAACGGCTCTCGCAGATTATATCTAAAGAGAAGCCCTATCAGCATTCATACACGATGATGCTCGACAGCGACGGCCGCTATTTGGTACATCCCGACTCTACCAAGCTGTTATCCCAGACTATCTTCTCCGGTACTGATGCCGCCGAACGGCCCGAAATCATCGCTCTCGGACACGAAATGCTCGATGGTAAGACTGGTTCGATGAAGATGGATCTTCACGGAACACCTTGTTATATCTTCTACCAGCCTATAGCCAACACCGGCTGGAGTATTGCCCTTATCTGTACAGAAGGCGATATCTTTTCCGAATATCACGGACTCATCTATATCGTGTTGCCACTGCTGATCGTTGGTCTGCTGCTTTTGCTGTTTGTCAGTTTCAAGATTGTCAATCATTTCATTGCCCCTATTGGCACTCTGGTTCGTCAGTGCAACCATCTTGCCGAAGGTCACGATAGAGAACCCCTTCCAACAAGTATAAGGCCTGATGTCGTCGGTCGTCTGCAGAACAGTTTCTTAACGATGCAACAGTCACTCAAGGAGCAGATCAGCCATCTCCAAACGGTCAACGACGAGACGGAACGACGTAACCACGACCTATTCCAAGCCAACGAACTGGTGAAAGAGTCAGACCGTAAGAAGACTGCCTTCTTGCAGGATATGGCCCACCAGATTCGCACACCACTCAACATTGTCTTCGGCTTCACACAGGTGCTCCAGAACGACTACGATGCTCTTCCGTCGAAAGAGGTCGAAAGCATCACGAGCACGATGCAGCAAAATGCCTCAGCCATCAAGCGGATGACGGATATGCTAATCATCGCATCCAACAGCGATACCCAGACTCCAGTCTCCCTCGATGACGAAGTGTCGTGTGCAGCCATCGCTCAGGAAGCTGTGGATATTACCAACAATGCCCAACCAGACACAACTAAGCCCGAACTCCAGCTGTTTGTACCCGACACACTGAAGATCCATACCAATCAGGCATATCTGTTGGCCATCCTCACAGAGTTGCTCAACAATGCTAAGCAGTTTGCGGGCGACCAAACGATTACCTTTAAACTTGAATCTACCGACGCACGGGTGCTCTTTACAGTCGAAGATACAGGTCCCGGTATCGATAAGATGGAAAAAGAGCGTGTCTTCCGACAGTTCGTCAAGCTCAACCCATTCACTGAAGGACTCGGTCTGGGTCTTGCCATTTCCCTGCAGTACGCTCATCTTCTCGGTGGCGAACTGAGTCTCGACAGCACTTATCAGAAAGGAGCCCGATTCGTCCTTGAACTCCCGAAATAAATAAAGTCCCGCCGATTTGGCGGGACTTCTTCGTTATTCTAACATGCTATCTTAATGCTGGCGGAAATTCCATTTTGAATTGTCGCTATTGAAGTCGTACTCAGCAAGTGTAGGAGTGCTGTCGCCTGCAGAGTAGAGACAATACTTGGTGTTAACACCATCGAGACCAGGGATGGCCTTCGGCATAATACGGTAAGTACCATCAGTAAGCTGTTCAATGCGCCAGAGCTGCTCATCACTGCCAGTATAGGCAGGAACAGTAGTTACCTCCTTGTCGGCTGTGGCAGCCAAGGCACGCTCTGTACCCTCGACAGTTATCTTGAAATACGGATTGCTGAGATAGCCGCCAGCCTCATTGACAGGCGTGATGGTCCAACGCTGATGGGGGCGGTACATATAATCACCGATACGGGCGGGGATATCACCCTCGGGCCAGCCGGCCTTCACCTCATCCAGTGTCTGACTGGCGATGGGCTTGGCAGGCTCCTGCATCTGGTTACGGTTAAACCAGCCCTGACGCTGCTGTTGCATGCGGACAAAGTCAACAGTGAGTTCGAGAGCATAGCCACGACGCTCACTCAGAATGGCCAGATTGCCACCTTTGAAGTTGTCGCCAGCCACAGGCCAGCCGTTTTTCCAGACCAGCGGACGGACAGCGAGCGTAGAGCGGCCACTCAGTTCGAAGTCTGCCTCCCAGTGGAACGACATCACTTCAACGCCCTCATCGATAATGTAGCGACCGAAGTGTCCGGCACCACAGGCACGCTCTTCTGCAGCAATCACCATCTTACCACCACCGTGGAACATATCACGACCTACATTATCGAGGTAAGGACCTTCAACACTCTTAGAACGGCCAACAACGATATTATAGGTAGAGTTCACACCGTCGCAACAGGTGCCGTGAGTACCGAGCAGATAGTACCAGCCATCTCGATACATCAGGTCGGAGGCTTCGCAGTCGATGGCGATATCCTTCTCCTTGTTGCCTGCCTTGCGGAAGCCCGTCTTGGGATCGAGTTCTATCAGACGAATTGTACCGAAATAGGTACCATAGCTTACCCACAGACGACCGGTGGTAGGATCGAGCAGCAATCCTGGGTCGATTGCATCCTGATCCTCCATGCCGTCGGAGTAGCACACCTCGACAGCCTCAGACCACTTGAAGTCGGGCGACTTCGGGTCGAGCGTCTTGTTCCACATCGTGAGGATACGACCAGCATGACCACCACCGAGTCCACCACCAGTGGCACCATAGATACAGAGATAACGGTCACCGATCTTCAGCACATCGGGAGCCGCACCACCACCTGGGCGATCGGCACCGCTGTTCCAGGTCCAACCGTCTTCAGAGATCAGTCCTCCGCCACCGGTGCCGAAAGTATAGTATTTGCCGTCGCACTCCGCGAGAGTCGATGGGTCGTGGATATAGGGGGCACCTATCTGCGCCATGACAGGTGTCATAGTCATGTAAAAATTAAACAATGATATAATGAGAAATATGCGTTTCATATAGCGACGAATTTTAATTGTTACATTTTTAAATTATTGAATTTTTACATTATAATTAGTGACAGGCTTACCCTTCTCGTCGAGGAAGCGGACACAGAAGTCACTCATACCGGGACCGTTGATAATAGCACCGCGCAGGATGTTACGTCCCTTCTTCAGCGTGAGACGAGGCGACATAGCGTCATCTTTAACCATACGGCGGTCGCCACTGAGCAACAGGGCCTCCTGACCGTTGAGCCACCACATAGATGCAGAGTTGGAACCGACGGCAAGACGCACGTTCTCGATATCCTGGTCACAGTCGATGATCGTGACAGTCCAGAAGAGGACACCATAGACCTGCTGCCCCCATTTCTCTGCGAAACGGAAGAGTTTCACATTGAAGTTCTCACTGTCGAGGGCATGCCAGGTGAGCGTCTGCTTGACGGTCGTGACCTTGGGCTCTGTGGGCTCCTGTCCGAATCCACGTCCGAAGCCTGGGGCCACTTCCACCTTCTGATAGACGGCTTTCACCTTCTGACCATCCTTCGGTACCATGGTCTGCTGACCTTTGAAATACTCGATGGCAAAGTTCTCACGCAGATAACTATCTGTGAAGACGGTGTTACCGCTGTTGGGCTTATCGAGGGGTTCGAGTATCAGCCAACGGCGGATAAAGCCATCGTCATCAGGTTTTGCAGAGGCTGTGGTCGCTGGTGAGAAATACTTGGGACGGTTCTTGAACTGTACCCAGTCCACGCTGACACCAGCATCGCCCTCAGAGGTGATCACCAGATCGCTGATGCCCTTCGGCACGTATGCCAGAGGAGCGGTCATCGTAAGCCACTGGTTGCTGAAGTCGCGACGGAACATGGCGGGAGCACCTGCGGGTGTCTCGGGCTTGACGGTCATGTCGATCTTAGCCAGGATTTTTCCGTCGGCAGTCTTCTCGCGGACATAGAATGCTGTGTTCTCGGCAGCCTTGGCACTGATAAGGATATAAGCGTCAGTAAGACAACTGAAGTCAATGTCGTTGTATCTGATCCAACTGCCCTTGTTGGGAAGAATGGCCTCATAGCTACGGAAGGTATTGACGGTATCGATGAGCTCAGTCATCACATCACTGCTGGCTCCGCTATAACGGTCGATCTCAATCTTCTCCGTAGCCTTATTGATACCTACACCACGCAGGGTGGGCTTTACCTCCTGAATAGTGCCGTCGGGATTGAAATAGAGTTTCTCGATGCAGACAGAACGACGCTTGTCGTCGCTGGGCGAGAACCAATTACGGTGATAGAACAGATACCACTGGCCTTTGTAGTTCACAATGCTATGATGATTGGTCCAACAGCCATTGTCGTGCTCAGCCATTATCAGACCTTTATACTCGTAAGGTCCCATCGGATTCTTACTCATGGCATAGCCCAGAACCTCTGTGTTCTCTCTGACGTAAGGATAGGTAAGATAATAGTTGCCGTTATACTCGAAAGCGAACGGGCCCTCGGCCTGACGGTTAGGCAGACCTTTGAGGCAGTTGACGCCATACATCTCAAATTCGCGTTCGCCCCACTTCACTTTCTCCTTGGGCGTGTCGTCGGCCAGCTCCTTCATGTTGGGCTTAAGCTTGGCACAGCGACCGGCTCCCCAGAAGATATAGGCATTGCCGTCTGAGGCCTGCAACACGCAAGGATCAATACCGTTGATGCCTTTGATAGGCTCGGGCTCTGGGGTGAACGGTCCCTCTGGGTTATCGGCTACAGCCACACCCACGCCAAAGCCGAAGCCTTTACCTTCAGCCGGAGCAGAGGGGAAATAGAAATAATATTTACCGTTTCTGTAAACACAGTCGGGCGCCCACATGGAGTATGAGTCGGGGCGCACCCAGGGTACTTTGTTCTGAGTGACGATCACACCGTGGTCGGTCCAGTCAGTGAGATTCTCAGACGAGAACACATGATAGTCTTCCATGCAGAACCAGTCTTGTCGCTGTCCGACAGGAGGCTTGATGTCGTGCGATGGATAGACATACACCTTATTATTAAATACACGAGCGGTAGGATCAGCCGAGAACTGGTCGCGGATGACGGGGTTCTGTGCCGACATGAGAAGCGGCACACCCAAGAGGAATAATGATACGGTTTTCTTCATCGTTAGTTAGAATTGGTTTGCAAATATAGAAAAAAAAGCAAGACATACCAAATTTGTTTCATATTTAGAAATACCCATGATACATCTCACATAAAAAAAGATACAAACAGCAAAGACGGGCTCATGGATTATTTGTAATTTTGCAGCAGAATCAATCACATAGACAAGACTATGAATATCAGATTATTTTTGCTTTCAACTGCTACGATGGCGGCCCTGTCTGCCCATGCTCAGCAGAACGTGACTTTCCAGTACAAGAACGATCATGCCAAAGAGGTGTTCGTCGATGTACAGTTTGCCGGTAAGAAGCCCATGACCAAAGACGCGGCGACAACAGGTCTTTGGACAACGACATTAGGGCCCGTTGCCCCCGACATGTATCCCTATCACTTCGAAGTGGATGGCATCAGCGTGATGGATCCTGAAAACGCTCAGTACTTCCCGAATGAGGGTTTCAAGAACAGTCTGTTAGAGGTCTCCGACCCCAAAGGTCCGCTGGCTCACGACATCCGCCCCGTCCCTCACGGAACGATAGCCTATGTGCACTACTACTCCAAGAGTCTGGGTGCCACCAACCAGGCCGTCGTCTATCTGCCGCCCAGCTATCAGAAGGAACAGACCAGGAAATATCCCGTCTTCTACCTGATCAGCGGCACCACCGACACGGAAGAGGTGTATTATAAAGTAGGACGTGCCAACTACATCCTCGACAACCTGATTGCCGAAGGCAAGGCTGAGGAGATGATTATCGTGCTGCCCTATGGCAACCCCTACAAGCTGTTGGCTGCCCCACCCGACTTCTCGAAGATTCCCACGACAGGCTTTGGCGGCGATGTCTTCAGCCGTGACCTGACAACCGACCTGATGCCCTATGTCGAACAGCATTTCCGCACCATCAATGATGCCGACCACCGTGCCATCGGCGGTTTCTCGAGAGGTGGCAATCAGGCTTTGGCCAATGGTCTGCTCAACCTCGACAAGTTCTCCTACCTCTGCAGCTACAGTTCATTCACCTCTACGGATCTGCCGAAGGTCTATGACCATGCTGCCGACACCAACAGCAAGATTCATCTGTTCTGGCTTGGCGTAGGCACCGATGATTTCCTTTACGGCAATGCCCGCGACTATATGGAGTTCCTCGACAAGAAAGGTATCCGCTCTGTCAAGGAGTTTACCAGCGACAAGTTCGGCCACACTTGGATGAATGCCAAGTATTTCCTCAGTCAGACCCTCCCGCTGCTCTTCAAGCCCGAGGCAGCAGAGGCAGCCATGAAGAAGGGGAAGCCCGCCCCCGCAGCCACAGGCAAGGAGCCTCAGTTCACCGCTGGCGTGATGGCCCGTCTCTTCCCAAAGCCCATCGTCTCACCCGAATACCAGTACGACAGTGTCATCTTCCGTTTCAAGGCACCTGAAGCCAAAGAGGTGCTGCTGGCAGGCGAGATCTTCGGCAAGCCCATCGCGATGCAGCGCGACAGCGACGGCATCTGGACAGCCAAGATCGAGGAACATCTCTACGAGGCTTTCACCTATTATTATATAGTAGATGGAACGGCAGTAGCCGATCCCCAGAATATGTATCTGGCACCATCGAAAGGCTTCAAGCCCAGCATCTGCAACCATCCCAGCAACCCCTACCACTTTATGAACCAGGCAGAGATGGAACATGGCATCGTCAGTTACGACCTCAACAGTGGCCATGCTTGCTATCTTCCCGCAGGCGGTAAGGCTCAGTTCGTCATCCAACTGATTCCTGGCAAGAACGATACGGCAGAGAGTTGGTTTAAGATTGGTGGTGCCGATGTGATGGCCGACAAGCTGATCGGACAGAAGAAACTGCCACCATTCAGCATCACGACCGACAGTCGGGCGAAAGGTGACTATAGGCTCCGTGCCGACGACTATCACACATGGCCAGAGCGCCGCCACGCCCTCGAGTCGATCCTCGACTCACTGATGCTGCAGGCTGCCGTCCGAGGAGAGATTGAGATCAACCTGCCCCTCTTCCAGACCAAATACACAGCCGACCCCTCTCCACTCGTGGTAGGCGACCGTCTGTTCCTCTTCACCTCTCACGATGCCTCACCAGAAGATATCCCCGACGTCAACGAGAAGAGTTCTGCCGGCTTCTTCATGTACGACTGGCTGTTATGGTCAACCACCGATATGGTGAACTGGACAGAGCATGGTGCCGTCGCCTCCTTGAAGGATTTCCCCTGGCGCAGTCGTGAGAACGGTGCCTGGGCCATCCAGACAGTAGAGCGCAATGGGAAATATTACCTCTATGCCCCGCTCCACGGACATGGTATCGGTGTGCTCGTAGCCGATTCGCCTTACGGTCCGTTCAAGGATCCCCTTGGCAAACCGCTTGTATGGGATCAGAGCAACTGGTACGACATCGACCCCTCTGCCTATACCGACAGCGACGGACAGGCCTATCTCTACTGGGGAAACCCCCATACGTTCTATGCCCGTCTGAACGAAGACATGACCTCACTGACAGACAGTGTGGTTCGTCTGCCACATATCAAGCACTACCAGGAAGGCCCTTGGTTCTATAAGCGAGACGGCAAGTACTATTGCGCGTTCGCTTCCACCTGTTGTCCTGAGGCACTGGGCTACGCGATGAGCGACTCTCCCACAGGCCCTTGGGAGTGGAAGAACTATATCATGCGCCCGACACTCAGAGACCGCGGCAATCATCCTGGCATCTGCGACTTCAAGGGCCACTCATACGTCTTTGGTCAGAACTACGACCTGATGCACCTCGACACCTTCATCCATCATGAGCGCCGCAGCGTGTCGGCAGCCGAGATTACCTACAATCCCGACGGCACCATCCAGGAAGTGCCCTACTGGCTCGACCAGCAGCCATTGAAGCAACTGCAGTGGCTCAATCCCTTCCAGCGCGTGGAGGCAGAGACGATGGCATGGGGCTACGGTCTGAAATCAGCCAAGATGGGCATCGAGAACACGGGTGTCGTAGCCGACATGCCGACATCTACTGGCCAGCGCAACATGTATATCTACGACCTCAACGATGGGGAGTTCATCAAGCTCCGTGGTGTCGATTTCGGCCAGGGCGCCAAGAGCTTTGCCATCACTGCTGCCGCCACAGCCGGATGCACCGTTACATTGCGTCTCGACAGCCAGGATGGTCCCGTCATCGGAACCGTCACCATCACCTCCACAGGTTCCGTTGAGAAGTACAAGTCGTTTAAAGCCAAAGTCGCCAATGCCTCAGGTGTCCACGACCTCTATCTCTGCTTCAGCGGCACTTCAGGCGACACCCGTCTCGACTGGTGGCAGTTCAAATAAGACGACAGTAAAAATCAATAGTCACAAACAGGCAAATATTAAAAAAAGTAACACATCCCGCGCAAAAAAGTAACATTTGCGTGGGATGTTACTTTTTAAAAAGTCTCTGTTACACAAAATAAATATAGGATGTTAAAATTATAATATCTTTGCAAAGTCAAAACGAACCATAAGACCATACAACGAGGTAAACGAACCTAAATATTTTCAATTATCTAACTAATTTATTAATTATGTGGAATTTTAAATCACTGCAAAAGCCTTTAGTGTTTCTGTTCCTGCTCTGTTTGTTCCCCCTGGGAGCTATGGCTCAGAGCATCATTAAGGGAACGGTAAATGATGAAGCAGGTGAACCGATCATCGGTGCAACTGTCAAAGTGCAAGGAAGTCAGAAGGGTGCCATCACCGACTTCGATGGTAAATTCAGCATCGAGGCAGCTTCCAACGCAACCCTCAACATCTCTTATGTAGGTTATGTGACCCAGAAGGTTGCCGTAGCCGGAAGAAACAACATTGTCATCACGATGAGAGAAGACAACACCACGCTGAACGACGTCGTTGTGATCGGTTATGGTGTTCAGAAAAAGAGCGACCTGACTGGTGCCGTTGCTTCAGTTAAGGGCGAAGACATCAAGAACCTCTCTACTACCGACGCTGCTGCTGCACTGCAAGGTAAGGTTACTGGTGTGCAGATCATCAACACGGGTTCACCTGGTGAGGGTGCTGAGATCCGCGTTCGTGGTTATGGTACCAATAGTACCGACCCTGCCAACAGCCGCCCATTGATGATTGTCGATGGTCTGAAGGTTGACAACATCCAGTATCTCGATCCTACCATGATCGAGTCAATCGAAATCCTGAAGGATGCCGCTTCTGCAGCCATCTACGGTGCTAAGGCAGGTAACGGTGTCGTTCTGATCACCACCAAGACCGGTAAGAAAGGTCAGGCCAGAGTGAGCTACTCTCTGAAGGCTGCCAGCCAGTCACTCGGTAAGAAGGCTGAGATCTTCCGCGCTCCTGAATACATCGAGTATCAGAAGTATATTGGTAACATCACCGACGAGATGCTTACTGCTAACGCATACAAAGGAAGAACCGTCGATACCGACTGGTATGACGAGGTATTCGAGAACAGCTGGAGCCTCCAGCACAACCTGACGGTTGAGGGTGGTAACGACAAGGGCCACTTCCTCGCAGGTCTGGGTATTGTTGATAACGACGGTATCGTTAAGGGCGACAAGGATACTTACAAGCGTTTCAGCGCACAGGTCAATGCCGACTACAAGTTCTACGACTGGTTGAAGGTTTCAAGCAACGTCTCTGTTGAGAAGTGGAAGAGAAAGGCACTGGGTGGCGGTTATCAGTCATTCCTCAACTCAGTGGTTTCTATCGACCCGCTGACCCCTGCATACGTTTACAATCAGGACGATATGGGTATCAACATGAAGAACCGTTGGAACGACCCGACGCTCCCCAATCATGGTAACGTCATGACCGCTCCCGGCTACACCGACGACAATCCTATCTGGTATGGTACTTCAAAGTATATTGAAGACGCAACAGGTAACCCTCTGGCTATGCGCGACCGTTCGTTCGGCACCAATCAGGGTATCAACGTCCGCGGTACGCTGGCTGCCGACATCACTCCCGTTGAATGGATTACATTCACCTCTCGTCTCGGCTATCGTATCACCCAATCCAATGCTCATAACTACAGCCTGCCTTGGTACCTGTCATCCATGGCCATGAGCAACGACTATAGCGTCAGCGCCAACACCAATGCCGGTCTCTACTATCAGTGGGAGAACTTCGTGAACTTCAACAAGGACTTCGGCAAGCACAATGTAGGCGCCATGGTCGGTATGTCGTTCACCAAGAACCATTGGGACAACACCAGTCTGAGTTCTCAGGACTCTGAGCAGATTTTCAAGGGCGATGCTGCTCCCAGCTATCGTTACATCGACTTCCTGAATGATAATGGTATCTCTCACCTGAAGGGTAACAACCAGCCGGGTGATGCTACCGAGCTTTCATACTTCGGCCGTGTGTCTTACTCATACGACAACCGCTACCTCGTTCAGTTCAACATCCGTCGCGATGCCTTCGACGCTTCCAAGCTGATCAAGGACAAGCGCTGGGGTACCTTCCCATCAGTATCTGCTGGTTGGACTATCAGCAACGAGTCGTTCTTCAAGAACGCTATCAGCGACAATGCCATCTCATTCCTGAAGCTTCGTGGATCTTGGGGTCGCAACGGTAACGTGAACATCCTGAGCGGCTACAAGTACAACTCAACAATCGCCATCGGCGGTTACTATTTCTTCGACGACACCGCCACTGAGGGTGCAGCCATCTCTGGTTTCGCTAACCCCGACCTGACTTGGGAGACCTCTGAGCAGGTTGACCTCGGTCTCGATGCCCGCTTCCTCAACAACCGTCTGTCATTCGGACTCGACTGGTACCGCAAGACCACCAAGGACCTCTTGGTTGATATCACTCCTCTCCCCGAGATCGGTTTCAGCTCTGCTACTGTTAACTCTGGTGAGGTGCTCAATACCGGTTTCGACTTCGAGCTCGGCTGGCGCGACAACATCGGTGATCTCCACTACGGTATCTCTGCCAACCTTTCAACCCTGAAGAACGAGGTTAAGCAGGTTAACTCAATGCTCCCACGTATCACCCAGACTGGTATCAGCGGATTCAACAACAAGCTGCAGCCTACATTCGAGGCTGGTCACCCCATCTGGTACTATCGCGGCTACAAGTACGCTGGTGTTGATCCTCAGACCGGTGCTGCACAGTACTACGACAAGGAAGGCAAGATCACACAGGCTCCTACCGACAACGACAAGCAGGATCTCGGCTCAGCTATTCCTAAGGTTACTTACGGTATCACCATCAACCTCGAGTATAAGGGCTTCGACTTCACTCTGTTCGGAACAGGTGCTGCAGGCAACAAGATCTACAACCTGATGGTATCAGCCGACCGCTCAAAGATCAACGGTATCGATGTTTACTGGAAAGACTCTTGGAGAAAAGAGGGCGACAACTCTAAGTATCCCGACATGAAGAAAGTTTGCACCGACTGGAATTTCTTCAGCTCTGATGCAGCTGTATTCAGCGGATCATTCTTCAAGTTCAAGCAGATTCAGCTCGGTTACACCATTCCTTCAAACATCACGAAGAAGGTGCTCATCAGCAACCTGCGTGTCTCTGTCTCACTCGACGACTTCTTCACCATTACCAGCTATCCTGGTGCCGATCCAGAGGCTTCTTCTATCTCCAACCCACAGTCACGTGGATTTGATAACGGTAACTACCCGACTTCTAAGAAGGTGGTATTTGGTGTAAACGTTTCATTCTAACTAATTTAAACGTAAGTAACAATGAAAAAGATATTATTTCCAATGATTGCTCTTCTCGCTGGTGTCACACTGACATCATGTGAAGACAAACTCGACATCGAACAGAAGGGCTCCATGACAACAGAGAACTTCTACAAGACAGATGCCGATTGTCAGAAGGCGCTGGCTTCTGCATACGAGAGTTTCCAGCTTTACACAGTAGGTCGTGGTAACGGTGAAGGTCCTGGTATCTACACCCCTGCAAGAGTATTGGCTAACCACCCAGGCGACGATATCCTCTACGCCAGTGGTAACTATGGTGACCACGAGTGGGGCGGCTCTGTCAATGAGTTCCGTTTCCGTCATACACCTGAGGCTATCGACTTCCACTACAAGTTCCTGTACTTGTCTATTTACAAAGACAACCTCGTGATCCACTACTTCAAGGATGGAACCACCAACCTTCAGAAGCAGGCTGTAGCCGAGGCACAGGTGCTCCGCGCCTACAACTTCTTCCTGCTGGCATGCTACTGGGGACAGCCCCCTCTCGTAGACGATCTGCTTGATCCTTCTACTATCCCATCCAACAGCGAGATGACCCAACAGCAGTATTTCGAGTGGGTTGCCAAGCAGTGCGAAGATGCTGTTCCCAACCTGACAGAGCGCGCCAGCGCTTCCGACAAGAACGGTGCTTATCGCGTCACCAAGGGATTTGCTAATGCTCTGGCTGGTAAAGCCTGGATGTTTGCAGGCAATTTCGAACAGGCTAAGGCAGACCTGAAGAAGGTCATCGACTCTGGCAAGTACGAGCTCGTTCCTGGCAGTCAGTTCGCCAATCTCTTCCACGTAGAGGGCGACGGATGCCCCGAGAAGGTGTTCGAGGTCAACTTCAAGTATAATCCTGCTGCCGACTGGTGGAATGGTGTAGGTATCCACTCTACCTGGATGGAGGCCAACTCCATGAACTGGCGCGCTGGTAACTTCAAGGTCAATCCTGCTGGTAAGTACTGTGGTATCGACGGTTGGGGATCAATCGGTCTTCCTGAGTGGTACGGTGTTGCCTTCGCTAAGAACGATAACGGCGGTGAGTTCGTTGACTACAAGTCAGACCGTTTCAAGGCTACTCTGATGCACATCGACGATGCAGTCTATGGTACATCTGGTATCGAGGGTATGGTATATGTCGATCCTGAGATCAATGCCATGACACTCGAGCAGAAGAAGACATCTGATAAGATTGGTATCTCAGATCCTGCACAGGGACTCTATGGTAACTCCTTCTATCTCCCCTTCAAGCACCTCATCCGTGTCAGCGACTGTACCGATGGCGGTATGTTTGGCGACAATGGCCGTCTGAACAACATCATCATCATGCGTTACGCAGAGGTTCTGCTCAACTACGCAGAGTGCTGCCTCCGCACGGGCGACAACGCAACAGCCAAGACGCTCGTCAACCAGATCCAGCAGCGTGCCGGTTCTAAGACCATCAGCGACAATGTCGATCTGATCACACTGAAGAAGGAGAAGGGCTTCGAGCTCTGGTTTGAGAACTGCCGCTATCAGGATGTGATGCGCTGGAGCAAGCTCGACAACGATGCTTACGACCAGGAGTGTATCGCTCGTCTGAAGCAGGCCGGCTCAGCTGTTCCTCACTTGTTCGACAAGGTATTCCGCAAGCCGCAGGCTGGCGACGAGAACCTCGTATGGGAGCATGGCACCGAGGCCAACAGCCGCTTCTACATCGTTCACACCCACGAGGCTAAGGATCAGGGCAACGAGGTTGGCTGGCAGGAGAAGCACCGCCTCTTCCCATATCCGCAGACCATCATGGATCAGAATCCTAACCTGGTTCAGAACCCAGGCTGGTAAATCATAAGATCAAATTAAAAAAGCTAGGTTAGTTTATTATGGCTAGTAACTAGACACATTGTTTTGATTTGACCGGGGTGCCACGTCGTGATGACGCGGCACCTTTTTCTTGTTTTATTTGGGCAGTTCGAAAATAATCAGTACTTTTGCAGTATGAAAAAGATGAGTGAACACCTCAGCACACTGGCTGCCGTCGCCCTAGGCCTCGGTGTCTTCTGCTTCTGGTTCTTCGGCTACCCCTATATCCTGACAGCCAGAGAGCAGTCGGCCCTCTTCATCTGGGATAGCGCCTACCTCAGCGACCGCCTCTCCATGCCTTGGGGCTGGCTCTCACTCCTCTCAACCTTCGTCTGTCAGTTTTTCAATCATCCGCTAGTCGGTGCCATGCTGCTCGCCGCATTGGCCGTCGCGCTGGCAGCAGCCGTCTGTTGGCTGTGGCGGCTGGTCACGCCCCGCTTCCCCTGGTCGGCCAAGCTCTTAGCCGCCGCTGTCGCCCTGTTCGTCACGTGCTGGCTGCCGCTCCACCCCAGCGAGGGAACCGACGAAGAGATGGCCTACGACTACCTGATGCGCCAAGGCCGCTGGCAGCAGATCTGCGAGAAGGCGCAGCAGCAGCCGCCACAGTCGCTCGCCTGTCAGAACATGGTGCGTCTGGCCATGTTCCAGCTCGGACAACTCTCCGAACAGGCATTGTTCGAAGGTCTGACATCGTCCAACAAGGTGCTGGCCAATCGTGCCTCAGCCTTCATCATGAGCGATGTCTATATGAACATGGGGATGGTCAACATGTCGCAGCGTGCCGCCTTCGAGGCGATGGAGTCGATCGAAGACTACAACAAGAGCGGTCGCGCCCTCAAGCGGCTCGTCGAGACCAGCCTGATTACTGGCCAGTACGAGGTGTGCCTCAAGTATATCTCCATCCTCGAGCATACCCTTTACTATCACGTCTGGGCGCAGCGCATCAGGCACCTGGCCGAGCATCCCGAACTCGTGGCCGAGCATCCCACCTACGGCCGATGCCGACAGATGTATCAGCAGACGAAAGATGTGTTCTTCTATTAACCACCGACCGACTATGGCGAGAATCACCAGTTACTTCCTCACGCTCTCAGCAGTCCTCGCGCTCGTGGCCTGCAGCTCCAGTCCCCGTCAGGCGCGCGACGTAGCCCAGCAGCCTGCCATCTATCCCGACTATACCGATGTGACCGTTCCCGCAGATATCGCCCCCCTGAACTTCGCGATGACCGACGACGACGTTTCAGCCATCGACGTAGAGGTCACCGGGTCAAAAGGCGGCACCCTGCATGCCAGCGGTGCCTATGCCGATTTCGAGCTCGAAGCGTGGCACCAGTTGCTCTCGCAGAACAAAGGCGGTCGCCTCTCCTTCTGCGTCAGTGCCGAGAAGTCGGGCCAGTGGGTGCGCTACCAGCCGTTCACCGTCAGCGTCAGTCCCGTGCCGCTCGGCGAATGGGGCATCACCTACCGTCTCGTCGCGCCCAGTTATAAGATCTACAGCCGCATGGGGCTCTATCAGCGCTGCCTGAGCAACTTCGAAGAGACGGTCATGATCGACAACACCGATCTGCACAACACCTGCCTCAACTGCCATACCGCCAACCAGACCAACCCCGACCGCTACGTCTTCCATATCCGCGGCGAACGGGGCGGCACAGCCATCGTCAGAGATGGGAAGGTCGAACTCCTGAAGGCCTCGCGCCAAGAGTTGGGCGGGGCGATGGTCTATCCTTACTGGCATCCGCAGGGCCGCTACTGCGCCTTCTCCACGAACTCTACGGCACAGATGTTCCACATGGCCAGCAACAAGCGCATTGAGGTCTATGACGAAGCCTCCGACGTGTTCGTCTATGACACCAAGACCGGCACCGTCATCAACGACTCGCTCATCATGAAGCACGACTGGGCCGAGAACTGTCCCGCCTTCTCCCCCGACGGCCGTTGGCTCTACTTCATCACCGCCCGTCGCCAGACTTATCCCCACGATTTCGACAAAGAGCGATACAGCCTCTGCCGCGTCGCTTTCGATGCCGCTACGGGCAAGATCGGCACCCAGGTCGATACCCTCGTCCATACAGCGCAGACCGGCAAGAGCGTCACCTGGCCGCGCCCCTCCTACGATGGCCGATACCTTATCTACACCCAGGCCGACTACGGCTACTTCAGCATCTGGCATCCCGAGGCCGACCTCTGGCTGATGGATCTCTCCGATGCCACCACCCGTCCACTGAGCGAGGTCAACAGCCATCGCGCCGAGAGCCTCCACAGCTGGAGCACCAACAGCCACTGGTTCCTCTTCACCAGCCGCCGCGACGATGGTCTCTACACCCGCGTCTATTTCTCGTTCTTCGACAAGGGGCGAGCCACCAAGCCCTTCATGCTGCCGCAGCGTGATCCCCGCCGCTACTACCGTCGCCTGATGTATTCCTACAACACACCCGACTTCACGTCGAAGCCCGTAGAAACCTCGCCCGATGACATGAACACGCGCATCAGGGATCCCAAACGGCAATAGCAAGAAAAAAGAGTCAGGTCATGAACAAAATCATTCATGTGGATATGGATCAGTTCTTCGCTGCTGTGGAACAGCGCGACAATCCGGAACTGAGGGGCAAGCCTATCGCGGTAGGTCATGATGCCGAACGCGGTGTCGTGTCAACGGCCAGCTACGAGGCGCGTCGCTTTGGCGTCCATTCGGCACAGTCAATCCAGATGGCCAAGCGCCTGTGTCCACAACTGATCATCGTAGAGCCCCACTTCCAGAAGTATAAGGAGGTGTCGGCACAACTGCACGAGATATTCCACGACTATACCGACCTGATAGAGCCTATATCGCTCGACGAGGCCTTCCTCGATGTGACAGAGAACAAGACGATGGTGAGCACCAATCCCCAAGGGATGTTGGCGATGGATATCGCCCGCGAGATCAAGCAGCGCATCCGAGCGACGACAGGTCTGACGGCATCGGCAGGAGTGAGTTACTGCAAGTTTCTGGCAAAGATTGCCTCCGACTGGCGCAAACCCGACGGACTGACGGTGATTCACCCTGACAGGGCATTAGATTTTATCGACCAACTGAAGGTCGAGAAGATCTGGGGCGTAGGACAAAAGACCGCCGAGAAGATGCACCGCATGGGTATCTTCACGGGGCTCGACCTGCGAAGGACGGCGCTGAGCCGACTGACGCAGGAATTCGGCAAGATGGGACAGGTGTTCTATGACTTCGCACGAGGGGTTGACAACAGGCCCGTCATCTCAGAGTGGGAGCGCAAGTCCGTCAGTTGTGAGCAGACGTTTGAGTCCGACCTCAGCGAGCATGCAGCCATCACCATCCACCTCTATCATATCGTGCTCGAACTCGTCAGGCGCATTGAGAAGAACGACTTCGAGGGACGCACGCTCACACTGAAGGTCAAGTTTCAGGACTTCCAGCAAATCACCCGCAGCATGACCGTTGACCACATCCTGCGCACGAAAGACGAGATTCTGCCGTTGGCCAAACAACTGATGCAGGGCGTAGAGTCCTCCGACAGTCAAGACGACTCTGCCGACCACCACTCCCGCCCTATCCGTCTGTTAGGCTTGGGTGTGTCAAACCCAGGTGGCCCTGCGCCCAGTGGCTCTCTGGACTCTCGCCAGCAAGCATGGACAGAACTGGAACTGGAATTCGAGCCGTGGCCGTCATAATGCACATCGGGCCCGCATTGCTGCGAGCCCTAACTTTTGCGGGTGCAAAGGTACGGCGGTTTTGGGAGGTGGACAAATATTATGCAGATTTATGCCCAAGGTTGTTGCGACACTGGGCGCGATCTGCGACAAAGGGGGAGAATAGGGGTGGAATGTTGTCGTAAGTGCATAAACAATGGGCTCTGCTAAGCATTAATATTAAATGTTGCTACTATTTCAACTTTGCCCAGCAGCGGAGGCAATAAGCACATGTGATAGCATAGAAAAATAACAGCGGGACTTCTGTTAGAACAAAAGAGTCCCACTGTTATAACATCAGGTATGAACAAAAGATTATTCAGTGTCACCAACATGGATTGTTCCTGATGGAGAAGTACTTCGCGATAGTCCTATCGCGCTCTTAAGATTAGGGCTCCTCATTCCCGGTCTGGTTAGGCTTACCGCTATTGTCGTCTTCGCCATTACTTCCAGAGTTGTCACCACCGTTTGTTGAGGCAGAAGCCGTGCTGATATCACTACCGTTGAGGAAACGCTCTTGTCCGATAGGATAGGTGGAGATGGCTGCTGCAAAGGTTGGTATGGCCTCGGAAACATTAAACTGTGCATAACTGCGCAGCCAGCTGCCGTTAACTTTGCGTGAGGTGATGGCCGTCATGTAGGTGCTATCAGTACTTGCTGCTTCATCAAGATTATATGCCAAGTGTACATCAACCTTCAGCAGATTTGATGTGAAGGTTGGTGTTGCACTTGCGACATCACCGATGACAGCTACAGCAAAGGACTCCAAAATAGAAGCCCCACTGATATAGGTGAAACGCACCGCACCGAATCCATAACTGCCGTCACTTTTTGGATACATGACCGCAACAGTGCACATGTCACCGAAGATTTTGCAGCCCATAGCCTCTGTCACCTCTGCAATGGTGCCGTTTCTTACCTCAACCAGATTCAACGATACCTTTTTGTCGGCTACGTTGACACTGCTGATCTCTGCATTAACAAGAGCTTTCTGGAGTGACCCCTTCGAGATAACGTAACTTCCTGCTTTAAATGCAGACTCCTTGTACCGATTGAAGCCGAACGAACCGTTGTCATACTCCTTACTAATCTGAATGAGCTTCAGGTTAGTGGACATGAACTCGCGCATACAAGGCATACCGGCAGACTTGCCTTCAAATGAGTGGTCACAGATGCACTTTGTTGCGGAATAGGCCGACCCGATAGTCGATACCAGACAGCGCTGAGACATCTGAGCAAAAGTACGAGGGTCTTTACCACCCTCCACGCGATCTTTCGTGATTTGTTTTCCGTCCACTACACTGAACGTGTGGGACTTGGTGCTACCACGACGCAACCCGAAATAAGTAGATGACTTTGCCATCTTGTTGTGAACCGATTTTTTTAAGACTTACCTGACAGTGTACTAAACCATTTTGGTCATTCCAGAACTTATGGAAACCTTACCTTAACCTTACGGTAACCTTAGGGTACTCCAAGGGTTCGTCTGCCCTGCTTGGTCTCATCGGACGGTGCAAAGGTAAGCCATTTCTTAATGTCAAGTGTATGTTTTATGCAATTGTTTTATTGTCGGTTACGGCAGTTTCGGCAGGGGTCGGCAGGGGTCGGCAAATTCCCCAAATTTTTAACAATTGGGGTCGGCAGAGGGTCGGCAGTTCCAATCCCCTCAAAGAGCCAATAACTAAAATATTATTTTCCGTTATTGATATAAGCATCTTCTGGAATATAATAATCGTTGTCTCTTAGATGGACAGCTTTAAGTAGAAATCTTCCGCGGTCTATTAAATGGTCAAAAGAATCGGAATCATCAACATGATGCCCATTCACAACGGTTTGTGTGAATGTGTTTTTCAGTGTTATAGCAAGTTGATGATGATATATGCCAGACCCTCCTTTGATGGTGTTTTCATCCCATTCAGAAGGATGTTGGGTCTCTAGGTTCTTTGACGAATCCTCGAGCGTAAAAGAAAAGCGTCTTTTATGTTGTTTGTCATCCGGCCATCCACAGTTGAGGTGAATGTTCACCCAGCGAAGGAAATCATTCCTTGACGAACTGTCAGGGATATAATTTAATATTTCTAATATCCTGCAAGTAACATAAAAGAAGCGAATCTTGCTTATTTTCCTTGGAAGTACAATGCTTTCCATTGCCTTTTTGATTTCTCTGGGCTTTACCTTATCATTAAATATGTAGTCATATCGATCATCCCATTTCTCATCTTCAATGACCTGCCGATGACAGGTGGTCAGATTTATTTGAGGTGTCTGGCATTGACTTTCTTTGGCGCGTTCTGTGGTTTGCATCTCGGGGCAGGTGCTATACCCCTTTGACTGGTTCACTTTCTTTAGGTAATTGATATAGTTGCTCATGACCGACTTTACAAGCTTAATATCTTCATCAGATATATAGTCGAACAATGCTTCCGATAGCTTGTTAAGTTCCATTTCTTGGATGATGATATGCTTGGAGTAGAACTCTTTATCCCAGTCCCAATCCCATGAGTCGGGGTTGTCTCTATTCTGTTCTTTGAATAGTTGGAATTTCTGTTGGGTGTATAACTCAAACATCTCCTTCATGGATTGTGGAATGGAGGTGTATTTCGTGAGTTTCTGCAAGACGATATCTTTGCCCTGCTTGAAAATGAGCCAATAAGCCACAATGCCGATAGCTACCACAGGATTGTCTTGAGTTCTGTCATGAACGCGGTGCAACATCCCTGATGAACCGCGTGTCATTTCTATAAAACGATAGATGCCTTTTTCTTGGGTTATGGCACCAGCTTTTCCGCAGCGCCATCCTTCGTAATAATAGTCTATATTGTTAGCAGAAATTTTGTCCAATACTGTCTGTTCCATATTTGCTTCAGCCGAGTCTTTTCGCTTTTTAGCCTCGGCTTCCTTCATTTTTTTATCAAGCTCTTTTGCAAGACTTTTATACCAAGGTAAATTTTTGCGTAGATACTCATCTTTTGCTTTGTAATCATATCCAGGGCGCAGGTAAGTGCCATCAACTATTGTGGTAAGGATAAAAGCCTTATACACTTCATTATAAATATCAAAGCAATGAATATATCCCTTAAATGGCAGACCCTCATCCTTGTAAACAGAAAGGGCAACTAAAAACCTGTCAACGGATTCTGTTTGGTCGTTAGCAAAGATCAAAATGGTATTGACCATACCCAAAATATGATACGACTCAATGAGGTCTGTTACATTCGGAATTAGGTGGTAGGTCTTCCCGTTTTCATCTTTCATATTTCTAAACTTCCAAGTTGCAGCTTGCATCGCAAACTGTGCAATTTTAGTTTCTGGTACAGGGGAGGTTAAAACCATGCGACACAGTCTGTAAGCCTCATTGAACATCTTTCCGTACTTATGGGTGTAATCTTTTATTGGTTGGCCAAAAGTATCGTGGGATACCTCAAGAAAGGCTCCAAGTTCTTGACCTTCATAAAATACGAGAAGACTCTTGTGTAGCATTTGATTGACATGGAAGTTCCAGTTTTGTTCCGACAAGTAATAGTCAAGGTCTGGAATGTCTTGCCAGACCTTCAAATGCTCAAAGTCAGAATCATTATTTAGGGAAGTGTTATTAGTGGTTGTTTTTTTCATTTTATTATTCCTTTCTGCTGCAAAGATAGGCATTTTTCTCCTTTTTATCTAATCTTTCCCCCAATTATTTGCAGTTTTTCCCCTTGTAATGCTGCTATTTCCAAAAGATTATGTATCTTTGCCCTCGAACATCGTTTTGGAATGCAATATTTCTTGATGTCTCAGAGGAGACGACGGTGCGACTTTTGTGGGTAAAATAATAACAGCATGAGCAGTTATACGGTGAACATAGAAACCTGA
>OMXO01000006.1:0-138769 GCA_900315035.1 uncultured Prevotella sp.
CTTGGAAGGATGGGTGAGTGGCTGAAACCAGCAGTTTGCTAAACTGCCGTACGGGTTCCCGTACCGGGGGTTCGAATCCCCCTCCTTCCGCAGGGGTGAAGTTCTGAGAGTGCAAAGATGGTCGATTCATCTAATGGTTAGGATACAAGATTCTCAATCTTGGCATAGGGGTTCGATTCCCCTATCGACTACTTTAAAACTCGTAACGTGCTGAAAATCAGCACGTTTTTCTTTTTACGCACGCTTTTACGCACTCTTTTCGCCAAAATAGCATAATTCCCCACCCTACAAGTACAATCAATCAACCACAAAAGTATCCTGTCAAAGCATACTGGGTTGAATATATTGTGCGTAAACCCGTGCGTATCTGATTCGTAGGGTAACATTTTTCGGATGGTTAATGGAAAACATTGACCCCAGAAACCTGTTATAATATGAAGTTATCTCTTTAAATCTACAAAAAGTTGTAATTAAAGTAAATTATACATAAATAGACAAATTTTAACACGCAGAAAAAGCCTTATAATTACCGACCTGGGTCGGGTGTTTTTGATTTGATTCCCAATCACCAGAACTGTGCGTGAGTATGCGCTTGCGTGCCTGCGCGCGCGTGTACACCCACATATACGCAAGATGCTTTGTCAAAATAACAAGCGTCGGTACGCGCGTTTTTCTCAAAAAAAATATTTTTTTTAAATATATAAGGTGTAAAATACAACTTTTGGTAGATATCAGGCTTATAAAATACAACTTTTGGTAGATATCAGACTTATAAAATACAACTTTTGGTAGATTTTAAAATAAAAATACAACTTATTTATTTTGGTTGTATTTAAAGGTATTTTAACAAATTGTGTTGCCGAGAATCTGAAACTCAAGATAGATTTATTTAATCGCGATATCAGGCAAAACGGCATTTTTAAGTCACACTAAAAATGTTAAGAACCTATAATTTTATAGGCAGATATACCTTCAAATGCAACAGTTCAATCCACTTCCTCCACTTCATAAGGGAGTCCAGCATCTCTTAAACGCTTCTGTAGAATCTTGTACTTATATTGTAAGATGGCGTAGTCTGCCCTCACTTTTGAGAGTTCTTCTATGATATCTTTAATTTCCTTTGACTTTCTTGTCATCTCCCTTCCAAATGTTGATGAGTCATCCTCTACACCATATTCTGGGAAATCCGACATGTTTTTATGCGCCCACAAAAGTCTTTCATTGACATCCATACAATAGAACTCAAAGAAATTAATATCTAAGACTGCTGAAATTTTTAGGAGTTTTGAAGTATCGATTGTCTTTCGACTTACAAGTTTGCTAATATCACTTCTTCTATACACAGAATGAGGATCCAGTTTTGTTAACCTGCTACATAGTTCTTCATATGTTATTTTATACCTCTGTGATATAGCCTTAATAATTCCTCCTATATGTATTTTCTCATCAATCTTAAACTCGTCATTTTTAAGATGTTTATATTGGTCTTCTTCAGAGTAAGCCATAAAGAAATTGTATCTCAATGCCTTGGAGAATTGCGTAAGCCTCCCGGTATCCATAGACTCCTTACGTAATTGTCTATTCATATTTGATTGATCCATATTTAATGCCCTTGCTAATTCAGCATGTGACATTTTGACTTCCTCCAGCCTTTTTTCAATCAAATCACCTATATTAACTAAAGATAACTCTGAATAATTCATCTAAACGTATAACATTTGTTAAAATATCAATTATAAACTTAGTAAAATTTGGAACTTGTTCCGAAATTTACTATATTTGCACCTGAATTTCAGTTTAAACTGATTTTCATGCATAACTTAGTGAGTGCAAAATTAGCAAATTATTTTTGATTATAGAATAAATAATTAAATAAAATAAGAATTATTATAATGAAAGCGATACAATTACCGCCAGGCAACACTCCTATTTGGCAGCTCACAGTAGATCAGTTTAAAGAATTGCTGCAAAGTTCTCAACCAGAGAAATCCGTAAATGAGGATAATAACCAAATGCCTCCGAAAAGGTATGTACACGGAGTAAGCGGAATCAGGAGCCTCTTCAATTGCAGTTATCCAACAGCCCACAAGTTGAAGGAAACTATCATTAAGCCTGCTGTTTCCCAGCAAGGTAAGGTGATTATTGTCGATGCAGAACTTGCCATAAAGTTATTCCAAGAGCATGAGCAAGTGAAGAGTTTAAAGGGCCTGAAAAAATGAGTAAAGAAGCAAATAAAAACAGCAACAACAGAAGTGATAGAATTATCACTTCAAACTATGCTTTTTCTCTACCCATAAAGATAAAGAGTATCTATGAGTGGCGTATTCTCGGACTGGTTATGTTAAAGATGCAGGCCGATTTTGGAGATCGTGTCTTCAAATTTAAGAAAGGTGAAGATTTGATAGATCAAAAACCATACCTTGACCAAATCAGAATGCAGAAGTTATCCTTCGGCAGTATCTATCGCCAGCCAGAAATAGAGATTATTTTCCCGTTAGATTTTCTTTTATTTCGGGATGAAAACAGTAAACTCCAAGGCTATCAACATGTCAAAAAAGCATTACGCCGTTTATCAAGACCCGTAGAATATGAAAATCAGGAATTAGCGAAGAACCTGTTCGATAAGACCCGTAAAGACACTGGCATAGTATGGGGAATTTATCAAGTAATAGAAAAGCCTGAAATCCGAAAATACAAAGGAGAGAATTATGTTTATTTTCGCGTCCCGGAAAAAACATGGGAAGTCCTTTGTCATTGGGAGAAAGGAGTACATATATTTGAACTTAGTGCCTTTTTCAAGTTCGAACGTGCGGCCTCAGTTGCATTGTATATCCTCCTTGCTGACTATCGTAAAAAAGGACAAGTTATATGGCCAACCTATTATATAAAGGACATCATGGCACCTGGAGAATATAGGGATTATAGTTCATTTAGAAAGAAAGTCCTTGATGAAGTTGCTAAGGATTTGAGAGAACACTCTCCATTTTATGTGGAATATAATGAATTTGTCGATTCCGAATGTTTAACACCGGCCGGAAAAGGGCGTGGTAAGCCTGCCAATTACATAAAAATAGATATTATGTATCAGCCCGACAAAAACCCTGAAGTCGACAAACGTATTGAATTATTTCGGGAGATAAATACCCTAACCCCCTTTAAGGTTGATGACTTATCTTCCGAAGAGAAAACTTTCCTTGTTACAAGTCTTGGATTCACAGAAATCAAAGGAAAAAATCTTGAAACTATCGTAAAGTTGAAGTATTACAAGAATTATGGTCATGAAGGTGTTGACAATTGGAGAACAAATCAAGGCAATTATTTTATGGCTTACCTTAAAAAACTATATGACACTATTATGTTGAGTGACAAAAAGATTAACAGCATACCAGCATATGCCATAAAATCAATGCAAGAAGTTCTCGCTTCATACGATCCGTCAGATAAAACACCTGAACAAATTCAAGAGCAGCAAGACGCGCCAAAACAGATAGAAAGACAACCGTTTACACCATCACATGAGCAAGATTTAGCATGGTTAGATGAATTAGCTCAGGATCGTGAATGGAAAGACGCGATGTTAAATACGCTTAAATTGGAAAATGATTTCATTCTCTGTGGATATCTAATGATGTTCCGTGATGAGAATATATGCCACCCTGGCCATCAGTCAAAGCAAGATTTATCGAGACATTTTAAATTTTCTATGATTGATGGAGATAACCGAGATGGGTGGCTCACACTTTATGGCAGAAATAAATTTGTCGGAGAAACAAATGATAATTTAAAAAAAGACCCTTTATTAAAGAGTTTCGGGCTCAGGGTAGTACATATTGAGCCGGGCCGTGTAGATTGGCAAGAGGCCAGGTAAGATTGAATACAGAATATACGATTTAAAAAGGCTACAAGAACGTCAACAGGATTATTATTAAGTTTACGACAATGAATGAAGAATATAAGAAAGTCTTAAAGGATGGTCGCTGGCAGATCCGTAAGACGGAAATTATGCAGCGCGACGGGTTTGCCTGCGTAAAATGCGGGGCATCTGCCAGTGATGGTGTTGTACTGAACGTACATCACCTTAACTATTATCCTGATTGCAACCCCTGGGAGTACGAAGACAATGATTTAATAACTCTTTGTGAGAACTGCCATAAGAAAGTGCATAAACAGTCCAGCCCCAAAGAGAACTACTGGGACTATAATGACCTTGAAAAGCTGAAAGGAAAGTTCGTTCACATAGAAGACGGTTCAGAGAGTCATATCTGCCTATTTGGAATCGAGGTGTCAAATAACCGTGAGCATCCAGATTCAATTGAAGCTATGATGATCGCCTCTGGTGTCTATCCATATTATGACACTTGGGAGTTTAGCGGTTTAAACTCCGGAATAGATATAGAATATAAAAACCACGTCGATGTAAATATTTCCCATTCAGACAAAGTGACTATATTAGAGGGAGATCTAGAGAAACGTGTCCTTGAAGACATGATATGGGGAGTATCAAACGATTTAAGTATGATCACCGACCAACAAAAATGGGCACAAGGTCATGACGCTAATTTTTTTGAAGCATCAGCGAAGTGTAATAGGGAAGTTTATAAACACGTTTTTTATATTTTATGTAATCATCTTTTGCATATTCGATACAAAGATATATCTTCATTAAAACTTGAAATAATTTTTATGAAGAGATACGTAAAAACATGGAGCATAATCAACCATGAAGATGGAAAGAATTTGTCTGTGAGAGAAATTGTTAAAGCATATCTCAGAGATAACAATATAGACTTTGCCATTTCTGAAACCAAATGGGTATTTGATATTATCGAAGAACATAAGGATAACTCAGAATTCGATTTTATTCATTTTGCGGAACATACGAAAGAATTGAATTTGACAAATCTCCAGATAGGTTTTATTGAAGAGATAAAAGAGTTGGATAGCCATAAATTAGGAAGGGGTTTTGTTCTGAAAGAAGCACCAGAAGAAAAAGTAGAGAAAATAAAGCACCTTCTTCTTGATCTACACCTTGACTCTTTAGAATTACGGCTAAAAGATATAATGGAGAATCTTAAGGTAATAAAGGATACGACCACCACGAGATCACTTCTTTCTGAATTTGTAGAGATAAAGAAAAAACGAGACCATATCTGTAGCCTTCTTAACAAAGACATTCGGAATATGAGATCAAAATTTTTTTAAATACAATGTCCACAAGTAAACATTAAAACATTTAAACATAACGCATATGAGAACAAAGAAAAATCAAATTATCTTAACGACCAATCAAAAAGGGGGTGTGGGGAAAACCCAGATTTGCGCCACAGCCGCCACCCTGTTTGTTCAGCACAACATCCCTGTTGTTGTACTTGATGCCGACGTGCAGCAGTCGCTTTCTCGCCATCGTGCAAGAGATCTTGAAGCACGGCCAACCGCTAATACCCCATGGGACTGTCTGTTTCTCAACACATCGGACATGGAGGCCGTAGAAAAAATGGTAGAACGAATACAAAATCTACCATGTACCGTACTGATTGACTGTCCTGGCAATATCAGCGATCCCGCGCTCAATCTCATCTTTGCGGCTGCAGATGTAGCCATTGTTCCGTTCGAACTAAATGACGACAGCGTAGATGCAACAATACTTTTTGCGAAGCTTATAAAGAAGCATTTCAAAAAGATGGATATGCTATTTGTACCGAACAAAGTCTCTACCAGGTTTTGGAAGCGCGGAGAAGTACGAAAGGCTAAAGAAGATGCCATGGAACAACTCCACAAGAAACTGGGACTTGTAGGGGCAGATATCAAGTACAGTGCCCAAATGAATAGTTACTCCACCTTGGAGCGACTTACATATGAGAAGAAGATGATTATCAAGGATGCCTTGACACCACTTCTAATTCCGTTGATGAAGATGTACGACAAATAAATAAGTGTAATAACATGGCTAAGAAAGAATTTAAGAATGCAGCTAAGGGCCTGAACCTTCAGGATGCACTACTGGAGAGTACTGGACAGGCAGTACCCCAGAAAAGAGAAGGAAAACAGTTGCCAAGTTCACAGGCTACGACACCTGACACGAGTTGGGACAGATTTACTGTCGTATGCAGTTGTGAGATTATTGAGAAGATCAAGGCCATTGCCCGGAAGGAAAGTTTCACTATTCGCGAGGTGGTTGAGAAATACTTAGGTGATGGCATAAGGGCCTATGAAAGCAAATATGGTGAAGTTGTCATAAAGGCCAACAAGGTGAAAAAGAATATCGAAGAGGTGCTATAAAGACCTTGAAAAGGAAATTGTAGCAAAATAACTATAGGATGAAAAGTAACTAAATCAAACAAAGTATATGACAGGAATTAAAAGATGTACAATAGCAGAGAGCCTAAATGACAAAATCGAATTTAATCTATAAAAAAAATATAGAATAAATTGCTTTTCTCATTTTATTTATTTATCTTTGCAAAATCATATCATAAGATGACATAATAAAGATAATAATAGTAAGAGTGACGATATGGAACAACGACTAACATGGCAGAACCTTTCCCACCAGTTAAAAATCCTGAATGAAGGTAGTAGCCTACTCTCAAAGATTTTTAGCAATGGGGTTCTTCGTGAGATAAAGATAGAGGATTTGACGGCATTGCCGGAATATCAAAGTGGTATTGCAGATCTCCTTATCAACTACGGTGTCCTCTCTGAGGATAACGGTTATGTTGCCATTGAGAGTCCGCATCTGGAGTATTTTCTTGACAGCCAGGCAGTCAACCGTATATCTGTTGGTGCCGTCCAAGACAGTGTTGATCAGCTATATGTCGCTATCCAGAATTTCCAAACAGAGAAAAATGACAAAAAGAAGCAGCATTACCTTCGTGATGTCCAGAAAGTTCTCGGACACGTAGCCCTCCAGTCCATGAAACAGGTTACCATTCTCAAACATGAGATACGTGAGGTCTATAAACAAGAGCCTAACCTGGAAAAGAAGATCAAACTGCTGGAGAAATTCAAAGAGCAGGGTGACACCATCTACGGCATTATCGAGAAATGCGAGAAGATGCTTAATACTGAGACGATGTTCTTCGATGTCACGTGCGATGAGAAGACAAAGAAGCTGAAGTCTGATGTTTTCAACACTCTTATTTCCTGTCATAACTGGCTAAGTGACATCACTCAGGATGCCTTGCAGTATCTCACCCAGTTCCGTGAGATGATTATCACGAACAAGAAACTGAGAAAACTGAAGGAGCTTTACGACCTCCGTGTATTAGAGGGTGAGACCGACATTGTGGAACGGCTAAGAGCATCCTCCCCGTTGTGGCTTAACAAACCATATCCCCAGTCATATAAGGTTTCCGTCAACTCCGTAGTCAACGACTTTCCTCCTGAGAAGCTGAAGGCCTTATTGACATCCAAGGGGCTTTCGGCACGAAAACGGCCGCTCTCCGAGCCCTTGACGGAAGAAGATATGACTCCTGCTAAGAAAGAAGTCAGATTCATTGATATCGGTGCCGTCTGGAACAAGTTCAAAGGAACATCAGGCGATCTCATGACCTACATAAATGACCATCGGCTATCTGAGCATGGCACCTGGGAAGAGAACCTTACCCTATTCTGCATGGTGACTGAGGCACATATCCAAGAATGCAAATTCAATGGGTATCAGATACAGAATGGCATACGTTACCCACTCGTTTATGCTAAGTAATTTAATCTATAAAAAAAATATAGAATAAATATGAAACAGAACTCATTATTCAAAAAGGAAATATGGGACAGACTTTCCAAGGGAAAGTTTATCTCTGCAAATTCACAGGAGTACCAGCAAAGGCAGTTGTATAATAGCCTCGTGGAGAATGAGGCTGAATACAAGTCGTTCTTTGCGGAGATCGGTTACACCCTTGATCACGGGCGGGACTATTATCAATTCTGCCGTGAGGTAACAGCAGAGAACACAGATAACAGCCTGAACGGTCTGAAGAAATACCTTGTGTTGTGTAATATCCTTAAGGCATGGCGGGAAGATTTCTTCGTTGGTCTTGACTTCCGTAAGACGGCTTTTCTGGAAGCAATAGCAGAAGACCCAGATTTACTTTTGAAGGTACGGGAGTTCTCCAAAAAAGAGAACTACAAGGAGATTGTAAGTGACATCCTGGCATTATTGAGGCAGGACGGCTTTATAGAAAGGAAACCTGATGATGAAGCAGAGACGTATTTTGTTACCTCTGCCTTCAACTATATAGAAGACATTTTCAATAACACAATCATCTATAACGAAGGACAAGACGATGAAACATTTGAATAAAATAATATTTATCAACTCAGCATCCATGAGGTATGAGGAGTTGGAACTTGACGGGAATATCCATCTGAGCGGATATTCCGGCGCCGGAAAAACTTCGGTAGAGAGGGCGATATTGTATTTCTTTACTGCTGACCAGCGGAATCTCGGCATCGACCTGAATAGTCAGAAGACGTTCATCCAGTATTATTTCGCCAGTGCTGACTCTCATATTGTCTATGAGGTGAAGAAAGACGATGGTGCCTTTTGTGTCATTCTGACAAACTATGAGAACAGGATCCAGTACGCTTTTGTGGATTCCCCTTACAGGAAGGAATGGATAGTTGACCCTGTAACACGCATGGTCGCCTCTTCATGGAGTGAGATAACCAAGAATATCCCACAGCATATAGACCGTGACCTCGTTATCAACATCAAGGACTACAATGAGATACTTTGGGGATGCCACCGTGACCATAAGTATGCCCGGTACATGCTGGCAAAGAGCAAGGGCTATGACAATCTTCTCAAATCCCTGAAGAACGTGTTCCTGCATTCGGGGTTCTCCCACGACGGCTTGAAAACAAACATCGTATGTTCCCTGCCCGACAACAATCCTTCCATAAACCTCGTACAGCTGCGAAGTCGCCTGCAGGACTATCTTAATATTTCCGAAGACCTGCGACTGTGGTATAAGGTTTCTCCCAAGGGTGAGAACAAGACCCAGCAGCAGGCCAGGGAGATAATCGACCTCAATTACTCCTATCTGGAAAAGATAAAACAGATACATTCCACCCTCTGCCGCCTTCAGTATGCCGTTGACAATTCAATGAAGATGCTGCCTGAGCTGGATAAGGAAAAGCAGAAGAACTCTGCACTGGCATCACAATTTATCGAAGATATTAAGAAAATCAGGCAATCTTTTGACAACAAAAAGAAAGAGGCTTCCGGGAAGATTGCCGTCATTGAGGAGAAACTTAAAAAAATCGGTTTCTTGAAGGTTAAATATGCAAATATTGACGAGATCATTACCAATGTCGCCACTATCCCCGCTGTAACGGTAGACCTGAAAACCAAGGAGGAGCTGCTTCAGAAACTCAGAAATGACAATCTGACTATAGAAGACAGATACAAGTCGATGATCCTTGACCTAAAGGAAAGCTATCAGAAGATCATAGATGAGATCAACAAGGCCATAGATGAAAGGCGCAGGCAATTGGAGGAAGGCAAAGCTGAATCAGAAAAGACCAGGGATTCTGCGCTGAAGAAGACAGACACTATCTTTATTGAACAGTCGTCCCTTGTCAATGAAAGTCTTAAGAACCTTCAGGATGAACTGCTTGAAATCTCCAAGTCTATTGCCAGAGTTGAAGCTACCGAGTTCTATGCCAAGGATATACAGTACAGAAAAGACGAGATATCCGGCCTGGAGAAAGATATTGCCCAAACAACTGCAGAAATAACCCTTGAAAGAGAAAAGCACAAGACCACCAAGGATGAGGGGCTTGCCATAGAACAACGTATTAATTCTGAATATCTTGCCACCAAAGAGAAAAACGACAAGGAAATAGAGAAATTTGGGAATCGACTGCAAGAGATAGAAAATGTCCTTTCACGGTACAGCGACTCCCTCTACTCCTGGTTGCAGCAGGAGAAAGAGGGATGGCAGTCAAACATCGGTAAGGTCATAGACAATAACGTCCTCTATCGTACAGACTTGCACCCGGAACACATTTCTGATGTTCCTGATGACAGTTTTTATGGCATACGACTTTCTGTAAACAATATAGAAGGGCAGCCGTTCTCACCAGAGGATTACGAGAAAGAGAAGGCGAACATTAGCTCCAGAGTAGAAGAGCTTCGTCAGAATACTCGCGAGAAAGCCATTGAAAAGGAAGAGCTTATCAAGAACAATAACGAGGCATATGCAAAGAGATTATCATCTATTCGCGAGCGGATTGCCAAGCTGGAGTTGGATAACACCACCCGTTCTAACAAAATTCTGAGAATCAGAGAGGCTATCAGTGAACTTCAGGAAAAGGCGAAGACCGAGAAGGAGCACCAGCTTAACGAACTGCATGAGAAGGAAAAGGGAAAGAATGCCGAAATCAAGTCCAAGAACCAGGAACTGTCTCAGCTGACCAAAGACAAGGAAGAATCCATCAAAACTATAAGGGCTGCGTTTGAGGATGCTGTCGGTAAGTTTACTGCTGCCTTCAATGATTTTCTCAACAAACGTAATCAGGAGAAAGACGCTGAGAAGAATAAGTATGACCGTCAGGTTGCCTTATATGAAGAGCAGAAGCAAGAGGAATTGGCAGGCAAGGGTGTTGACACCAACCGTATCAGTGTCCTGGAAAACGAAGCAAAGTCCTTAGGGCAAAAGCTCGACACCCTCAACGGGCAGAAAATCACCGTTGAGAAATACAAGGAAGACAAGAAAGAGTATCTTGATCAGGAACAGGATTTTGTTCTGGAGAAAAAGAATCTGGAATTCACCCTGAGCAACTATGACAAGTTACAGAAAGAACTTATTGACAAGAAGCAGTCAGGGTTAGACAATGCGAACTCAATAGTTACCGACTGTAGCGAGAGGATAAAACAAATCAATGAAGATCTTGCAGATTACAACAGCAGGAAGTCTGTTTATACCGGCGCTTTTATCGCTGATGGTCATATTGAGTCCCAGGAAAACACTTCATCCGTAGGAGACTTGATAAAGGACTATCGTGATTTGTCAGATGCCAAAATAACAAACCTTAGTGAATTGAAGAAGATGATCAGCAAGTTCAACGGATTCTTCAAGGCTAATATTTTCAATCTTCCCCAGAGTCTGACACTTGATGAGGATTATCTTAGATACGCCAAATCCTTGGATGAGATCATTAACACAGGCACCATAGATGAATATAGCATAGGACAGAATGGAGTCTATATAAAGACTCTTCAGGGAATCAGGATGTCGGTTGATAACCTCCTGAAGAAGAAGGCGACTATTGAAGGTATCATATCCGAGATTGACAGGGAGTTCCGTTCTGCAAAGCTACCGTCTGTGATACAGGAAATTAGGCTTCGCAGGGCTGACATAAGGGATGAGTTGTATGACTGTCTGTTGTCAATAAGCAAGTTTGTCGAAGATAATGACGGCATCCTGCCGGGAGTCTCATTATGGGTCACACAGTCTGAATATGAAAAAGTCAGAACAGAGATGCACGAGCTGCTGTCAAATTTCGTAAATATCCTGTTCAAACCAGGAGAAAACGAGCGCGAGGAGTTCACTCTGGAAGATATGTTTTCCATTGAGTTCAGAATTACGGAGAACGGACAAACATATAACTGGATGCGCGGATTACCCAAGACGATAGGTAGCAATGGAACCGGTCTTATGATCAAGATGCTATTGAACATTATGCTAATCAGTATAAGTAAGAATAAGTTCCTTAAAAAAGAAGATAGTTTCTGGCTGCATTGCATATTGGACGAATCTGAAACAGTGCCACCCGAGTACATAAGGGATATTCTCGAATTCTGTATGGACAGGGGCATCTATTTAATACTGGGGTCGCCTGTTACATTGGATCCAATCTCTTTCAAGAGAAACTATGAGTTGTTCAAGGATGACGGTTTCAGGACCCGTATTCAGATGCTGACAGAGAGACAGGAATTTAATCTATAAAAAAAATATAGAATAAATATGAGATACAGCAAAAAGTTGATTAATGCTTTGATCCTCTTGGAAAAAGAAGAGAAAGTATATTCCAAAGATCTCGGAAAATTATCTGAGGAGCTATATCAGCGTGGTCATCTTAAGACCTCTTATCGTGGACAATTTATCTATTATCAGGTCAGGGATGTTGAAGCGTTTAAGCTCGACCTCGTGAATATTGACGAATCATTCCGGGACCTGTCTAAACTGTTGGCCTTGTACGAAAAAGGGGACAATCTGACAAGATCTGACATGGCTTCCTATACAGGTGATTCCAAAATCAAGCGCAAGAGGTCTTTTGAGGGCTTCCTTGTGAGCTCTTATACAGATATTCCTGCAAGAATAGGAGATGATCAAATCCAAATCTGTCCTTCAGAAGGGACATTTACCTTCATAGCCGACTGGAAACTTTTTTCCATTCCTGAAGACGTGGTGATAATAGGTGTTGAGAATCCCGAGAATTTCAGATACATAAGGAAACAGAAATGTCTATTTGAAAATGCGGTTTCAAAGGTTGTGAACACAAAAAGTCAAAAGATACTGTTTGTATCCCGATATCCGCAGGAAAACTCTTCTTCGGATTTGAGAAACTGGCTGATGTCCGTTCCAAATAAATATATCCATTACGGGGACTACGATTTGGCAGGGATAAATGTGTTTCACACAGAATACTATAACTATTTAGGCGCAAGGTCTTCCTTTCTCATACCTGAGAATATTGAACAACTGATAATCAAGGGATCAAGAAAGAGGTTTGACCGTCAGTACAAGAAGTATAAGGATATTACATCCCCTCTTACAGATGTACAAGACCTTATTGATTTAATAAAAAGGCATAAGCATTGCTATGATCAGGAAGGATTAGAACGACAGAAGGAAGGAAAAAATGAGTGAATTAATAAAAGAATTGAATAATGGTAAGGTTGTTAAAGAAGTAGTTACCAATATTACTTCCATACCTTTCAAGGAACTGTTGGAAGATGACAAAATAGTTTCCTTTCAAGTTATTAAAGATGTTGAGTGTATGAATAATTCTTTCAAAGGAACTATTTCTTCTGTTCGAAAAAAAGACCTAATGGAAGAGCAGAAGAGAAAGCAATTAGAACTCACGGCTCTCCGTCAGATAAAAAAAGAATACCTATCGAAAAGAATTATGAGTTTACCCAATAAGTATATTATTATGCTTTCAGGACTTACCACAAAAGCCCAGGAAGTATTCTGGGTATTGTACGACTCCACAGAAAACATAGATTGCAATACAATTGCAGAAAAATGTCACTCCAAAGTTGTTACAATTAATTGTGCAATAAAGGAATTGAAAACTTGTGGTTTAATAATAAGAGTAGGTTCTAAGAAAACAGGTCATTATGAAATAATAGAAGATGCACGCAATCAATAATTACTGAGCCTGCAATCCTCTATAAAATTGGGCATATTCTTAATCAGTTTTCGTGTAAAATAGCAAAAAAAATACATTATATTTGTTTATTTCAAGATATTTTTGTACCTTTGCGCCAAGACAAACAAGTAGAAGCACAAAAGGTGGCGAGTTGTGAATGGCTTACAAATTATAGCCACGAAATGTGAGGTGCCTGCTTGCTGTTGGTGCTTGGGTATGAGCGTGGTAACTGGCTCACTCTACAAGGGGAAAAGCCCAACCGATTTCAGAAGAACTGAAGGGAAAGACCACAGAAGATCCTACGGGGTCTCCTGTGGTCTTTTTGCGTGTATATACCTGAGATGCGTCCGAGAAACCGCGACTTCTCGCCCGGGGTGGCTTTATTATTTAATAAGTATGAAAAAGTATTTTGTATGTTTCGCAATGTTGCTGGCCGCAGGCAGCACATTCGCACAGGTAACAGTCAGTGAGCCAGAGTTCGTAAACTCTTACTGCATCCTGACCAGTGATTCAACACTCGCCATCCTCCCCAAGGAAAGCGGCTCAATCCAGAAGCATGAGAACAAGGCCAAGAAATGGACGAAGATCATCAGCAAGGCCGCAGACGTGGCAAGTTCTGTCGGAATGGTGGGCGCATACACCAGTGGCTCTTTGTCTGGTGCTGTGACTGGCATACGAGCCGCAGGAACAGCCGCCAGTGTTGGTCATGCTGCCGATGCTGTTGGTGGTCTGACAGGTGCTGCCGGAATGGATATAGTTTTTGAGGGCAAGAGTTCTGCCTATACCGTTAGCAGAGACGGCAAAGATGCCCGACTGCTGATCAAGGGAGAGAACAACGAGCAAGACCCCATGGAACTGTACCGCATCGTCCGCTTCAAGGCATCCAAGAAAGATAGGCGCATACAGTGGATGGAGTTTCAGCCTGCCCTTATCGGCTCGAAGGAAACGACTAAAGCGGGCTACCTGTCTTTCACAGGCCATAAGTACGGCGAACAGTCATACCTTCTCACCATCCCTGCCTCAGAGTTGGAGAAAGGCGAGTATGGCATCTTCTACATGAGCATCATTTCAGCGACGGCCATCCCTGTAGGCACGTTCAGCGTGAAATAGGTCATATCGGGCATAGTGTGGGATTTCCTGCCGAACCTGTTGTGAGGCTGAGGAGCCTACATCGTTGCCCGTCTTCAGTAAATAAAATGGGCATGGAGTGGAAATTCCTGCTGAACATATCGGGACGCTGAGGAGTCCACGCCTGCCCACCTTTGATAAAATAACAAATTCAAAGATGGTGGATTGAAACGATTGAGTTCTTTGAATTGATGATATTGGGGAACTTGGTGGAGGTGTGCGGCATAGCCGTCCCTTATTGCCTACTGGGTAGGACGCGGTTCCCCATCTTCTCAGGACGGATGCAATAGTCCTGAACGCTGCACACTGCCGGGTAGCACCCAACAACGCATCCTTGTGGTGTTACTGAAGACAAGCCAGACAGTAGTGCAGCACCTATTGGCAGGAGTAGCGGGAACGGGTCTCATCGACGCGCTCACTTTGTCCGGCCTGCCATTACAAAGCGGGTGAAAGTCCCGTGTATCAGAAGCGGCTGGTTTTGACCAGTATTAGAACGTTATTCTGGTACGAGCCTCTCACCTCAGCGCGATTGGTGCGCTGTTGGGAGGCTCTTTAAAAGAAAACGTAACAAAATCAAATTAGTAACTTATGGAACAAGTAAACAACAATGTTGAAGAGGCAACAAGACAGTTGCAGTTACAGTCACACATCGATAACATACAAGAGGCCATCGATGTGATGCTTGAACTGGTTCCAGCGGAAGATACGGAACATGATAGCCGGATTCTTCGCGCTATGTCTGGACTTGATCATACAAAGCGTTATTTGCAGGAGAAGGAAAAGAAAATGATTGAAGAGCTGCTGCAAAAACAACTCCATGAAGGAAAGATTACCTGGTTAGAGTTCATCGGGCAGTCAGAACACAGTGAAGAGTTCCGGAAGTACTGCGAGAGCAAAGGACTGGCCGCTGACAACCAGACGGCGCAACAGTTCTGGGACTGGATGCAGGAACAGGAAAAGCAAGCCCATATTAAATCTGAAAGTTGAGCCATTTAAAATAAAACACTATTTCCGGTCGCCCAGCAGAGCATCAAAGCCTGTTTGGGCGATTTTTAGTCATCAATGTGTTAAATCAAGAGATTATAAGGGAAATCCCTTGTCGAAATCAGGGAAATCCCTTATCTTTGCAGCACTGTTGTTCCGATTACCAGCGGCTGGGACTATGTTCCAGTTGAACATCGAACAAAAAAAAGATTAGTTGGCAGTCTGAAGAGAGGAATAAATGACCTCTGAGATGCAAGTCACCGACTCCTGCCATGCTTTCCCCTCCCTCCGTTAAGTCGGTTGGAGGTTTTCTTTTGTCTGTCTATGAAAAGTGTCGCGAACTGCGATACAAGCAATTTGTCAACAATTCTGCCGAAACGAGCATTTTGGGAGTTGGCAAGCTAGTACTAGCCTCGTATAAAGCCCCAGGAGCGCTTAATGGGCGGTCGGCGGTATTGTAATACCCCCGAAAATTGTCCCCAAAAGAAATATATTTACAGTCCTAAATAGGATGAAGATGATTGTTTATTATCTTTTCGGGCCTCCTGATTTCTTCTTTGGCTGCAGGAAGCCCATGATGCCTCCACCACGCTTGTACCAGTCGTCGTCATCTTTCCTGTTTCCCCAGTTGCCGGTGCTTTGTCCTCCACCGCCACCCCCGACGGACTGGCCAGTGGGAAGAATGGCGTTGAAGTAAGCAATAGCAGCCTCTCCGCAGGTTTCCATAAAGTCGTTGCACAGTTGTCCGGTGAAGGCCTCGAAGGTCTGCACGGACTCCTGAACACCCTCAACGGAGTCTTCCGCAGCAGGGGAACCAAACAAGGTGTTTTTGATTTCTGAAATCGGGTTAAAACCCCAATCTTTCACAAGTTCCCGTCCCACTGTCTTACATACTAAAGATTTAGCTGACTCGGTATCTGATTCCTTGTATTTTATTGCGTCGCTCCTGGATATTTCCTGACGTTCTGTTTCCATTCTTTTCCCGTTGTAGTAGAAATCACCATCGACCCAAAATCTATTGCCTTGGGAACTTGACTGTCGCCGTATTTCGCCAACGGTTATTCCGAACGGCATCTTACCTACCTCGAAATGATGTTCCTTCCATCCTTCAATCTGGGCCCTTTGGATTTCACTGGCATAGTAATGCAACGCGAGATCCTGGGCTGCCTGTTCGCGGTTACCTTGGTTCTTGTACCATTCAGCATGATTTCCAGATATGGCTTTAGGCTGGTAGGCCTTGTCGTTGATATCGACCTTGATATATACACGGTGGTCATCACCGAAGAATATAGTTGGCTCGACTTTGACGAACGGGATGATCCGTGCTCCGTGAGAAACTGGCGCAGATGGCTGTTGTCTGGTTCCTGGTTGAGTCTGAGTTGTCTGTGTTTTCGACTTGGAAGGATCAACCGGCTTCGTCTTCTGTAACTGGATATTGATTTTATGCATTTCTTCGGCACATCTGGCAAAATAGAGGGCATAATTGGCATTCCTATCCCTATTGTCCTGGTTCTTTATGGCAGCTTCCAAGAAATTAAGAGCTTGCCGGATTGCCCCCTTCTCGGTCATAGATGTGTCGTATTTGTTGTTGTTATGGTTATATCTTATATTATAATCATCAAGAACATCGACGATAAACCTTCCAATCTTATCGCCAGTCATTGTTTTGGCTGCTTCAGCACGCTGCTGCGCCTTCTCCTGTTCAGAAAGCCGGGCTTCCTCTTCTGCCCTTTCCCTTGCCTTTCTCTCTTCCTCCAGCATACGAAGGCCATCAGCACAGACGGCGCGGGCAAGGGCCTCGTTTGCAAGACTTCGAATATCCTTTTCACCTTCTTCGGTTAGATCCTCCTGAGAGGCCACCATATCTATTAAAAGGTTTAGGCAGTATATGGAATTATCACGGTTCTCCTGCTCTGACTCATCGCCATACTCTGCCATTGCCTTATTCTTGTCGTAGACGGCCTCAATACCGAGTTTGTTAAGTTGCTGTTCTATGAAATTAGGTAGATTCTTGTCAATGCTGATTTCATCGGCCATATTAGAGGCATCATTGGCAGAAATGATAGCATCCTTTGCTTGGCCTTTACGCCAATCAGGATTAAGCAGTTTCTGTAGATCCACAATGTCGGAACCTTTGAAGACCAGTTTATTCTTATTGTCTATGAGGGTGTATCCCTTTGTCTGGCCGTCCTTCCATTGTGAGAATATCAGGCTAATACCCATTTTCTGCTTCAGGTCTATCAGGAACTGCTTGAACTGAGCCTTACGCTCACCCTCGATATCAAGACCCTTTTCACCGTTAAAGCGGCTATTCTTAACCTCAGAGAGTTTCTTTGTAATGGTATGCTTACCATTCTTCGTGGTAACCACGATGGGATCATCAAATTTCAGTTTCATTGATCGTCGGCGGTTATCAAGCAACTTGCCCCGAAGGTCAATAACAATATCTCTAAAATTATCCTTGTTACGGCCATTGGTTGCAATTCTATCATCTACCTCTTCGGCAAGCAGGCTACCCACGAGATCATGATTTCGGTAGATATCATAGGTGTTATTCTCCTCATCAAGGTGGCACCGGTAACCATTGGCAAGCAACAGCGATTTAAACTGTTCGCGACTTTCGAATTTATAGTCCAGGAGTTTATCGATTTCATTCTTATAGTTATATCCGCGAAGTTGATCCAGGATGCGACGAGCGCGACGGCCTTCTTGCCAGTTGTCTATCCACATACCATCCTTGACGCTGACAGTCACCGATACCGTGTGTACATGATAGTTATCAGTGTCGTTATGCTCGTAGAAAATCATGGGCTGGGCTTCATAACCAAGACGAACCATTGTCTGATAGATATCTTTTTGAAATTGCGTCTTTTCTTCTTCAGTAGGCTTGCCGGGGTATGAAAACATCATATGTTTCTGCTTGTGTTTCACCATACTGTTGTGGTCAGCAATCTTCTGGAAATAGTTGCTTAAAACAACAGGAGATTGAATATTATACTTCCCCAGGTCACCGAAGTTTCGCATGGCAATACACTTCGCCGTCCCTTGTGTCACCTTTTGACTATTGTAGAATAACGCAGCGAAACTGGTCGCACTGCTGCCCAGAATTTTCACAATACATCTTTCTGCCATATCTACCTCCTTTCCTTATTGTCTTTTCCCTCTTCGAGACTCGCCTTGACTTTCCCGCGCAGTTCAAAAAGAAGATTGGTTACATTCATACTGTCGAAGCGGTACTGATCGTGACCGGTGTACTCTTCGAGCAGGCGCAGAAGTTGTGCCTCCAGAAGTTGTGCTTTACCGACGCGAGGATGTACCAGCGTCTTGGTGAGAAGGTCATCCTCCTTTCGAAGGCAACTGTTTATACGAGTCCGTGCAGAACGGGTGTTCTGTTCATAACGATCCATTATTGAACTTAGTTCCTTTATAGAATGCTGCACTTCACCTTGGAAGGTAAGCATTTGCTTGATAGTCTGACGGGCATCCTCACCCTCTTCCCTGGCAATTTTAAGGATAGTGTTGATAGCCTTGGCTATCTGATTAATATTGTTTCCGACGGCATTCATTTCACCAGATACCCCTACGATGTCGGCATGTACCAAATCAAGTGTTTGCCGACTCTGAGAAATAACTCTGATTAGTTCATCAACGAATGACAGTGTAATCGGCGACGTGTCATCTACATGCCGCAGAGCATAAAGCATAACGTTAGTCATGGAGTTTTCATCGCGCCCGAAACCGTCCTTGGAACGATGGCGAAGAAAATCTTTGTCTTCTGGATAACATCGCAGATGAATGTCGCCAGTTCTATTGTTTTTTTTCTCGTTCTCTTCCATACAATTTATTTTCTTTTCGAGCAAAATTATAAGATATTATTCACAGATCGAAAACAGGAAGAGATAATTTCTTGATTTAACACATTGAAGACGAACTTAGTCTTCAATCGTGAAAATCAAGAAGAAAATAGTTCGAAGAACGTAAAATGCGAAGCGAAAAAGTGCCCGATTTAAGAGGGCACGCAACCCGCTTATGCGGCGAGATGGGAGGTAAGACCAAGAAGCTCGGAAATGAAATTTCTGGGATTCTTGTGTCACAACCGCCTCTTCTCGCCTACCCAGAAATTCTGGGTACACCCGCAAGCAAGCGAAATATCGCGAAAACGTGCGGATGATTTATTTCGTTATTGTAAATGACGTATTCTTATAAATGTTACTGACGTATTTATAAAACGTCAAATGACGTAATTATAATTATAGTTAAGTCTATATAATAATTGTTATACATGCTCGTATATATTAATAATTATAGTTATATTTGCACAGAAATATGACGTAATTATTATGGATAATAAGAATATATCAAGACGTGTTCCATGCAACAAAAAGTTGAAGGAATACAATGTGAATAATCTCAGACGTATCGCCGATATGTCTGTAAGTGAGGTGTATAATCAAATTAGTGCATCAAGTGGTATAATTACACACAAATGTGACGTATGTATAAAGTTGCTAACGATGCTAATTAGCAAAGTTAACAACTTCATTCCGTCTGAACCTATGACACTTGAAGACCAGACAAAAGTGCGTCAACTTCATAGCAGATGGTTAGTGAAATTACAGCAGCAACTTGCAGAAGTCTCTAAACCATCTATGCCAATCTATCTACGCGACACTGTGACGCAAAGATTGAAAGCGATGGGGCATGATGAAGTATGTGAGAATGTTCAACTTGAATGGTACATCGGTGAGTACAACCCTACGACACTTGATCCTCAAAAGATAGCCGATGCCATCATAGAACGGAAGGGTACTGTATGGAAGGAAGTCAAACCGTTGGTGAAGAATGATTTCTACAATATCCGCCTACATTCTATCAATGGGTCTGCTGCGAACAATCAAGGAAAGGATGCTGGCGGCTCACAAGCAACTGACGTATATTCATCCTCATCGCTGCCGACAAAACGGAACTACACAAAAGGCAGAAATGAAGATATTGTCAGTACGTTTGAGTTCATTGAAGCGTTCCCGTCAACGCCAGGTGTTGAGACACTTGACAAAAGACTTCAAGCCGACATTGCTATTGTCAATCAGGTGATTGCCTGGAGAAAACAGCCGACAAGCGACTACGACTACAAGACACAATTCCAGTTCTATCTTGAGCAACTTCAGACACTTCCTGATGATGCAAAGGATATATCTTTCGCGACGCTTGATTCTAAAACTCGCAAGAAACTGGTAAAAGCCGGAGGTGCATCTCAGACGGCGAAAAAGAGAACCAAGAAAGAGAAAGTTGATGACGAAACCAATATAGAAGATAGTGCTATAGGTAGCGAAACACTATCGCATGAAAAATCTATCGAGAATACCACTTCGTTTGCTGAGAGCAATCTGAGTTCTGTGGGAGAGTCAACACCTCCAGAAATTAACTTAGAGACGCATAACGACGATGAACAGTTCGCAAAGAACTATGAAGAGTTGATGAAATTTATGAGGGAAGAATCAAAGCATTTGCGGTTTGGCGAAGAAATCGATAAACCTGATCACATCATGAATTTGAAGAAATTTGCCGGACGACCAGACTATGATAAAATATATAGTATTCTAAAAGAAAACATCGGGAAATGCACAAAACTAAGTCAGGTTATGCAGTACGTACGCAATGTTGTACGGGAGAACCAGACTATCTGGTCAACCGAATCTGTAAGAAAGTAGGAAAAAGGAGGCAAATATGATACTTCAACGCTGTAAACATTGCCAACATCGAAACCCTGTTACAGGGGTTGGTGAAGGCCTTTGCCCTCAAAGTGGCAAAATCATAGGACTTTTAAGCCCAGCATGTGTAAATTTCAAGGAGCGGATCGCGGAGAACCAAAAGGAAAAATTCAAGGTTGTGACACTCTGTGGAAGCACACGTTTCAAAGAGCAGTTCCTTGAAGTACAAAAGCGGCTGACACTTGAAGGGTATATAGTCATCAGTGTGGGCCTCTTTGGTCACTCCGGCGATGAGGAGGTATGGCAACCAGGCACTAAGGAAATGCTTGATGAAATGCACTTACGGAAGATCGACATGGCCGACGAAATCTTTGTCATCAATGTAGATGGTTATATCGGCGAGAGTACCAAGCGTGAAATCGCCTATGCAGAAAATTGTGGTAAACCTGTAAGATACCTTGAAATTTAATCTATAAAAAAAATATAGAATAAAAGTCAAGACTCTTTATTTATAATTCAGGAAACGGTCCGAACTGGTGCAAAGTTTCCACTGGTTCTGAGATTGCCACGTTACCAGTTGAATGTCACCATCATGTACATGACGGCCATCAGGTCAGCCGTCAAGGCCATCGACGTTACCCATAGCAGGGCTATGTTCATCTTCTCGCTCATAAAATCTAATGCTTAAATGGTACACTGCCAAATGCAGCCATCCTCAGAGGTTTGGCCTTGGCTTCCGGAACATAACACACCAGACGAAAATACACCTCACGACCATCCAACCTGTCAGAGGCACAGCAGGGATGCCGGTCATAGACTGCGCCAGGGCAAGCACCACCGGCAAAGGTGGAGAATGCACAAGCCTTACAACCCACTTTATCAGTGTCATTGACGGTGATAACCTTGGCGCCATCGATGGAGTCAATCCAGATCTCACCAATTTTTCTTTCAGTTCCATAACATGTTAGCATTGTTTTGTTCTGTTGAAGTTCTGCAGGAATACATTCTTTACAAAGGCGTGAAAGCCGAAGCAGAAGGTAGCGATACTTGCTCCAACGAGCACAAGTTCAAAATTAGTCAGATGTCCCATAATCATCCCTCCTTTTGGTTAATCAGTTCCTCAACCTCGCTGGCCCTGACCCATCCATCTGCAACATCATTATCCTCAACCATATTGTCACGGCTCAGGTATAACAAAAGTTTACCTCTCGCATCGTTCACCAGACTCAAAGCTGCATCGATGCAATCATTTGCGAGAAGCCGTGTGACCCGATATAAGTCCTCGGCTGCATCTGCTACTGGCGTGTAGTTGTGACTGTATTGTTTCATATTCTCTGTGCCTGTTTCTATTCCGTCGGCTTCGGTTTTAGTGAGTATTGTCCTGACGCTCTTCTGAAGTTATCGGCTGAGTCGAGCTTAGATCTTTTTCTTTTTATCTTCTTCTCAAGTCTGCCGGTGTGTCTTCAATTATCAGTCGTCATCGACTTCGTTTTCGCTTTAGTCTTTTCTTTGCTTTGAAAAAGGGAGGTTGAAACAGTAGCCTACGCCAAGGAATTTTACCCAAAATTTTACGGAATACCCAGATTGTGATAGCAATCTGCGGAAGGCTTCCGGAATAATTTTGCGTGAAATAGCCTGCGGTACTTGGCATGGGTACAAACCTCACTACCTTTGCAAAGGAAAAGACGTTAAGAAGCAAAATGAACCAGGAACGGTGATAATGACATACCAGCAGGGCGAAGAGAAGATCCTCCGACATCCTGAATCTGAATAATCTGGCGAACCAGCGGCCACACTGACAGACAGCGGACGGCGACCAAAGCGGCCAACGAACCATCCGGGGTGGCGACCCAATCTCTGTGAGATGCCGGAAGTGAGCAAGGATAGTGCATTGGCATGCTGCCAGGAGCGGGCCGTGTCCGTTAATGAGGCTGTGCCGAGAGTGAGAGTATGGAGATGAGGGTTTAGTCATTCAGATTGCATTAAAATCGGATGTAAGTATTTTTTATTTTGCCCGATTTTAGGAGGTATAATTACCTCACCGGCATGAAGATATGGCCTCCTGGGGCTTCTGGTGAGGTCGTTTTGGGCTTCAATGCCCGAAAAATGGCCGTTTTCAAAGAAATATTTACAAAATCACGGAAACGAGAAGCATCTGCCGCATGCGGATTTCAGCGCATGATAATTGGTTTCCGCTGTGGAAGCATGAAAAAAGGCCAGATTTTCATCCAGCCTTGTAATCGTATGAAAAGGAAGAGAGGCTATTTTGCCTCCTCTTCTGTGTCCTCAGTGTTCTCTTCGTCACCTGTAGAGACCTTGGTGGCTACGAAGGTGATCACCTGATGGGTCTTACCGTCCTTCTCGTATTCCTCCGGCTTGAAATAGCCCTCCACGGTGATACGGTTGCCCTTCTTCAGGAGGTCGAAGGAAGCAGCGTTCTCGTTCTTGCGCCACATCTCGATGTTGAGGAAGGCGCTCTTGCGCTTGTCCTCACCGTTAACCTTCTCGGTACGTGCGATGCAGAGGCCGAAGCGTGCTACTGATGCGTTGTTGAACTTGTTGATCTTAGCGTCCTGACCAACGAAACCTGTCACTGCGAAATTGTTTACTGACTTCATAACTTTAAATTTTATAGATGTTAAACTTAATTTTTACGATGCTCCAGAAGCAGGCAAGGAGAAGGTGAACATTAGGTCAAGGAATTACCAGCAAATTTTATGGAATACCGTATTTTCTTTAGCCACTACTTGGCGTATAGAAGAAAATGCGGAAGGCTGCCGTCAAATTTGTACAGGAATAACGGCGTGGAACCGATAGTGGAACAAAGAGGTACTTGCCGGACACCGCTTGCGCTAAATTTGCAACGGAAAAATAAGGATGACATCGCCCGAAAAAATTGTTGTGAAGGCACAACGAGCAGAGACACAAAGGTACTGTCAGAGGATGCGGGATGATTACAAGTTACGCCATCAGGGGGATGCCGGACTTCAGAACGTCCAGAGACGGTTAACACATGGAAAGGTTAGACCGATTTAAAAAGATCGAGTGCGAAAGAACGATGTTCGCTTAAAGCATGACTGAGGCATGAAGAAATGAAGATGGTCTGGCAAACCGAAAGTAGAGGGTTAAGCCAGGAAGGAAACAAGACGGTGAGAGCAGTTCTGGTGACGAAGGAAGCCAAACGGTAACAGGGGAGAGAACACAGAAAAGAGAAAGGGGATGGAATTTCTGACGAAGGAAGATATCATCTGGGTGAAAATCTTAAGGTGAAGACATCTGAAGAGGCAGATGCGAACGTTATATTTCCCCAAATAGTTATTATTTGGGTGGTTTTTGCGAATTTCGCATTATATCGAAGTCCAGGAAAAGGAAGCCCAGCATTGATAAATGCGTTATGTCTGCAGGATGTGATGGCACGTCATCGCCCCTTGCAGGCATGAAAGTTTGGCTACAAACAGGCTTCCATAGGTACATTGCTAACGGTCCATGGAAAATAGGACTGTTAATGATCGTGTGTCCGCAAAGCGTATTGTTTACATGTCGGCATGTTTACAATGTTAGTTTGTGTACATTGTTTATATGTAAACATTGCATACATGTACACAATATTATATAATGTACGTGCGAGGGGATAAAACCTTTGTCCGCATGTTTACTTATCCGTATATCCACATGTATTCAATGTAAAATAGTCCACAATGTCCGTAGTGTGTACACTACTTGTCATTATAATGACCTTCAACCTCTACTACAAGTACAGTTATGATATCATCGTATATATCATAAATAATACGGTCGTGTGCCGTAATATGTCTTGACCAGGTAATATCCTTACCACCTTTCAAAGGTTCAGGATGGCCAAGGCCTGTCCGCGGGTGATCACCCAACTCGTGGAAGATCTTCTGATATTTCTTCCAAAGTTGGGGATTAGACTTCTTCCATTTTCTGATTACCTTGTCAGCCTCTGTTGAAACCTTAACCTCGAACATGGTCACATAGATTCAAAGTAACTGTCGATATCCTCATGAGTCTTCAGGCTAACAGCCTTGCCCTCACGGTATTCCTGACGGGCTTTCTCTATCTTTGCTGCCAATTCTGGAGTGACGGTCAAGTCATCGTCCTCAACAGGAACAATAGCATAGAGCTGGTTTTTCCTGCGGATGAAAACATGTTCTCCGGCATCTACGCGATCCAAAGAGGTCGCCATCTGACTTCTAAAGTCTCTTACTGTCAACTGTGTCATATTGTGAATAATTTGATTACGGATGCAAAGATAATACTTTTCTTCGAATCTACCAAATATTTTGTGTACAATTTTGTGTACACAACGATAATTGGCAAGATATTTATTTTGTTATCCCAAAATATATTCATATCTTTGCATCTAAAATGAAAATGATTAGAAACAGAGAACAGTATGAATGGGCAGTGGCAAGAGTAGAGCAGCTGCTTCCACTGGTTGATGACAATACGCCACGGACAGACCCGAACAGTATTGAACTGGAATTGCTGTCCAACCAGGTGGCAGACTATTCAGAAGAGAACTTCGCAATAGGAATGCCATCATTGGGCGATGTTATTTAGATGTGTTGGGACTTTAGCCGTGTTTACATGTACACATTATAAACAATTAACTTTATGTACACAATGTTTACATTGTACACATGTGGATTATGTACACATTAAATAAAAGCCTTTATTTTGGGGTGTTTTAAACTGATATACCCAATAAAATCAGTCGAAATATTTCTGTTTTAAATTACAATTGTGGACAATGTACACATGTGGTCAATCAACTAAATGTACACAATGTTTACAATGTACACATGTGGACAAAGGTTTTATATAATCGCAGACACTTTTGTACTTCATAAAACAGGTAAGTTTATGATCTTCAGCAATTTAAAGATACAAAAGTTGCATTTGGCAATTCTGTAAAAATATTGCCAAAATTCGCACTTTTTAGGCTTTTGGAGAGGTTTTTGGACGAAAGGTGGGCATCTGCACGTCCCACTACCCAAAAAGCCGTCAGCGGGCTTTATTTTGCGTCAAAAAGGGACATTGCATCTTTTTTTGCCTTGTCAACGATGTCTATGTAGGGTTTCATGGCCTGCCAATCCTTATGGCCAGTCCACTTCATAACCACCTGGGGCGAGATTCCCAAAGATAGAGCATTAACTATGAATGTCCTACGTCCGGCATGTGTCGAAAGCAACTCATATTTGGCATACACCTCATCAACGCGCTCACTTCCCCGATAGTAGGTCACAAGTATTGCACTGTTGAATCCGCAGATCTCGCCCAACTCCTTTAGGTGACTGTTCATCTGCTGATTGGTGATGACGGGTAGTGCCTTGTTTTCTGGAAAACTAGAATCGCGGTATTTGTCAAGGATGGCCTTGGCAAACTTGTTAAGTTCGATTTTCAACGTATCTCCGGTTTTTACAGTCGTGATCTGGATATAGTCCTGGAAGATGTTGCTCTTTTTGAGGTTTTCAACATCGGAGTAACGCAGGGAGGTAAAACAGCAGAAGCAGAATACGTCACGAACACGCTCCAGATTGGACTTCTCAAGGCCAACAGTCTTCTCGTATTCCTTCCCATGGAGGTCTTTGAGTTTAAGGACAGTCCCAAGTTCCGGAAACTCAAAATCGTTGAGTTTCATCAATTCTTCCCAGGTCAGAAAGATGACCTCCTTCTCTGTCTGCTGCAACTTGGGCCTATAACGCAGGGTCTTGACTTCAGTGATGCCCTTATCACTTGCCCAACGGAGGAAATAGCGCAGTCTGCTGGTGTATTTCTCGATTGTCGAATTGCGTAGATCCTTGACATCCCGCAGGAAATCAACGAAGAGGGTTGTGCCGTCCTCGTCGAAGAAATCAATGGAGGTTACCTGATGGGCATCGATGAAGTCGTTCATGTGATTCTTGAAGGAAGTCATGCTCTTCGTGGTGGCCGTTCTCCAACTGTTCTTGTCCTTTTGTTCGGCTAAGAACTCACTTAGCCGTTCTTTTATGCCCGGGGCGTTTTCTTCTTTTTTAGCCGTACCCATCTCTTCGGCTGCATCTTTGGCTTTCCGACCAAACTTCCGGGAAAAGATGTCTTTGAGGTTGCCAACAGATTCGCCGTTCAATCTGAGGTTGTTTTCGTATTCGGAGAAGAATATATCGATTTTTTTAAGTTCTGCATTCATCTGCTTGGCAGACATCTGTCTAGAATTGACAACAATTTTCCCTGCAGCAGTGGATGAGAGGATCCTTTGGCTTTCTGAATCCCAGTACTCGGGTCTAACGGCAATCTTGGTTGTCGTCTGGAGTCTTTGTCCCTGGATTGATATCGAGCACCTGACGGGTGCCTCACCGTGTCTATTAAGTCTTTTTTCGATGCTAAAACTAACTGCCATGACTCTGTTCGAATTGTTTAATGTGAATCTACGCACAGATTTACGCACATTTTGGGCAATATTCTTGCGTATTTGCGATTTTATCACTACCTTTGCAGCGGTCTTCGAGAAGATCAAACTGGCTTAGGGTAGCGAATTTACGCACAAATTTACGCACACTTTTCGAAATATACAAGTTTTAGCCAGTTTATTTAATTTAATTAACTAATTGAAATAAAAGGGTTTAAGGAACCCACTCCTAATAGTGGTTTTAGGTGGATAACCGTGCGAATAGTCCCCTATCGACTACAAAAGCATAAGGTACTGAAACTCAGTGCCTTTTTTCTTTTTAAAGAAGTTTTAATTCACGAAACGATCATTCATGAGCTACGCATTATTTTTCGATATCGATGGGACGCTGGTTAGTTTCAATACCCACCAGATACCTCCCTCTACCCAACTTGCACTGACCCAGGCTAAAGCCAATGGACACAAGGTATTCATTGCTACAGGGCGCCCACCACTGATTATCACCAACCTTGGTGCCATTGAGCATCTCATCGATGGCTACGTCACTATCAATGGTGCACTATGCTTCGTTGGCAATGAAACTGTGCGCTGTAAGGATATCCCCCACGAGGCAGCCCAACTGGTGGTCGATGATGCCATCGACAAGAACTACGGCATCATCGTGGTAGGCGAACACGATGTGGCTGTCATCGACCCACAAGGACAGGTCGATCAGATCTTTCGTCAGGAGATAGCCGTCGAGAACCTCGATCAGGTAAAGCCCCTTGAGGAAGTGCTCCAACAGCGTATCCTGCAACTCACACCCTTCTTCTCTGCCGACTACGAGAAACAGTTGATGGCCCGTATTCCCAGTTGCACTTCTGGGCGCTGGCACCCTGCCTTTACAGATATCACTGCCAAGGGAGCCGATAAGGGCGAAGGTATCCTGGCGATGGCCCGCCATTTGGGATTCGACCCTCAATACACGATGGCTTTCGGCGATGGCGGCAACGACCTCTCCATGATCCGCACAGCGGGTATTGGCATCGCAATGGGTAATGCCAACGAGTCTCTGAAAGCAGAGGCCGCTCACATCACCACCTCCGTCGATGACAACGGCATACTCAACGCCCTCAGGCATTTCAAACTGATATAGCCTATTTCCCCATGAGATTACGACAAGATTGAGGCTCTTTCCTACCCTTTTGTCGCAGACATGCCACCCTGTCGCAACAAATTAGAGAAAAAAGCGCATAAATATTTGGAGACAATCTGTTTTTCTTCATATATTTGCGGAAAATTCTCATTATAACATATTTAATAAATTTAGGAAAGCCTATGTTGACAACTGTAATTCTCATACAACTGGTAATCGTTCTCTCGCTGATATTCATCGGCGCCAGAGTAGGTGGCATCGGACTGGGTATCTACGGCATGGTGGGAATGTTTATTCTGGTGTTTATCTTTGGCTTACGCCCATGTTCGGTTCCCATCGACGTGATGCTCATCATTGCATCGGTGATTACTGCCACTGCAGCTTTGCAGGCCTCGGGAGGCCTGGAATATATGGTGGACCTGGCATCGAAGTTCCTGCGTAAGCACCCTACGCATATCAGCTACTACGGCCCTCTCGTGACGTGGCTTTTCACGCTGCTGGCAGGCACCGCGCACACCTCTTATTCATTATTGCCCATCATCGCAGAGATATCCAAAAACTCTGGCATACGCCCCGAGCGCCCCATGTCGGTGGCCACGATAGCTGCCTCGCTGGGCATCACGGGCAGTCCGATGTCGGCGGCGACCGCTGCCGTCATCTCCTCCGAGTTGCTGGGTGGACAAGGCGTCGAACTGACGGATATCCTCATCATCTGCATCCCCGCCTCACTGATAGCCATCCTCGTGGCGGCATTCGTACAGAATCATGTTGGCAAGGAGTTGAAAGACGATCCCGAGTACCAGCGGCGAGTGAGAGAGGGACTGGTCAAGCCTGCTGACGAGACGCAGGTAAAACTGGAGCAGCCCATTAACCCACGAGCCAAGTGGAGCGTGCTGGCATTCTTGCTGGGCGTGATCCTCGTTGTGCTGTTCGGCAGTATTCCTGCCCTACGCCCATCATTTGAGGAGGATGGCGTCATGGAGCCCCTCGCGATGCCTGAGACCATTGAGATCGTGATGATGTCGATAGCGGCTCTGATATTGCTTGTTGGCAAGGCCGACGTGAAGAAAGCCGTCAGTGGAAACATCTTCTCAGCAGGCATGAATGCTCTGATTTCTATCTTCGGTATTGCCTGGATGGGCGACACGTTCTTCTGCGGTAATCTGGAGTTCTTCAAAGGTCACATCGCAGGCATCGTCACTCAGTATCCATTCCTCTTCGCTGTGGCCCTGTTCATCATGAGCATCATGCTCTTCTCGCAGGCTGCTACCGTAGGAACACTTTTCCCTCTGGGCATCGGACTGGGCATCCCACCATTGGTACTCGTAGCCATGTTCCCAGCTGTGAACGGCTACTTCTTCATACCCAATTACCCCACAGAGGTGGCTGCCATCAACTTCGACACTACTGGAACGACGCGAATCGGCAAGTATGTGCTCAACCACTCGTTCCAGTTGGCAGGCTTTATCACCACCTTCGTCTCAATAGGCGTCGGCTACTTAATCATCTCTTTGGTTTACTAAATAAGCATCTATTCATTCACTAAAAATAATAAGACTATGTCAGAACAGAAATTCAGAATCGAGTCCGACCTCTTAGGCGAGCTCAAAGTTCCAGCCGATGCACTCTACGGTGTACAGACACAACGCGGTATCAACAACTATCACATCTCGCGCAAGACGATGTCGATGTATCCCGACTTTATCAAGGCCATCGCCTACGTGAAGTTAGCTGCGGTGCAGACCAACCACACACTGGGCGTCATCAACGACGAGATAGCTGGCGCCATCTCACAGGCCTGCCGGGAGCTCATCGACGGACAGTGGCACGACAATTTCCCCATCGACATGATGCAGGGCGGTGCAGGCACCTCTGTGAACATGAATGCCAACGAGGTGATTGCCAACCGCGCTCTCGAGATCATGGGTCACGAGAAAGGTGACTACCAGTATTGTCTGCCTAACGATCACTGCAACTGCGGGCAATCCACTAACGATGTGTATCCCACCACCATCCGTCTGGCCATCATCCACATGAACAAGAGTCTGATAGCTGCTCTAACGGGCCTTATCAGCGCCTTCCGCTACAAGGGTGATGAGTTTAAGGACTGCATCAAGATGGGACGCACACAACTGCAAGACGCCGTGCCGATGACCAGTGGACAGGAGTTCAATGCCTATGCCAACAATCTGGAGGAGGAGATTCTGAACCTGGAGCGCAACGTGAAGCTGTTGCTCGAAATCAACATGGGCGGTACTGCTATCGGCACTGGTTTGAATGCCGTTCCTGGCTTTGCCAAGCTCTGCGCTGCCAATCTGTCGAAGCTGACGGGCGAGGCCTTCGTATCGGCTACCGATCTGGTAGAGGCCACCCCAGATACTGGTGCATACGTCAGTTACTCATCAGCTCTAAAGCGTTTGGCTGTGAAACTGTCGAAGATCTGTAACGACCTGCGACTGATGGCCTCTGGTCCGCGCTGTGGTCTCAACGAGATCAACCTGCCGCCAAAGGCTCCCGGCTCAAGCATCATGCCTGGTAAGGTGAACCCCGTGATTCCTGAGGTCGTCAATCAGGTATGCTTCAAGGTGATTGGCAACGACACCGCCATCAGCTTTGCTGCCGAAGCTGGACAGTTGCAGCTGAACGTGATGGAGCCCGTCATCACGGAGTCGCTCTTCGAGAGTCTCATCTGGCTGAAGAATGCTATTGAGACATTGACAGAAGAGTGTGTGCTGGGCATCACCGTCAACAAGGAGCGCTGCATGGAGATGGTCAAGAACTCCATCGGCATCGTCACAGCCCTCAATCCCTACATCGGCTACAAGACCTCGACCAAAGTAGCGAAGGAGGCACTGGAGACGAATCGCTCTGTCTATGATATTGTACTGGAGAAGGGGTTGATGACGCAGGAGAAACTCGACGAAGCCCTCGATCCGAAGAACATGCTCTGTTCCCATAGATAAGAATAAAGGACGGAATAGCAGACATCATCGCCGTATTCATAGGATATGGCGATGATTTGTTTTTATCACCATAAATGAGTAAAAATTCATTTTCTTTTGGTGATTCTGAAAATTCTGATTACCTTTGCAGCCATGAACTTAACGACGAAACGCCATCTTGCATCTTGGTTGCTATTGGCAGTCTTTCTGCCAATGCTGGTCTTCTCGTCGCTCCATGTGCATGAGGGAAGCGCCTCTCAAACAGAGAAGGAATGTTCTGACTGCATACACCACAATTGTCATGGGCATCTGACTCAGACTGCAACGTGGGCGCACGACTGTGTGCTATGCCAATTCTTGACGCTTACCATGCTGACAGCCGCTGCAGCTGCAGTCACAGTATATATTCATGTATGTAGGTTATGCTATTCCCAGCCTTTGTGCAGCTATCACGCTGCCTGCTGTGGAAGCACTGTTACGCGAGGGCCGCCATCGGTATAATTCCCACCAACTTACATAATCATTATATATATACATTCATTATTATCATATCACAGAATGAAGACTAGATACATCATTCTGCCATTGTTGATGCTATGCACAGCGGTGGCAGCTCAAGATAATATCAAGACACATCAGCATGCGGAGGACTCGACAGACGTGTTCTTCCGCCATCTGAACCTAAACGAAGTAACAGTAACAGGCGTCACTGGGGACACAAAACTAAAGCACGCCACAGCCCCCGTCAGTATTGTGACGCCACAGATACTGAAGGCTACAGCCTCGACAAACATTATCGACGCCATCGCTCACCAGCCTGGCGTCAGCCAGTTGACAACGGGTGGCAGCATCTCGAAACCGATCATCCGCGGACTGGGCTACAACCGAGTGGTCGTGATGAGCGAAGGAGTGCGCCAAGAAGGACAGCAGTGGGGCGACGAACACGGCGTTGAGGTAGATGGAAGCAGTGTTGGCTCTGTGGAAATCCTTAAGGGTCCGGCCTCACTGATGTACGGTTCCGATGCGATGGCTGGCGTCGTAATACTACATCCGCAGCCCACACTCGCTGAAGGCGAGATGCAAGCCAACATGAGCACAGAGTATCAGACCAACAACGGGCTCTTCGCCTACAACCTGTCGATAGCGGGCAACCAGAAAGGCTTCGTATGGAACGCCCGTTACAGCGCAAAGATGGCACATGCGTATAAGAACAAATACGACGGCTACGTGCCTGGCTCACAGTTCCGGGAACGGGCAGGCCGACTGATGCTGGGACTCAACAAGGCATGGGGCCACTCTAGGCTGACAGGAACGATCTATCACCTGACGCCTGGCATCATCGAGGGTGAGCGTGACCCGGAGACGGGCGAACTGGTGCACGAAGAGGGATTCACGGGCCACAGCTACGGCAAACAGCTACCCTTCCAACAGGTGAAGCACTATAAACTGGTATGGGACAACTCGCTGAACCTCCCGACTGGTTATCTGAAGGCTATCATCGGCTATCAGCAGAACCGCCGTCAGGAGTTTGAGGAGTCGGAGAACGACTATGAGCTTTATTTCAAACTGCATACGCTGACCTACGACCTGCGCTATGTGACTAACGAATGGGAAGGCTGGAAGCTCTCTACGGGCATCGGCGGCATGTATCAGAAATCGGGCAACGAGGGTGAGGAATACCTGATTCCCGACTACCGTCTCTTCGACTTCGGCATCTATGCCACAGCCACAAAAGCCTTAGGCGAGCATTGGACACTGAGCGGTGGTGTGCGTTATGATCACCGCCGACTGCATGGCGATGAGCTCATCGAAGACAACGCCCTACGCTTTCAGGATTTCTCGCGTCACTTCAACGGTCTGACAGGTAGCATCGGAGCCGTTTGCAACATCAACGAGCACTTCAACATACGACTGAACCTGGCACGTGGCTTCCGCACCCCCAACATGAGTGAACTGGCGTCGAACGGTGTCCACGAAGGTTCGATCCGCTACGAGCTGGGTAATCAGCAACTGAAAGCGGAATACAGTCTGCAGGCAGACCTCGGACTCGACTTCACCTCGCGCTATGTGTCGGCACAACTGGCGCTCTTTGCCAATCGCATCGATAACTATATCTTCACGCATCGCATACCTGGCGAGATTGAAGAAGGCTATCTGACGTATGCCTATACACAAGGCGATGCCCGACTGTTGGGCTTCGAAGCAGGTATCGATCTGCATCCCATACACTCGCTGCACTTCTCAAACACCTTCTCGTATGTCGATGCCCGACTCACCTCTCACCACTCACCTCTCACCTCTGAAAACAAATATCTCCCCTTCACCCCTGCCCCACGCTGGTCATCGGAACTGAAATGGGAGCTCTTCCACCACTCGCACACGACGCTGGGCCATCACCACACATCGGATGCCGCCCACCGCTCGCTGTTCAACAACCTCTATATCGCTGCCGGACTCGACTGCTATCTGAAACAGACACATATCCACAGTGCAGACGACACAGAGACTGCGACACCCGGCTATGCGCTGCTCTCGCTCTCGGCTGGTACAGATATTCAGGTGAAAGGCAAAAAGATTGCTGAATTCTATATCACCGCCGACAACCTGCTGAACAAAGCCTACCAGAACCACCTGAGCCGACTGAAATATGCCGACGAGAACGTGGTGACTGGTCGCAGAGGCGTGTTCAACATGGGGCGCAATATCACTTTCAAGTTAGTCATCCCAATACAGATTTAACATATGATAACACCTCAGCACCATCGGCTTTGCCATCGGTTTTGTGCTGATGATAGAGGTTATGAGTGTTAGTAGTTATTGACGGAAGGGATAGACGGTGACACCTATGCTGGCAGCTCGGTTCTGATAGAGACCCGACAGCTGATTGCTGGTGCCTGTGGCATAGCCGGCCAGATCGTGGAACTCAGCAAAGACGTTGCACTTCTTGCCCAGTTGCTTATTGGCCTTGACGGTAGCAAAGAGATGGGCATGCCTGTCATCGATAGAACGACGGCTGCTGTAAAGCAGTGTCGAGGAAAGACGAATGCCATAGGGCAGACTGATGACTGGTGCGAACTTGAGCGTCACGTAGTTGTCGTTCTCCGAAGCGGTGTCGCGCCCTGCTTTGATATGCTTGTGGTAGAAGTTGGCGCCTAACGTCAGTTCCCAGTTACCTGTCTTCCAATAGACGGAGTTTCGTAATCCCAACTGCAGGTAGTCGGATCCAGGCAGATGAGTGTGCCAAGTGTTCTCGATGCTGGTGTGTAAGAAGAAGTCCTTCTGCTGATAGGAGTAGCGCACCACGCCCTGATGAGCCAGATGAGTGGCACAGCTGCCGGCATCGTATCTGAGAGCGGTGGCAGGGGCGTTCTCATCAACCAGAAAATCGTTGACCTCGGGCACGAAGAAACGACGTGCAAACTGCACCTGGAAGAAATGGCGCTGTGCCTTATAGCCCACGCTGGCCAGATAAGAGTGGTTGTTGCGTTCGTGGGTCCACATACTGTGGTCGGCTGAGTCGTACTGGCGGTTCCAGAAGTTCATCATGCGGAAACGGTCGCCGAGTGTCAGCACCCATGGCCCATGGGTATAGTCGAGCTGCAAGTAGAAATCGGTCTTCAGATACTGTTCGCGCTTCTGCTGAGGATACCACGTGTTCTCGTAGTCCAGCTCTGTACCCGCCATCAGCCAGAGGTCGGGAGTGAAGATGGGGGTGTTAAACTCACAAAAGAAGTAGGGATAACTGTCGCCAGACTTATCGTCGGGCGTGCGGGCACTGGTGTAGTCGCTGCCTGTTTCGACAAATAAAATGGCATCGTTTTTAAAAGTGTGAGAGTAAGAGAACACGAGGTCAACATAACGTTTGTAATTAGGTAAGGCCGCGTTCATGACTGGGTTAAAGAGTTTCTGCTTGCTGTTGTCGAACTCCTGAAAAGCCTTGATGATGAGTCGGTCGCTTGGGCTGATATTCCAATCTAGGTTGAGGTGCAGGTTTTCTGCCAATCCGCGATCGGTCATGCGGTTCACGTCCGTAGGATAGGCCTTGCCGTATGAGGTACGGGCCATCGCGTAAGCCTGTACAATGAGCTTTTCACTCCTGCCCGTTACGTCTGCATAAAGCATTCCGTTGCCGTAAGTGCTGCCCGTCAGAGCCACCTTGCCGTCGGTCTTCACGTCATTGCGATAATAGATGTCGATGATGCCCTTGATGCCGTTCACGGCTTTGGCCACAGAGGTATTGCCACATATCTGGATGCGGTCGATCTCGCAAGCCTTCACATTGGCCAGGAACGACTCTGGATCGACGTAGATGTCGATATTGTCGATACGCAACTTGTAGTCCTGGTCGATACCTTTTCCGTTGAGCGACAGGAATTCGGGACAGGTGTTCAGCACGTCGAGCAAGGTCATCTCGCTATCGGGATGCATCTTATCGACATGGATAACGTAGCGGTCCCCTTGATATTCAAGGATATCGTCGGCATCGGCTGCACCAGCTGTCAAGCCACTCATGCAAAGCATGCCCAACACGACATATCTCTTGAGTCGTATATTTACTTTTTGTTTCATGTTCACTTATTTTCAAGTGCAAAGGTAGGGAAAAAAAACAAGAAAAGCAAGAATACCATTTTCAATTTATATGTAACAGCATTGTAACATCCGTGTAACGTGAGTGTAATAAGATTCTAAATTGGCATTACACCAAATTTTTAGGTATACTTTGTTAAAAAAGAAAAGGAAAAACAGTTTTGATGACGGCATTCTGATTATTTTGAGTATCTTTGCAACCAAAAGGTTAATTTGCATAAACCATGTCAATAACAAAACACTTAAAACCCGCCATTGGGCAGAGAATATTATCATTGCTATTTGGTGCCTTCCTGTCATTGACGACACTGGCGGCTGAAGGCGACTCAACAAGAATATATACGGAGCAGAATCCGCTGGTGTATGAGGACGCATGGGACCTGTGGCCATACGCCTTCCTTAACGACAACGGCGAGCCTGACGGTTTCAACATCGACCTGATCCGCCTGATCATGAAAGAGCTCAATATCCCCTACACCATCAGACTGCGCCCACAGCAACAGGCTTTCGAGGATTTGAGAGACAGGAAGTCGGACCTGATGCTGGGTCTGGCCGTAGGTTTCCACGACCAGTACGGACTATACGGCAACAACGCCATCACCCTGTTTACACAGAGTCTGGCAGCGCCCAAGGGTAAACCGACGGAAATCAAGACATTTCGCGATCTGGGCAAGGAAGGCATCAAGGTGATAGTAAACCCCAACAGCATGAGCTACCACCTGATGATAGACTACGGATGGGAAGAGAATGCCATTCCAAGTAGCGACCTGAGAGAGGTGATACAACAGGTAAGTGCCCACGAAGACGGCCAGATCGTATGGAACACATTGTCACTGAAATGGCTGATGAACCGCTACCATATAGACAACCTGCAACTGACGCCAGTCAACATGCCTCACGGTGAGTATAAGTTCATGTCGAACAATCAGCAACTGCTCGACCGTTTAGACGAAGCCTACACCAAACTCTACACAGCCGACAAGATCACGCCTCTACAAGACAAGTGGTTCTACCCTGAGCGACTGAAACCCGAGACCCCTCAGTGGATCTGGTATGCTCTGGGAATAGCCCTTCTGCTGATAGTCTTTGCAAGTGCCTACGCCATCAGCTACCGCATACAGAGTACAAAACTTAACCTGCAGAACCTGAAGCGCAACCGGCGGTTGGCCCTGATACTCCAGACCAGTCAGGTGAGAATATGGACCTACGACATCGAGAAGAACCAGTTTGCCTGGCGTAACGATAACGGACAAGTAGCCTACACCTACTCGATGGAGGAATTCTCGCAGCGCTACAGTCCCGAGGACTTCGTGAGACTGAAGACAGCTCTGGAACGACTGTCGAAGGGAACGAAGACTGAAAAAGAGGAAGAGCTGACACTAAGTCTGAGAGCGAAGGACGTGGAAGGCGGAGATACCGATCTGCGCGACTATTATATCGTGCTCTCTGTGCTGCGTCGAGACAAGGAAGGCAAGCCCACAGTGATTATCGGTACCAAGAAAGACGTGACAAAGGAACGCCAGCTCAAGCGCGACGAAGACGATCGGGCGTTGCGCTACTGGTCGATATTCTACACCCCGATAGTGGGCATCATGCTTTTCGACAAGGAAGGCAAGATTGTGAACATCAACCCCAAGGCCTGCGACATGTTCTGCTGCGAAGCCGAAGAGATCATCGCGGAAAAGGCATCGATACGCGATATACTCGGTATCGGCGACCAAAGTCTGGAGAGTCTTGACGGATTCTACGCCTCTCACATCATCGACCTTGATAAGATTCCGGATGAGAAACGGAAGATCAGGAGCATCAAGGCCAAAGGGAAGTTATATAATGAGTTCAAGCTGATGACCGTGTACGACGATTCCGAAAGTCTGCTTGGCATATTTGCCTTCTCCCGCGACATCACCACGCTGGTGAGCGGTATCGACCAGGAGCAAGAGAGACAGAAGGAGATAAGTCAGGTTACGGGCGTACTCGACAACTATGGCAATGCCATCAATACCACCATCAGCGACACCGACATCCGACTGATAAGATACTCACCGGGATCGCACACGCTTACCATTTTCAACGGCACGGACAAGATTCAGCACAAACTGACACAGACACGCTGCATGGCATTAGTGGGTGAGAACTCGAAAAGTGCTGCCATGCGACTGTTGAACGATATGGACGACCGCGCCGACAAGGTGATAGAGCACAACATTCAGACTGCGCTGCGCGCCAAAGGCGGGAAAACACTTACACTGTATTTCAAGTTGAAGCCCCAATACGATAAAAACGGAAACGTCAAAGAGTATCTGGGACTACTGCAGGACATCAGCGAACTGATGGCTATTGAAAAGCAAATGGCAGTAGAGACAGCCAAGGTGCAAGAAGTGGAGAACACCAAGAACAGTTTCGTGAAGAACATGGTTCAAGACATCAAAGAACCAATGAGCAACGTGATGGGATATGTTTCACAGATAGGCGAGAAAGCACCTACCGACAATGAGGAAGCATTATGCGCGGGTATTGAACAGAATGCCGACTACCTGCTGCACCTCATCGACAACATACTCTACCTATCGCGTCTGGAGGCCAGGATGGTGGAAATCAAGAAAGAGCCATGCAACTATGCGGAGATATTCGAAGAGCAATGCACTAACGGCTGGATGAAATACCGGAATGCAGAAACCCGATACATCGTTGAGAATCCATACGAGCAACTGATCATTGACATAGATGCAGATAATCTGAGGCATGCCATTGCCCAGATAGCCGCCAACGCTGCCCAGCACACCAAGAGCGGTGTGGTGAAGGCACGCTACGACTATATCGGCCGGCGACTGATTATCTCGATCGACGATACAGGCGAAGGCATACCGGCTGCACAACTCGAGAATATCAAACAGGAGAAGTCTGGTGGTGCTCATACCACAAAAGGACTGGGACTGGCCATCACCAAGGAACTGATAAGCCAGATGGAAGGAACACTGGAGATTATGTCGGAAGAAGGATTAGGCACTACTGTCTATATCACCATCCCCTGTCATGCCTCAGTCATCAAACGTAATAAGTTAGCTTAGCCTTATGAAGAGAATACTGTTTATACTGATAGCCTTACAGACTACGATAGCCCCGTTGCTGGCCCAGAGCTTAAGCGAGAAGTACACCAAAGACAGGCCAGTAGTGGTGGTTTGCGACTGGGACAAGCCACCTTACGAATTCCTCGATAGCAAGGGTGTGCCTGCAGGTTCGAACATCGATGTACTGAACGCAGTGATGGAAAAGCTGGATCTACCTGTGAAGTACGTGATGAAGGAATGGAGCATCGCCCTGAAAACCTTTGAGCGAGGCGATGCCGACATCATTCTCGCCAATGCACGCCGATACAGGAAAGGCCACTATGCCATATCCGAGAACATCGTCAACTACAACCGCATTTGCGTGGCCATGCACTCCGACTCCATCGGTATGGTGACGCTGAAGCAGCTGGAACGTGAAGGAGCCGTATTCAAACCCGGCGACTATTCTGCCTACTACTTCCAAGACGGTGATACCATCAATACCAGCTTCATGGAGTTCCAGACACCCAAAGTGGCCTTGACGGGACTGATCAATGGCGACTACAAATACTACGTCTGGGGCGAGGCGCCACTGAAGTGGAAAATCAAGGAGCTCCAATTAGAGGGGATCATCCTGAACGATGTGAGCATACCCATCTCCGAACTGCATTTCATCGGACACGATAAAGACCTGATAGAGCGCATAGACGACCAGTACTCACGATTGAAGCAGAACGGAGTGATAGCCCAACTGCAAGACAAGTGGTTACATCCTGAGCGCGTGAAAGACGAATCGGCACCTATCCTATTATATATAGGTTTAGGCACACTGATACTGATAGCCCTCTTCTACCTGTTCATCCGTCTGGCTAAAGCTCACGTAAAGAGCGCCACCCGCCAGTCAACAGAACTAAACGACATGATGTACAAGGCGCTGCACATGGGCAACTTCAATGTGATGGAGTACGACATCAAGAACGATCGCATGACCAACCGCTACGGCAATATTCTGCCTAAGGCGGGCATGTCGCTGGCAGAATATACCCGGCGAATGCACCCCGACCAGCAGGCAGAGTTTACCCAGAAGATGAAAAGACTGATTGAGGGGCGCGAGAGACATTTCGAACTGAACAAACGATGGAACAAGGGAACCGATGATGCACCCGACTGGCTGAACTTCCAAGGACACGCCATATCCGAACTTGCGGCCGACGGTCATCCGGCATACATCGTAAATGCCATTCACGACGTGACACAAGACATGGAGGAAGATAAGGCCGGACGCGAGCTTGTCAGGAAATACGAACGACTGTCTAACATTCCATTTATCGCCATGTCGTTCTACAGCAAGGGCGGATGGCTCATGGACCTCAACGACTCGATGAAAGAGCTGTGTGGCATGGATGATCCTGAGACCAAGCGTTTCTGGGAAAGCGTCTGTATGTTTGACGTCCCACTGTTCCGTAATGTATATTCCCCCGACGATCGCGATGACCTGCTGGTATGCCAGCACATGGAGTACCCGGAAATGGGCATCAACCGCTATATTGAGTTCCATATCCTGCCCTTGTTCAATGCCGATGGCGAGATATCCAACTACTTCATCACAACCCTCGACGTAACCGACGACCGTACACGCGACCACCTGAAGCACTTGCAGGACAAAGACATCATGCTGATGCAGGCAGAGATAGAGAGCCGGAAGCAACGTCTTAGCTACCTCTTGAAGAACAGTCAGCGATTCCTGTGGCACAGCGACATCGAGAACCGGATGCTATACTTCTACCGTCAGCTTGGCGAGCCAGAGATCAGTATGGACTTCGAGACCTTTATGGGCTACCTGGCAGAAGAAGATCGTGACCGCATGCTTGAGATCCTGAACAGTCGGGAGACGCTCAACAACGATATCCATCGCGACATCTACCACTTCCATCACACGATGACCAGTCCTGAGGAGAGCTGGTTTGAAATCAGCGGCAAGCCTATACGCAACAAGGACGGTGAAGTGACAGGCCACTTTGGCATTTCTACCGATGTCACGAAGTTCATGAATGCCCGTAAGGAACTGGAGAATGAGACCAGACTGGCCAACGAGAGCGTCAAGAGGAAGAGCGGATTCATGGCATCGATGACCCATGAACTGCGCACGCCACTGAATGCCATCGTAGGCTTTACAAGTGTCTTGTCGGCTCTTGCCGACTCACCTGAGCGTCCAGAATATGTGCGGATTATCCGAAACTCGAGCGACATGCTGCAGCGACTTATCAACGATATCATCGAAGCCTCATTACTGACCGATGGCGCCATCAACATCAAACCTGAGCAGGTTGATTTTGCCAGTATGTTCGACGATATCTGCCTGACACTGCAACAGCGCATCGAAGAGCCCAAAGTGCAGTTCTGGAAAGACAACCCTTACAAGTCGTTTATCACCACCATCGACCCAGGACGCATACAACAGGTACTGACGAACTTCCTGACCAATGCTGTGAAGTTTACCAAGGAAGGACACATACGACTGGGCTACCGCTATCAAAACGACGGTCTCTACATGTTCTGCGAAGATACGGGCGCAGGCATCCCCATCGATAAACAGAAGATCGTGTTCGATCGCTTTGTGAAGCTCGACGAGTTTGTTCAGGGCACCGGTATGGGTCTGGCTATCTGCAAGTCGATAGCCGAGTGCTGCGGAGGCAAAATTGGCGTCAATAGCGAGGGGGCGGGCAAAGGCTCGACCTTCTGGTTGTGGATTCCGTGCAAACAGATAGTTTAATCCGGCTTATTTTATCTGTACGCAGAACATAGTGAAGTCGTCACTCTGTTCTGCATCACCCGTGAACTGCTCTACGACCGTCATCATCCTGTCGATGAGATAGTGGGAACGGCTCTTGGGCTGGCGCTCGCCAAAAGGCTGACTCGACTCGTTGAGCACATGTAGCATACGCTTCTCGCCAAAGAGTTCCCGATCATTGTTTTTGGCCTCGCTCACGCCAGCGGTATATACGAAAAGAGAGTGATCGTGGACATTGTCAATGTGTTCGCCTATGAACACCGATTCCTGGCTCTGTCCGATAGGAGGATTCGATGCCATCTCGATATAGCGGAACACAGTCTGCGAAGTTCGGGCCCTGTGCTGTCCCAGAATCGGAGCTTTATGTCCGCAGTTACAGAAGTCGAGCCGACCTGTCTTCAGGTCGATCACACCGATAAACATCGTAACAAACAAACCGTTCTCATGATCCGTAGAAAGCGTGTCGTTCAGTCGGTTGGCAATAATCTCAGGAGGACAGCCCTCCTTAGCCACCATACGGAACAGATTGATCACCACAGCCATCGTCATCGAGGCTGGCACACCCTTGCCATTGACATCACCCACACAGAAATAAAAGCAGTCGTCCTGTATAAAGAAGTCATAGAGGTCGCCACCCACCTCCTTGGCGGGTTTCATCACCGCATAGAGGTCGATGTCGTTACGCTCAGGAAAAGCAGGGAACTTACGAGGTACCATACCCATCTGGATGTCGCGGGCAATGCGCAACTCACTATCGATACGTTCCTTGGCAGTCGTGGTATCCTCCAACTGTTCGTAGGCCCTACGCAACTCCTGTAAACGCTTGCGGCGGCGATACAGATAGAAGCCCATAAACGCTATCGTAATCATCAGGATGATAATGCCCGCACGTATCTCTATCGACTGGTTGGAAAGCCTCAGGTCCTTGGCCTCGTTCTCAGCACGCGACAAATCAAGTTGTGACGCATACTCGTAGGACATCTGCTGCACCTCAGCAGTATTAACGGAATCCATATACTCCTTATACCTCCTATGCCAAAGATAGGCATTCTTGTAATCACCCATCTCGGCATAGGCGGCAGAAGTCATGTTCAAACGGTCAGACGCCGATTTAAAGCCCTTGGCTATCTCCAAGGCCTTTTCAAGACGTCCGTTTTTCCTTGCATAATAGCAGTTGACCGTTTCGCCAAACATATCATCATGACCAAACGACTGCTTCACCTTTTCACGCTCAGCGTAGGCCTGGTTGAAGTCGTCTTTCGTATAGTGCGGGTCAGCATAAGCAATGCAGATATAACTCCAGGCAGACAGCCGATGCTGCATGATGATGCCAGGCTCGGCCAGAGCCTTATTAGCACACTCCAACACCTTATCCAACTTCTTGGTATTGACATATATCTTGGCAAGCCCCAGATAAGGTGCTGCTGCACTTTCGTCAGGAAAGTAGCGGTGCTGATAGTCGATAGCCTCATAAAAACTCTTCTCGGCTTGGTCGTATCGATGCAGGGTTCCTTGCATCGTTGCAATGGCATAGGTGGAAGTGAAGAGTCCGAACTTGCTGTCGTGATGGACGGCATAGTCGTGTACCTGCTGCGCCATGTTGAGGCCACGACTGCGGTTGATGCGAGTGAAATAATAGATGGCCTGATTGGCCCAGCACTTGTAAAAGAGACGTTCCTGACTGTCACCCGCCTTCTGGCAAGCCTCCATCAACCGATCAGTAACAAGCATGAAGCTGTCGCTCTCGGATGTACTAAAGAATCGGTACATATCTTTCTCAAGAAGATTGATTTTTGCAGTATCCGTTTGAGCCGCCATCGGTAGCGGCATCAACAAAATGGTCAGGGCTAATCGCTTTAATGTCTTCATCTCATGGAGGTTTCATAAGTAGCCTTCTATCTGGTTGCAAAAATAGCAATTATCTGCGAAACTTCCAAATATTTCGCTCAAATTCTTAATCATCTTTATCGCTACACGATTTCTCATGGATCAATCACTATCTTACCACCACCAGGGCCAAAGACGAAGTCACCTATCAACCTAACAGAACGAGGGATATACAGCGTGACAAACTGACGGCACGTAGCAAAGGCCATCGAACATATAGTCACAACGCCATCAGGTACATGGTATTCTTCCACTTTGAATTCAGCACGCGCAAACAACAGCCGATGCCCATCAAGACTATAACCAATCCCATGTTCATCCACACGATACTCCCCTTCATCCTCAAACGCCCACGTCTCCTCATCACGATTCGCATAATCCTTCGTCCAGAAATAGACCGCCGGCATCAGTTCCTCATTCTCCTCAGGATCCTCACTAAACACCAACTGATCATACTCATGCACATGAGCCGTCCAAGGCACATGAAGTGTACCAATCCTACAACCAATCAGTGCCCCAGGCTCTATCTCCTCCACCCCTTCAGGAATCCAATAAGCCCCTTTCACGTTTGCCCCTTTCAGCAACCGTTTCCCGTCACCAGAATAAACAAATCCGTAACTATCCAACCACAATCTTTCATCCTCCATCATATACCTACAAATCTCATTCTGCGATAATTGATTAGACTTCTACATCAGAGACAGGGAACATAGTGGAATATAAAGGCACCATAAAGATGCATTTCAAAAAACGCACACCCAGCCGAATTTGCGAACTAATTCTTGTAAGAGGTTACGATCACGTACAGGAATTGTTACTGCAAATGTTTCACGCTGACTATCTCGTTCTGCAATGTTTGCTGTGTCGAGGTCGTATTGCGTCTGCAAATTCATCCATATGTCAGCAGGAATATCAAGGGCCTTCTCCAAGGCAACAGCAACATTCAGCGATACGCTACGTTTACCATTGATGGTTTCACTAAGAACGGAGGCTTTGATTCCTGTTTCTGCAGCCAATTGCTTCTGAGTCATACCTCGCTCCTTCAACTCGTCTTTAATCATTTCGCCAGGATGTGTGGCTACGAATGGGGTTAATACTTTCTTACTCATAATGTTTCGAGATTTCACCATTGGTGTAGAGTTCCTCTAAAGCCGTGTTATTAAACTCAATGTTCATTGCCTTATAATGCTTTATCGGCTGCAAAGTTAATAAATAATTCGCAAACAATTAGCATATTTGCGAATTATTTATTATCTATAGCTGTTTTATCCATGAAATAAGAATACCATCGCCATCCTTATAAACTATCTCTTTGCCTATATACTCTACTCGCTCCATCAGATTCACGAAGCCCCCCATTTCCAATTTGCCTTTGGCATAGACCACATACTCATTCTGCTGATAGTCAGCCCATGTTACAGGCATCTTCATCAAGCCAACATGCTTGAAGAATTGCTGCTGACGAGGCGAAGCCACCGCTTTTACTGTCAATACCACAGGCTCACCCAATTCCTCAAACATGTGATTCAACAGCCGTTCCTCCGCCTCTCGATTCTCTCGATCAGAAAAGTCCTTCAACAAAAAGATAACATTGGCATCAAACTCCTCCCATCTGTCTTTTCCACTCAGATGCATCGATGCAGCATACCCCATATAATACCCATCAGGCTGAATAATCCAAAACTGAGGAACATCCATACCTTGCTCCTTGCAAAACATCTTCAGCCTGTCTTGCAAATCATTCATACCAAATAGGTCATTGGAAGGAACTGGATCTTCCTGCATTATCTTCAATCTTCTCATTTCGCAAACTCAGGTATCTTACAGAGATAGTCCACACAATCCATGTCCAACCCTCCATCATCGTTTTCATCATCCACGATCCCATTTTTGCGACCATCCTCCAAAACGATATTTCTAAGAGGCTGTTCGATAGCCTCCCACAGCTTATCATACAATTCTGGTGCGCCATCTTCCAATATGGGCATCAAACCATGTCTTTTATTTGGACTCTGCTTCACCAACTGTTTAATCAGGGCTATCTCCTGATCACTCAAGTCCACTTCCTCACTCTCAACCTCGACATCTTTATAAGTCAGAGGTACTATCAATTTGAATGTATAGTTCATCTTTCATTTGTTCAACATCCTAATTCTTTCAACTTCTTTTCAACTCTTTTCTTGTTTTCATGATAATCCTGTTTTAGGCATTCACGGTAATAATTTGCAGCAAGTTGCTTATTGCCTTTGGCCTTATAGCAGTCACCCAAGCCCTCATAACCGTCCTTTCCTGCTTTTCCGTAACATTGAATAGCTTTATCTATATCATTCTTCTTGAAAAAGCCATCACCTATATACCTCATTTCCAATTCGGATAGGAAAATGTCCCCGCGAGTTTCTGCATAACCTTTCCACAGCGGATAAAGTTCCAATGCCTTTTCCGGATTTCCGACCTCACTATATATGTGTATCCAATCACATTGCCAATACATATTAATATCAAGTTGTTTTCCATATTTATTCCAATACCTCACAATATTATCTCCCTGAGGATGTCTATTAATCCAGAAAACAGCTTCTAAATATTTTTCTGTTCTACCAGCTTGACTTGCAAGAAACAAGATATCCTCTTCACTACCATTATATGCCCTTTCGTAATATTCTTTTAGCCAATCTCCCCCATATTGAATTGCCAATCTTATCTCACTGGTTTTTCCTCCAACTACTTCAACATTAGTACGAGTAGGATCAACACCATATGATTTACATGTCACATAGTGCTTTCCAGACTCGACGTCAATTATACAAGGGGAAATCCCCACATCTTTACCATCAACTATTACAGGCATACCTGAGGGATTTGTTGAGATCTTAACTTTTCCCATAGACCTCTTTAATTCAGGGATGACAAGACTCCTACATTCTTTTTCAGTTAGAAATATGTTCTGAGAACTTAGTTCATAGTTCTGTTGCCGCGCTTCTATTTGATGTTCACCTGCAAATATAGCACCTTTCCATGAGCCATTACCCTTCTTTTCACCATCAACATAGATTTCTGCAGTACTAGTCTTACACTTTACCTCCAGTTCTGCCATTAACGATTCTAGTTCGACATTCAAATTTTGAGTACCCTTGCCTATTGTTACGGCCTGCACATTGGGGCGGAACCCTTTCTGCTCAATACGACAGACATAGTCACCTTTAGGAAGATAGAGTTGATATAAACCATTCCCGCTGATGTTCTCAATTAACACATCATTTATAAATAGTGAAGCTGTTTCCGGCTTAACTGTTGTTACCAAACCACACTTTTCTTTTTTGTACTTCTGTTCACTAAGTGTCAGGATGTATGTTGCTTTGGATGCAACTTCATCAATCCCAAATGAGGCAAAATCCACTATAATGGGAAGGAAATTCGGATGCAGGATATTTAGCGATTTGCTTCCTTGAGCCATATACACCCAATACTCATTAGTTTTATTCTCAATTTCGCCAACAATATCACCTTTGAATTTCAACTCTTCATCATCAATCCTCACTTTTATAAGTCCACATGGATGTCCGTTAGCATCCATAGGTGCGTGAAAAGCAGAACCATCACTTATATTCAGCTTGAATTCTTTTACCTTAAAACCTTGTGAAAAAGAATTTGAGCTATACCCTATTGATATGATCAACACCAATAATGTATATATATATTTAATATTTCTATTCATCTTCAGGCTCTCCTAACTTTGGATTATACATTAATTCTTTATCTAGTCCCATATCTTTTATCATCTGAATATAGGCAGGATACCAATATTCCCCTTTCTCAGTACATGCCCATCTCATTAGCTTTTTGGCTTCATCTGTATTTTGTTTGCAACCTATTCCATACAAATAGTGCCATGCTAGAGTTGCATATGGACATCCATGGAACATCCATATCTGAAACATGTGTTTATAGCTATCTTCTGTATCCTCTACAGCCTTCTTTGCCCAACAAAAAGAGATTTCCGCATCATTGGCAACTGATGAATAACATGGGCCCAAACTTTCTTTAGCCTCATTTGATTCATAGCTACTCCCTTCCTTAGCTATTTTTTTGTACCAATATATTGCTTTTATCGGATTTAAAGGTATTTGGAAAGTATCCTTACCACAAACATAGTGAGCCCCTCTACCGCCTTCACATGCACCATATCGATAATAGTCAGCAAGAGATGTGGCCCATGAATCAACTATACCGCCATCATTGCCAGCCTCAGCATTAACAATCAGCTGCCCAAATTGAGTTAACTTCAGTTCCCCACTTTCTTTCCATTCCTGATCTTCTGCAATCTTTACGGTTGCAAACTCTTTCACATAATATTCCTTCCAAATTTCCAATTGGTAATTACCTACAGGCAGTTCTTTTAACACCAGAGGCGTCACACCAACCTTCTTACAACTCAATCTGGCGAGTCTGAGAGTGACAGCCATCCTTTGACGCCTCGATAGTGTATTTACCAGGAATCATCATGCCTTCCCATCTGCCTACACCTTTCTGCTCTCCATTAATCGACAATTCTGCATCTTCAGTAGGGCAATTGACAGACACCTTGGCAAAAAACTCTGTCAAATCCACATTGATGTTCTTAGCATTCTTGTCAATTTTCACCATCTGATTGTTAATGCTGAAGTCTTTCATTTTTACGGTATAATAATGCGTACCGTATGGTAGTGACAAGGTATAAGCTCCACCAGAGCCATCAGCAATCTGACCATCTATCTTTTGCTGTTATCAACCTTTGCCTGCTTCTTGTTCGTCTTCACTTTCAGCTCGTAAGTTGTGCCAGAGGCCACCTTCTTGGTTCCGTAGTCAGCAAAGACAATGGTTGTGGGAAGATAGTCAGGATGCTTGATGCCCAGTCGCTTCGTTCCATTGGGCAGATATACCAGATATTCCTTGCCCGTAAACTGGACATCACCCATCACACTTCCCTCAAACTCGGCTCCAGGTTCCTTCAACAGCACCTTCACCAATCCACATGTCACTCCATTGATATCCTTTCGAGGACTCAATGCTGCCGTCTGGTCTTTCTCCAACGGCTCAAACTTCTTTACTTCAATGTCTTGGGCATGTATAGATATTGAGAAAAAGAGCCAACAAATAATTAAAAGGGATCTAGCATCTTTCATAACTCACATTTTTTTATATCAAACGAAGTAATACTATTTATCTTTTTTGCAATTCTTCTAGATTGTTTATTTTATCAGAAATCTCTTTCTTATAACTTTGAGGATTCTTATATTCAGAATACTCATCTGGACTCCATTCATTTGAGAATATATTGAGAAATTTTCTATAACAATGGATTGCTTTGGGATAATCACCTTTTTCTTCATATTCCTCAGCTAAATTTTCATAAGTCCAAAGCCATTCTTCAGCAAATTTCAAATTTGAGAGGCTGGTAAAGTAATGAGGTTCTAATTCTTCTATGCGTTCTCGCCAAAACACAGCCTCTTCTATATTTTCCGCCCCAGAATGCCAGGTCTTTAACATACGATTGGCAGCCAATACCTCCATAGATTCCAAATCGCCACTATATGCTTTCGGATAATATTCAGCAAATACGGAGTGACTGTCAAACTGAAGATTTACTGTAATAGGATTGCTCGTTCCAGAATCAACCACGATATTTTTGCGATAAGGTAAACACCCGAAAGCATTACAGCTTACATAATGCTCACCAGTTTCTGTCACAACTTCACAAGGACTAACCCCAGCGTATACCCCATCCAATAAGACTGGCAATTGAGGAATACTCGTTACAATCTTCAATTTTCTTTTTAAGCGTTTCAGTTCTGGAATGGATAATATTTTGCTATCTTTCTCTTCAAGGGTGATTTTAACTGTTTGGGGCTCGAACTTCTCTTGGCGAGCTTCAATCATGTGACTTCCTGCCAACAAATTGCCTTTCCAAAGGCCATTACCTTTTAACTCACCATCAATATATATTTCCGCAGTGGAAGTCTTGCTTTTCACTTCCAATTCTGCCATCACAGACTCCAACTCCACGCTTATAAGCTGTGGCGCCTTCCCTGTTTGAATGATTTGTGCGTATGGTTGATAGCCTTCCTTTGACAATTTGCAAGCATGTTCTCCTTTAGGAAGAAACAACTGATATAAGCCACTACTATTCAGATTATCAATGAGGCAATCATCAATATACAGTTCAGAGTCTTCTGGTTTAACAACAATCGTCACACCGGTCTTTTCTTTTTTATACTTTACCTCTTCTAAAGTCAGTATATATGTCGCTTTAGAAGATATTTCTATTCCATATTCAGAAAAAGACACTATAAGAGGCATGAAGTTGGGATGAAGAATCTTTAATTGCTGACTATTATGCGGTAGATAAACCCAATACTCGTTCATTTTGTTCTCTACCTCGCCTATAATATCGCCTTTGAATTGTAAGTCGGGATTACTCGTTCTTATTTTAATCAAACCACATGGATGCCCTTCGGAATCTACTGGAGCATTATAAGCGGTAGTAGCATTTATGTTCAGTTTGAACTCTTTCACTTTAAAGCCTTGAGAATAGGTGTACAGGCTATAAAACGCCATTATTATATAAAGCAATATTCTTTTCGTCATAATGATGTCAATTGATTAATAGATGTCTGGATTGTATTTTAACTCGCTATCCAAATTCATTTCTTTAACGAGCTGGATAAAAGCAGGATACCAATATACGCCCTCCTTCGTACATGCATGCCGCATCATGCTTTTTGCTTTCTCTTTATCTTTCACACAGCCAACTCCGTAAAAGTAGTGCCATGCTAATGCAGCATAAGGAAGATAAAAACTCGCCGCCTCAGAAAGATACATAAAGTCTTCATCATAGTCAAAATACTTTTCATGTTCTTCTTTTGCCTCTTCAGCCAAAATAAAGGACAACTCAGAATCGTCTGAAATCATATTCATTCTTGAATAAATATCTTCAGACACAGAAGTATCCCCCATTCTTACTGCTTGTCTCAACCAATATACACCTTTTACTGGATTCAATGACACTTGAAAGGTATCACTGGAACACGTATATGGAAATCCGTGGTGTCCAAAAGCGGCACCTTCCCGATAATATTCAGCTAATGCACAAAAACTACTATTTTGGTAACCAGCAGATAAGGGATGTTCTTTTCCTTTTTCTGCATTTACTATCATTTCACCAAACTGCGTTAATTTCAGATTTCCACTTTCTCTCCACTCCTGGTCTTCTCTTATCTTCACATTAACAAACTTTTTTACATAGTATTCCTTCCATATTTCCAATTGATAATTACCGACAGGAAGTTCTTTTAACACCAGAGGCGTCACACCAACCTTCTTACCATTCAGCAAGACATCAGCTCCTGCTGGCTCGTAATCCACCCTAAGACTTCCTGTAATCGTTTTCAACTTTGTAAAGTCAACCGTTATCTCATCGTTATCTTTCAACTCTATCTGACGAGTCTGAGAGTGACAGCCATCCTTTGACGCCTCGATAGTGTATTTACCTGGAATCATCATGCCTTCCCATCTGCCGACACCTTTCTGCTCTCCATTAATCGTCAATTCTGCATCTTCTGTAGGGCAATTGACAGACACCTTGGCAAAGAACTCCGTCAAATCCACATTGATGTTCTTGGCATTCTTGTCAATTTTCACCATCTGATTGTTGATGCTGAAGTCTTTCATTTTTACGGTATAATAATGCGTACCGTATGGTAGTGACAAGGTATAAGCTCCACCAGAGCCATCAGCAATCTGACCATCTATCCGTAAGTCGTGGCAGATGCTACCTTCTTGGTGCCATAATCTGCAAAGACAATGGTTGTCGGAAGATAGTCCGGATGCTTGATACCCAGTCGCTTCGTTCCATTGGGCAAATATACCAGATACTCTTTGCCCGTGAACTGGACATCACCCATCACACTTCCCTCAAACTCGGCTCCAGGTTCCTTCAACAGAACCTTCACCAATCCACATGTCACGCCATTGATATCCTTTCGTGGACTCAAAGCCGCCGTTTGGTCTTTCTCCAACGGCTCAAGCTTCTTCACCTCAATGTCTTGGGCTTTGACAAAATATGGCAAAAAAGCTATTGACAAACAAACTAATAACAATTTCATGATATGATCATTCATTTCGATTCACGAGAAGTGTCCTTATAGTAAAGTGTACCATTGATATACAAAGCGTCTTTCTCCGCAATATAAGCTATTGATATGTATTCTGGAATACCATCTACTTCCCATTGGTCAACAAGCAGCTTCCCGTCCTTTTCATAGGCTGATTTCGTATAATCCCAACCTTCTTTGTTGCACCAATATTCTTCCAAAAAGCCGATAAGGTGGTCATACTGTCTGTATTTGTTCTCACAATATAATTCAATGTTGCCCAATTTCTCATTAAGCTGTTCCTCAAATAGGATCTTGCTATTGTCCCATGAAGTAAGCCATTCCGCACTGAGTACGAAACATTCTTTATACCTCTCTTCGTCTCTATATTTCTCATCTTTACCATTCCAGTTATAGAACTTGTGACCATTGCTATTCGACCAGAATATTCTCGCCACACAGCCATTCTCTGCAACGAAACAAGCCTTACCATTGATATCGGATGGCGTAAGTTGGTTCATTGTATATACTTTCTTCTCAACTTTCGACTTTGGCAGGAGCCAGGAATATTCTTCACCACCATCATCCCCACTGTATCTAAAATTGCTTTCATCCTCATCTGAGACGTGATTCAATGGGTCATTAGAGTCACAAATCAATTTTCCTTTTTTATACTCACGATCATTTACACTAAAGTCTTCTTTAGCATAATACGCAGTAAGAGTACCAACCACAGGAGCATTCTTCTCAGACTTGCACGAGCATACAAAGCTCATGACCACCATCATTGCCATTATTATTGGCATAAAAGATTTTTCTTGCTTCATAAATATATCTTTTTATTCAATTCTATTCATTCACCGTTATGGAATCTAACCATTCATCTACCGTCATATACTTCAATTCATCGTCCATCACCAAATCTCTAACTAATTGTTTGTAAGCAGGATAAATATATATACGACCATCTTTGCAAGCCAACCTCATCAAGCGCCGAGCCTCATTTATATTCTTTTCACAACCAACGCCATAGCAATAATGCCATGCTAAAGCAGCATAAGGAAGTCCTACATACCAAACCTTTTTTCTCCATTCCTCATCTGTTTCTTCAACTTCCTTTTTTGCCCAACAGAAAGATAACTCTTCATCATTAGCCGCTGATTGATAACATGGTCCTAGAAGATTTCTTCTTGCTCCGTCTGGATCTAAACTATTGGTTTCATTTAACTCTTTTTTTATCCAGTATATAGCTTTAACGGGGTTTATTGGAATAATACATGTGTCTTTATTGCAGGAATAATGATCCCCTCTACCTCCTTCACATGCACCATATCGATAATAGTCAGCAAGAGATGTGGCCCATGAATCAACTATACCGCCATCATTGCCAGCCTCAGCATTAACAATCAGTTGCCCAAATTGAGTTAACTTCAGTTCTCCACTTTCTTTCCATTCCTGATCTTCTGCAATCTTTACCGTTGCAAACTCTTTCACATAATATTCCTTCCAAATTTCCAATTGGTAATTACCTACAGGCAGTTCTTTTAACACCAGAGGCGTCACACCAACCTTCTTAGCCTCCCCATCTGCCTACACCTTTCTGTTCGCCATTGATTGACAATTCTGCATCTTCTGTAGGGCAACTAATAGAAACCTTTGCAAAATACTCCGTCAGGTCAACGTTGATGTTCTTGGCATTCTTGTCTATCTTTACCTGCTGGTTGGTAATGCTAAAGTCTTTCAGTTTAACAGTATAATAATGAGTTCCATAAGGTAAAGACAATGTATAGGCTCCACCAGAGCCATCTGCAATCTGACCATCAATCAACAGCATTGCATTCGAAGGCTTGATATTGAATACAGCCATTCCTTTTTTGCTATTATCTATCTTAGCCTTCTTCTTGTTTGTCTTTACCTTCAGTTCATAAGTTGTAGCAGATGCCACCTTCTTAGTACCATAGTCAGCAAAGACAATGGTTGTAGGCAGATAGTCGGGGTGTTTGATGCCAAGTCGCTTCGTTCCATTGGGCAGATATACCAGATACTCTTTGCCCGTGAACTGGACATCGCCCATCACACTGCCCTCAAACTCGGCTCCAGGTTCCTTCAACAGAACCTTCACTAATCCACATGACACTCCATTGATATCCTTTCGTGGATTCAATGTCGCCGTCTGGTCTTTCTCCAACGGCTCAAACTTCTTCACCTCAATGTCTTGGGCTGAAATTGAGCTAACACATAAGATAGTTAATAAAAAAAAAGCCAACCTCATATTCACTATTGTATTTGTATTGTTTCTTCTTCTGACGGCTCCCCATCATTAACGTCTCCGTCAAATATTCTTCTTTTGTATTGTTGTTCTTGCATCCGCAAAAAAACTCCAATTAAAGTATCACGAACATACCCAGTTGTATGTTCATTACCATGTTGGACTATATGCTTCAACCGACAGATATCACATTCTACATTAGAATTATGGTCGTGAACTTTCATCTCTAAAGCAAGAAGGTTATCTGGCTTTTTATGCCCTCTACTATGAATCAATAAATCACAAACATGTTTCTTTTCGCCGACAATATGCTTTGGATCAGCATTTGCCATCCTATCATATTCGACATCCGCATAATATCCCATAAAGACATCATCCCTCTTTCTCATCAAATTCTCTAAATGGTGAGCTAATCGAGCGCAAACACATCTCTCTATCACTTTATTCGTCAAGACATCTCTATCCTCCTTATACACTATAAGTATGGCTTCATTAAGAATTTCTTGAACTAACTGTTTCATTTCTTCTTTATTCATAATCAATTTGTTCTTGTAATCAAATGTGTATATTCATTATATTTCTTCCGCAAAGTAATTCTTAGAATTATTCTTTGGTACATATGTGAGTTCCTTTTATCAACATCAATTTCCTTATTATGCGGATTAATATACCTTCTATATGAATATTGAATAAAATCGTCTACCCCTTCCATATTTATTGCACCACACGAAATAAGCAAAACACGTAATTTATAAGAAAAAGTGCTGTAAGTCATCATAATGGATACTCTATATTAAATATTAAAATCACTTAAACTAAACACTTCATTTTTTGGTAATGGCTTACCACCAATTTTGTCGGGCTGCCAGGTACGGACATGGATTTGGGGAGCATCTTCGTTGGTGAAATCCCATAGTAAAAAGAGGTAACCATCATCATTACCATTATTGGCATAAAAGATTTTCCTTGCTTCATAAATATATCGTTTTATTCAATTCTATTGTTATTGAATCTAATCATTCATCTACCGTCATATACTTCAATTCATCGTCCATTGGTGGCCTGTTGGCTGGCTAGCCATATGACCAGCCAGATGCCTATCAATTAGTCAGCAAACACTAACAAAATAGTATAATGAGTAAGCTGCAACCATGATAAGAGGTAGAATTACCATACAACCACTATTTGAACTTGCATTTTGGTTGCCTCCATTACCAGAGCCAAACAAATCAGCAGGGAGCCCCCAATCATTATGAATACGTGTGCGGCAATAAGGGCAAATGTTTCATATTTTTTCTATTAATTAATTTATGTATTAATGTTTATTTAGAAAGTAATTATCGATTCCAATTTGAAGAATCAGTTTTCTTTTGTTGATAGGCTAAGGAGCCCTGATTTTACACTCTGTGGTGAAATCATTGTCAGATTCAGATAAATAATTCATACTGTCAATCATACCAAATGAAAACTCAACTATTGAAAACGGATTGAACTCATACTTCGATTAACTATTATAGTGTCCAAGCACTGTCATCAGCGGAGTTGAAATCGGCACTAGCTAATTCTGCCTTTAAAGACTCAGCAGATTGAGAAACAGATTCTCCTTCTGTGAAATCAAAACCATCGACATTTGAAAGATCCACACTAGCGTCAATAGGCGTTCCCTCTGCAGTAAATGTCTTCTGATAGGCCTCAATCAATTTCTTTTGTTGTTTAATAGATTTTTTCTGCGCCTTAGCTTGTTTAATATCCTTTGCACTTAACGCTAATCCTCCAGCGGCACCAGCTACAGCCCCAATGGCGGCACCTTTTCCTTTGTTCTTGTCATTGCTTACCAATAAACCCGTCAATGCGCCCAAGATGGCACCACCACCAACCTTGGCAACGATCCTGGTGATGGCTTTATTCAATTTGCGATACTGCTCTTGAACTGCTTCCCAACTGCGTTTGTTGCCAAACTGATCAACAAGGAATACTCGAGTAACAGGTGTTCCATCCTCATTCAACATAGGTGTGCCATCTTCATTAGTCAACGTCACCTTCTTGGCAGAATAGACGGGAATCTTATCCCATTTAAGAGGCTTAACGCTATCGTTTTCTTCCGATTCATCTGCCATTAGTACTGAGAACCGGTTACTACAATTTGTCCCACAATTAACACGTGAATAAACTGTCATGGTGATAAACATCATGAGAGTACATAGAAATACTCTAAGGAAAATAGACTTTTTCATAATCAAACAATTTATATATCTGCAAACATTTTTATTCTTATCCTTCGTTTATTATAGCTACCTTTCGACTGAGAAAGTAGTTCATTAAGATCCAAATATTGTATTCTGATTTTGTCATCATAATCCACAGGTCTAAGGAACAGCCCTGTTGGTAATGATTTTCGATTTAGTTGTATATCGGCAATTCCTTCTTTATCCGAAATACCTATCAAGGAGTATTGGTTAGATTTACCAATCATTGACTGGAATTTCTTGTCATTTTTATAAGAATTGGGAACTGGGGTATCACTTCCAGAATATGCCCAGACCTCAACTTGCGGCAACTTGCCAGACTCAAAGAAGCCAGCCTCACTATTCATCCATTTCACAATGGTGAATCGTACCTCCATAGGCAAGTCGTTAATTAGGTTTTCCAGCTGGGTCATGCGACTTGTATAGAATTCATTGGGATTATACCTGTTAAGTACTTGAAGATATTCAACTCCTGCAGAAGCGTATTTCACAAGTTCTTCCTGTGAGCCACCTCCTTGTTCCTTCATGGCCCTAATCTTCGCAAATGCTCCTAGCGTGTATTTCTCATAAAGCATACAAGTATCACACTGGGCAATATCACTCTTGATGGTGGGAATCAGATCCTTTACAACATCATCCGCTTCAAGTGCACCTTCATAGGAAACACGCGCTTCTTTGTATTTCCGCAACGCAAAAAGACGACTTCCCTCTGCCAGCATAGCACTGCTCTGCGTGACATAGATAGTGCCAAGATCAGGTATATCCAATACCACCTTATACACACACTGGCTCTCAATAGGCATATTGAAAACTATCTCTCCGGGCGCATAGTTCTCATGACGGAACTTTATCTTCTTGGCTCCCTCAGGAACATAAACCTGATATTCGCCAGGCTGATACTCATAATCTCCTACGACCCAACCATCGAATTTCATCCCTTTTACTGCAGGAACAACCACGCGAATCAATGCGCAATTCACACCGTTTACATCTGGCCTTGGGTGTGTACGCGCAGCCAAGTCGTTAGGAAGATACTCCATCAGTTTAACCTTGATCTCCTGAGAATTTGCGACATTCGCAAATAATATGGAGAGGCATACGAACAGTATTCTTTTTAAATTCATCGTTAAATATCAAAATCACTCAAACTAAACACCTCGTCCTTAGGTAATGGCTTTCCGCCAATCTTATCGGGCTGCCAGGTGCGAACATGGATCTGTGGCGCATTCTCGTTGGTAAAATCCCAGAGGAGGAACAGATAGCCATCATCATGATAACGGCCACTTGTCCAACCTTGCAATAAAGTGACACCATAGAAATTGGGATTAACAGGGTGACGCATCACTTCAATATCATCGAAGGTTACTTTAATATAGCTATTGCGCTTGAATACGCCACTCAGATTCTTGATGTACTGCTCCTTGCTTTGCTTATTGTATTGAATCTTCTGAGAGGTAAAACCTTCTGCGTGTTTGGTGGTAATCACCTTACCCGTAATAATCAAAGCATCATCGCTAAATACTTGATTCAGGAACTTAATATCTTTCTGATTATAAGCTGTGCGGAACTGTTCCACATAGTCAAGAATTAACTGGCGACGACGAAGGTCTGTTAGTTCGAGATTGCTCTTGATGACATTCATGTAGAGGTTCATGGAGATACTAAGATAGAAACTCTCCACATTTCCATGCTTATCAAAGCTGATTACAGCTTCCTGATATTCGTCTTCGCCAAACTCACGTTCGCCTGTAGGCTTCATCATCAGGGGAATATTACGAACCTGATAGCCTGTACCTGTTGTGATACAATGCTCAATGATTTCTTCATCGGTACACTCAAAAGGACAATTTTCCCACAACATAGCCATTGATTGCTGAACACGAGTACCAATACATTAATTTCAGTCAGCATACGACTGACTCCACTCTCAATCTTGGATTTGACGCCTGCATTGTCGATGCCGTCAGAAACTGAAAATTTAACATTGTCTGCTTGACTCTGAATGGCAAACAGAGCCACCATAACAATTAATAGTAGTTTTCTCATTCTTTTATTATTTTAGCTGGAACCAGATAGCTCCACAATTCTTGTAATTTTTTACGTTATCTTCTTTAAGTGTATTCAAATTGTACTGCAAATTACCGCTTTTTCGAATCAATGCGGAAATGTTTCCTTGTTTGTCATATACAAAGAGGTGACAGTCTTGCCCTTGAGGCATTGTGGCATATTTACCATAGCCATTCAGTTTTCCTTTACTCTTCAGTCCTTTGATATATGGCTCCACTTCGTAGAAGCTTTTTACCTGTTTCATCTGTATTTCCTCCGATGTCAATTGAACAATAGCTTTTTCCTCTTTAGGAGCTTCTTCTGTCACGATGATGGCTGGAGCAACTTCAACTTGACTCTGACGTGTGGAAGGAGCCACCTCGAAAACGGTCACTTCACTTTTGTCTGTAACAGGCATAATATCGCTCTTCTTGACATAGACAAAGGCACGATACAATTCTCCTCTACGAGTGTCAAGTTGCATGAAATGTTCTTTAGCTTTTACGATACACAATTCAATGCCATCTGAAGGATGTTGCTTCTGCACCCATTCTCCAACCTGCATTTCCAAAATAGCGCGAGCATTAGTGTATGCCTCGTTTAAATCCTTGGTGGTGGACTCTGCGTAGATATACATCGTATCTCGTTTCACCTTGTTAATACTCTTGTTAACTTCTGCTACCGTTTGGGCATTAGAAATGGTTACAAGAGAAAAGGTCAAAAACAGAGTAAGAAATATTTTCTTCATTGCCAGATTACTTTTTTATGATTCTCTGTCTCTTGCTGATAAAGCGTTTTCACGTTATGTGTGGGTATGTAGGGCGTCAGTCGAACTTTCAGGACTGCATTCTGATCGTTTACGAACTTATCAGGAATCACCACTGACAGCAAATGATTGAAGCCCAGTTCTTTACATTGGGCAACAACAATTGCCAAGATACCATCCTCACGTTCCTCCTCAACGGCAAAGAATATCTTCATGTTGCATCTTGAACAGTAATTGAGCCATTGTTTCAACGTAATAGAATAATTAATCGTCTTCATGCCATAGACAGACTGCTCAATGTACATACGATAGTTGGCATCTGCGATCAATCCATGAAACAGATTGGCTGCCGAATAGTCCAAGAGTGAATCATTGAAAACTGGGATATAATCTTCGCGTACCTTATTATAATATGTTGCATCATTCAGACTTTCCAATTCAAACATGTCTGTCTTCATCATGTAGATACTATCTTCAAGTATCGTCAAATTCACAGGTTCTTCAATGGAGTCTTGACGCTCTGGTGCAGCCAGAATTCTCTCCTTTAGTTTTAGTTGTGATTCGTTCTGCTGCATACCCATCAGCAAATCATACTGGGCAGGAAATACTAATGTAATAAAAGGCTGGTCACCTGCCATCCACTGCACTTCGTAGTAACGATCAAGTAGATTAATTGAGAAAGGCATACTATCTGTGACTTGATACAGATCGGCAGGTTTGCCTTTTCTGAAATATACTTTGTCATCAGCCATCTTGTGCTCTCGCGTTGTCTGTCGCTGATTAGGAAGGTCTATGTTAAAATATCGTTCTACGAAATCCATTACTACCCGATGAGAACAACTTCAATTGTTGAGCAGGCGAGAACATAGTCCACGCTGTCAAAACAAATACTATGATGCTGCGGTTTAAGACTTGCATATTACTATCTTCCTATAATTACACTACCCTTTACCTGATTGTCTGAGCCATACCAGATACCCTGAACCAGGTGCCCGTCAGCCCATTCGCCAATCACATAGTCACCAGCTTCAGCCACACGTTTCTTGGGGTCTTTGCTGTCAATGACATGTGAAGAGGTGAATACCATGCGGCCATTCACATCATTAGGCCAAGAACCCTTGAAGTTTGCATAGCCAAGGTTCTTTGAACCAGAGGCAGGCTTAGCAGGCTTTTGTGCTGCAGGGGCAGGCTCGGTTTTCTTCTCTGCCTCCTGCTTCTTAGCAGCTTCTGCTGCTGCAACGGCATCCAAACTGTCCTTGATGCGCTGCTGTTCTGCAGCTTCCTGAGCAGCCTTGATGCTATCTGAGTTTTCAGTGACCTCTGGTACAGGTGCTGAAGCAGGCTTTTCCTCACTACCTCCGCTAAAGGCAATAATGCCACCAATGATAGCCAGCAAGACTACGACACCAGCAATGATGCCGATGAGCTTCGTATTGCCGCCCTTCTTTGGAGGGGGGCATTCGCGCAAAGGCTTACCACATTCTGGACAAACGAATTCCTTGCGTGCAGGGATTTCCTGTACCTCTTTTGACTTACATTTCTCACAATTGTCATTCAGACAAATACCATATCTGTAACGTATACGGTCTGTATTCCTTTCTGCCATAATCGTATTCTTTTATTCTGTTATACATTATTCTTTATTACATCATTGGTGGAGGAGTTGGACCGCCTGTTGGGGGCAGTGGTGGCATGGCTGGAGCAGCTGGAGCAAACAGAGCCTGCAACGCAGGAACCTGGCTTGCGGGAGCCCATGCAGGCATTCCTTCCATCCATACCATACTCTGAGGCGTCAGTTGACCACCTTGAACCATCTGTTTACACATATCCATATTATAAGGACCATACTGCTGTCCTGCAACTGCGATGAAGAGTTTTATTTCTGGCTGTGGAGCAATGGGAGGCGGTACAGGGGCTGAACCAGGCATTGGTGGAGGTACAGCTGGACCAGCCTGGGGCTGAGTAGTTGCAGTCTGTGCAGCCATAGCCTCTTGTGCAGCTTTAGCTGCAATCTCTTCTGCATTGTCAACTGCAAACAACGATGGGAGTTGTTTGCCATCACCTTCACTATGAAGAAGGATTGCATTGCCTGCATCTGTTGCCGGATTACCCGTATTCAGGAATCTTTCATAACGCTCCTTATATGGCTTCATCCAATCAATGGCTCGGATTGGGAAGCAATATGCTACCGTTATGATAGATAACTCATCTTTTCGTGGACTTTTACGATTGACAACAATTGTTGTACGTGCCGTACTCTGATTAAACGAGTTCTTGAATGCGTCTTCAAGCTTATCTGCAAATTTCTTAAGGCCTTCATTGTCATCAGGCGATGGGATAGAAACCAGAATGGTCTTCTTATTGATACTTGCAGGATTTGTAGGACTCAGATTGCCTTCATTATTACGGAGGTGGAGCTGGATCTGATCATTGTTAAGTTTCAAGTATACACCGCTCTGATTAACAATCTTGGAAGCAAATGCTTTAATATCATCCTCAGTCTTTAACTTCTGCTGCAATTGAGTAAGGATGTTGAGACCAAGCACCTTCTTATCGCTTTCGGCTTTCTCATCATGTTTTGTCTTGACTATCTGTGATAGTTTGATGTCAAAGGCATCCTTTATATCATCTACGCTAATATCAGTAGCCAATCTTCCAAAGTTAACGAAATCACCTTCTGGCAAAACACTCTCACGAATCTGGCGGGCAATATTTGGCATATCAACTTTATCCACCTTGAGTTCAACCTCAAATTCGCTCATAGTCTCATCCTCGCTTACCTCGATGATGGCGCCCTTCATGTCTTCCAAACCTTTGTTGACCTTTCGCTGTGCAGTCACCAGACGCTCTGTTTCATCAATGGCATCGTTAATCTTCTGGCCAAATGCCGAGATGTCTGCATCCATCTTGCCTAATTCAACATAAATACGGGCAGCCAGCTTCTTGGCGAACTCCCAAGCGACAAGCATTGTCTTCGAGGTGTAGTAGTCTGTCAAAATCTCCTGATGCTCTGCATATCTACGAGCACCAGCACCCACCATTCTTTGAAGGATGCCTAAGCGGCTCCATTCTGTAACGTTGTCGCTTCTGTCTTGATCAACAGCCTCGAAATTTTCCTTCTCTTCCTTGGATTTTGACTCTAAATCGGCACGAATCTCTGTTACCTTTTCAAGTAAGAGCTTTGAGACTTTCTGAAGTTCCACGATAGATACATCACCAACCTTCCATTTCTCATAGAGTTCATTCTCAACGTTATGGCGAATCTCCTTGGCAATTTCAGGTATAGCTCTTTCCTTACCTGTAAAGAACGTTTCCACACCTTCTTCACGGAAATGATTTGTATAGAACTCTCCCATGATATTGTCAAGTTCGTTGAGCGGATTGTCTGCCTTCTTGGCTTCTTCAGCATAGCCTACAGCCTTATCATGCCAGTAGTCATTGAAACGAGGATAGTCTGTGTCCGACTCCAGTACTTTCAGTTCATAGGTAAGATGAAGATCATCAAGCATCCATTTCTGAATATTATCGCTATTCAGATAGTCTTTACGATAGTCTTTATTACGCTCTTCGTTAACAAAGCCTTGATTCTCACGCCAGTTATTATATTTGAACTGATAGAGCACACTTTCTCCTACAGTATATGTGATATGCTTTAAGACACGAAGCTCAGGATACATGACTCGCTTAATGCCGAAGGAATTCACCTTCTTTGTTCGAGCTACAGGAATACGACCATCTGGCCCAGGATTAGCGGTTTCGTCATATTCTAGTGCGAAATCATCCATATTCTCAAAATTGTAAGCTCGAATCATATCACTGTTCACCTGATCCTCTTCGTTGATAAAGAATATACGAGCGAATATGTAATCACTTACAATTTTAGGCAGTTCCTGAAGAGAGTTTATTGTAAGGCCATTCTCGTTAACATTACTATAAATTGTCAATCCATCAGCTACGCCCTTTACGCGATCATTGTAATAGTTGGCCTCTCCGCCACCAGTAACATCTTGCGGGAACCAACGTCCAGCCTGCAAGGCATTCAGTTCGTTCATAGCAGCATAACCATTCTGGTAATAGCGTCCCTGATCCATATCGCTCTTGGGCAGATTCATCTCTGGAATCATGGCATATACGGATATTTTAGCATCTGGGAAGGTTTTACGGCTCTGAATGATGACATCAACGATTGAGCCAGAACCTGTCCCACCGCAAAGACCTGCGAATATGTGGATATTCGTATTATTAGCATCACCAGAAATTTTCTCACAGCGTGCATAAGCATCACGCAAACTGTTGACATATCCTATTGCGTTAGCAGCAAAAAGGAGACGACCAGCACGGCGCTTCTGTCCTGCAGCCTGTCCTAGAGAACCTATAGCTGATTTTACTGCCGTCACATTGTTAACGATTCCCTTAACAGATGGATAATTCCCAATATGATCAAGAATGTGTTCTACATCTACAGCTTTGATGTTTAAAAACTCGTTCCTTGTAAAAGAGGCATCCTTGCCCATCACACGGAAATCAGGGCGGGCCTTTCCGTCTTGTGGCATCATCTCGTCCGTAGAATCTACATAAAGAAGTGCTACAGGCAATTTTTTACGCTCTTCGTCGTCATGGAATTCTTCAAACATTCTCATTTTGAAAGCACGGAGAATCTTACCTCCTGTACCTCCCAATCCCACCAGAATGTGGTTACTGTTGCAAAAACTTTTCGTACTCATAATGTTATTATTATTACTATCTTCTTGTTCTTCTGCTCACTCGTCTTCTGTCATGTTGAATTCGTTGCCTCCTAATACCTTGATAATTCTTCGACATGGACTTTATCACACAAATGGCGCCAATAATGACAAAGCCTAGACACCATAGGATTCTACGAAATATGTACCAGCGCATAAAAGATCGTAACTCGTCGGCCATTGCATGTGGGAGTTGCTCGGCAGTAAAGCCAGAAAACTCACCACCACCTATATAATATTCAAGGATAGGGAACTCGTCAATGATGGTGTCAATGACATCAGAGGCTTGAGGCATGGAGACCATATCAGAAGGAGAATATACACTCTCAACTATGCTCGTAATGCGCTGCTCATATTCATCTGTCATACTGATGATTTTCAAAGACCCTACTATCAATATGCATTGGAAAGACAGGAATAGAAACAGAATTGCTCCAACAACATAACTAATAGGCGAAAACGTAGCATCCTTATACCAGCCTTTTATCAAAAAGACGAAAAGAGCTATACAAGCAACAGCTATGAGGATTCCCCATATCATGCTACTAAAAGAATATCGAAGTATGTCAAATAATACCATACTTATTTCTTCCTTCACCTGTTATGGCTCATTTCGCAGGTCAGTTATCGTTTTAGGTTAGGCATATAAAGAAGTGTGAGCCAGAGTGCTATACTCCCTGCTGGCTCTGGACTGCCTGGATAAGAATACAGAAAAACAGCTCACACCCTTGACAGTATATATACATTGGTATACAATCCATCGCAGGAAGAGCGTTTTGTCCATTCCATTATCCAGTGAATTGTCCAGATTCGCAGGTGGAACAGCGCTAAACGCTTCTTCAACTTGTCTGCCGTCCCTTTCGAGGTACGACGGCACAAAGATAAGAATTATTTAGCAAAAAACGTTCATTGTGAGCTGAATTTTTTTGCAAAAGTACGTTTTTTTTTCTATTTACGTGCCTTTAGCGACCTTTTTTCTCATTAAGATCGCCATATTCTTATCGTAACGTCTGGATTTGGACGGTTCCCCCTGTGGAGGTGATGCGCAATTGTCGTCCACTGTAGTTCTTGGGATAGAGGACGCAGATGTCGCCTGTGCCTTCCCAAATTTCCTCATTGCCGCTGATTCCTTTCTGCGTCAAAGTACCGTTGTACCAGATGATCACTGAGCCATGATGGAGGCATGAAGAGGGTTGGCTACCTGTAAAGCGTGCTGTGCCATAGGTCCAGTCTGCCATTGCGGTTGTCAGTAGGCCGCAGAAGGCCAATAATAACATCATTCGTTTCATATTAACTTTTCTTTTTAGAGGGTTATAATCATCTATTGATTTGCAAAGGTACGAAACAAAGACGAAATATGGAAGAAACGGCGCGACCATTTCTTCCATTTTGCAATTATTATTTTTGGCCGTTATTGCGCATCTGGTTGAAGACAGAGGTGACGAGGGATTGGAAACGGGTTTCGCAGTCTTGGCGGATGGTGCTCTCTGGGATGTTTGGATACTTCTTTTCCAAACGATTTTCTATCTCTATAATCTGGTCATGGAACTCCGTAGAGGCATCTGCCCAGGCTTTGCCTGTGGATGGCATCGGGGATGGGAATACAGAATCGCAGAAAGTTGCGATGGTGGAACGATAAGCCTGATCTATCATGCAACTTACATCTTCTTTAAACAGGGCTTCTGTATCTTTCTTCGGAGATTGAGGGAGGAGTGCAGGAACATTTTGAATAACTGAATCAAGCGACTTCTCCTTTACCACAGAATCCCGCTGCGTAACATGGTTAGAATCTTTGAAAGTTTCCTTACGCTCTGGGGTAACATTCTGTTGATGGGTCAGCAATGCGATTCCTATTGCCAACACAGCGCCGATAGCCACAAAGGCTGCCACATAACGGAAATAGCGCCGTCTGTGATTAATATCGTAAAGGATTTCATCTACTGATTGGTAGCGGTCTGAAGGGTTCTCGGCAGTGCAGCGGGCTATCACCCTATTATATAATGAATGGTCCGGTAACAACTCCTGAATTTTACCAAAGGCATAGAGGTCTGTTCGAACATCCACTGCCCCACCCGCCTTTTGCTCTGGGGCTGCAAAGGCATTAGTGCGCCCCTGGGTATCAACATACGTGTCTGTATAGCAGAAACCAAGATCAATGAGTTTTACATCATCGTTGATATGGGTGAGCAGGATGTTATCTGGCTTCAAATCAAGATGGAGCACTTGATGGTTGTGGAGATATTGCAGGGCAGACAACAATTGACGGATCAGCTTATCTGAGTTCTTCCGATGTTTGAAATAGTCAGGATTCTTGGTTAATCGTTGTGAAAGTGTCTCTCCATCAACATATTCCATCAGAATACCGTCTTTATCAAGTGAGAGATAACGCACCAAGTTGGGATGCTCCAGACGATAGCCAGTCTCAAACTCTTTGCGAAGAGCCTCCTGATAGCGAATGTCGCCTGCATATTCTGCCTTCAAGTGTTTCAGGAAATGCAGTTTTCCATATAACTTTACACGGAAGGTATCACAAGTCGCCCCCTGCGATTCCATCTGTTCGATAGCATCAAAACGTGACTGGTTATCTGAAAACTGCGATGACTCCATAGATTAAACGATTTTGATAGACGAAAGACCAGATACTCGACCAGCTGTGAACTGTCCCAACGACTCGCCATTGCGCCAGACATTGAGCACCAACAAAGGATGATGCAGCACAAAGCTAAGGATCTCAACCTCATCGTCAACCAGCAATTTGCTGTTCTCACTCTCCACAATACGATACCTCTGATTGCTAAGATACTGCATCCTGACCTTTCTGTCTGGCAGATATGTTATCTCGATATTGACTCCTGGCTTCAAATCTGCAGAGCGGATCTCTTCATCAGAGGTACTAAAGTCTGAATTTCCTTTTTCCTCTATCTTCGACAGCTCCTCCCAATGAGCATAACCCAAATAACGGGCAATGGCATCAAGGGTACTGGTATGGGGTGTTCGCTCATCCTGAGCAAAGCCGAGAAGCCGTTTCAATGTTGTAGCACCAACACGAACACCCGTCTTACTCTCAATATCGAGCGACAGGAATTCACAGTCTGACGGCTGTCGGAGTTCATTTCCAGACTTCTCTTTCAACAGTTGTATAATATGGAATGGTAGTTTCATTGTGGGCTGTTTTTTTGCAAAAGTACACAATTTTGTTGAATTTAGCCACTCCATATCACTTCTTTCTTCATTTTTAAGGTGTTATTTGTTCGTTATACACTCTTTTTGAAGGAAAAGATACCAACCATAGACGAAAAATCACTACATCAAAGCTGCAAACTCTTTAAGTCTGATTATGGTCAACTTTGGCCAGGCAACGGTTTTTAAAATTTCAAAATGTTTATCATTGGTTACTATTAGTTCTGCATCGGCTGCAATAGCACAATCAACAAACTTATTATCATCAGGATCCTCCGTAATCAGACCAAAATGATAATAGGAATCTTGAAAATAGGTTTAGTGGTTTTCTCAGACAGTATTTCTTCATATTCATTTAGGATCTCTGTATTAACACAGAGCTGTATTTCTCCATTCAATACGTTTTGCCATATCTTATGATATGGGCTATTTGATGGAAGCGACTGCAAAAGACAGTTTGTATCAAGGACGATTTTTCTCATAGTGATAAGGAGTACGCATATGTTCTTCACCCCATTCTTCAATAGTATCATTGCTAATGACACCTTTATCCCATAAAGCATCAATAGCTTTCTGGGCTTTTTTAGCAAAATACTGCGCCAACATATCCCTGAATTCTTTCAATTCTAATTCAGAGTTTATACTATTGACTGCATTCATCAGCTCCATTTGGGCAATCTGATTGTACGACATATCCTTTCATTTATAGTTACCGGTGCAAAGATAGAAATTATTTTGGAATGCGCCAAATATTTGGAGAAAATTTTATTGCTGGGCGTTGGTGCGCATCTGGTTGAAAACAGAGGTAACGAGGGATTGGAAACGGGCATCTGCCCAGGCTTTACCTGTAGATGGCGTCGGAGAAGGGGATACCTCCGATTGCCAAGATACTACATCCTACCCTCCTCTGACAGATATGACATATATGGTACATCGCAGAATTATCCGACATCCGACATAAATTGGCTATAATTAGCAAGGTATTAGTAAGTTACGATTTACGTTACTGACATAAATCCGACATAATACCGACATAAATCCGACATAATACCGACATAAATCCGACATACTACTGACATATTACCGACATATTGTTTATAACAATCTGGCACGAAGGGGAGCGAATTTGGGGATGGGAGTTTACAAGTGCCAAGATTAAGGAAAACAATAAATTCTCTAGAGAATTTGAGTATAAGCCTAAGGGTAACAAATGCGGAGCCCTAGGGTAACCTCCAAATTCTCTAGAGAATTTAGGAACAAACATTAGGCGCTCAATTTGTAAGACAGTTAAAAGAGTTGAGCGAGGTAGTGAGCTGACTGTTTGAAGCCTTATGTCGGATGAATGTCGGATATATGTCGGAATTATGTCGTTTTTATGTCGGTAAATATTTTTGTATTTATCTATAATTCAATTAATTACATTAATAACATGTCGGATGTCGGACGATTTATAAATTTTTAGAAATAATATTTTTATAAAATCATAGCAAAAAACTTGCATTTGAAGGAAAAATATTGTATCTTTGCAGGAAAAATCACAATAACCAAAAAACAATGAAGATTACACTCATCAGAAAGAAAGGTAAGAACGAGTTTATCAACCGCTATACAGCTGAAGAAATCGCCTATGCCATCCAGAGCGGCTGGCGCAAACATACAGTGACGCACTTGAGAGAGATGTATCACCTGATACAGACGGAACGACAGCCCGACGGACAGGTAAAGACCAACTGGGCTGAAGGCATCAAGTTGGAGCGCATCTGCTTTGCACAGGAGTTTGATAAGTACAAGGGCGCACACAGGGTGCTCGACTACAACGGAATGGTGGTGCTCGAAGTGAATGGGCTGCCCACTTATGAAAAGGCCGTAGAGATCAGGAATCAGGCCAAGAAGATGCCTGAGACGCTGATGACCTTCCTGGGGGCATCGGGCAAGAGCGTGAAGATTGTGTGCAGGGGTGAATTATTCGAGGATTCAACCACGACCGAGACATCAAAGCCGAGCGACAAGTCCGTGAAACCAAGGGACACAAAGCAAACATTGCCGAAGGACGAAGCCGAGATTCTGCAGTTCCACCAGAACCTCTATCAGACGGCACGAAGGGCCTATATGAATCAGTTCGGCTTCGACATCGAATACTTGGAACCGCGTCTGGATCGAACGGTCTATATGAGTGCCGACCCAGAGATGGGCTTCAACCCCGATGCCCGTCCGTTCTATGCCGATACGGCGCAGCACGACCTGCCACAGCCTGTTAACATCTCGCGGGAGAGCGATATGCTGATGCCTGGTCGCACCATCAAGCGCACCTATCGGCTCGAGTGGCTTTTCATCATCGACACCACGTTGGGCCATTACTTCGAACTGCCCGATGAAGACCGTCAGGAGACGTTGCTGATGCAGATTGCCGTCCGCTGTCTCAACGCAGGCATTCCTCTGGCTTTCGCGCAGGGGATGACGATGGAACACCCCGCGCTGAACAGCGACGAACTGCTGGTGAAGAAGACCTTCGAGGCTGTCTATGCCGTCACGCTGCAGGAAGACTACATGAAGAAGCACAAGATCAAACCGCTGCAGGCCATCCCTAATGACACGTTGCAGATGATGAAGACGGAAATATTCCTGAACGAGAACTTCGAGATGCGTAAGAACCTGATGACGGGCGTGGCCGAATATCGTGAGAAATACTCTGACGATCAGAGTTTTAAGCCGCTGACAGAGGAGGTGCGCAACGATATGACGATGCGGGCAACAGAACTGGGACTGAAGTCGTGGGACAGAGACGTGAACCGATTCATCGACTCGACACGCATCGAGCAGTACGACCCGGTAAACCAGTGGCTCGACCAGCTCCCCAAATGGAATGGCCACGACTATATCAAGGAACTGGCAGCGAGAGTGCCCACGAGTCAGCCGCATTGGGAGAAGTATCTGAGGATGTGGCTCATCGGCATGGTGGCCCAGTGGCGCGAGAGCGATAAGCAGTTGACTGGCAATGCGTTAACACCACTGCTGATTGGTAGGCAGGGGTGTGGAAAGACGCGTTTCTGCAAGATTATCCTGCCGCCAGAACTGCGCGACTATTACAACGACAAGATCAACTTCAAGAACGAGTTCGACCTGAATATCGCGCTGACGATGTTTGCAATGATCAACATCGACGAGTTTGACAAGACCACAGCCTCGCAGCAGATTGTTCTGAAATACCTGCTGTCGTCGGCCGAAGTGAAGTTCCGTCCGCCCTACGGCAAGACCATCAAGCAGTTCAGAAGATACACCTCGTTCATCGGCACCACCAACCAGCAGAAACCCCTCGTCGATCCGACAGGCTCCAGACGATTCGTCTGCGTAGCCATCGATGGCGAGAAGAACATCGACTTCGAGGACAATCTGGAGCACAAGCAGCTCTTTGCCCAGGTGCTCCACCTCTTCAATCAGGGCGAGCGCTTCTGGCTGAACAATGAGGAGATAGACCTGCTTATCAAGGAGAACGAGCCCTATCAGAAGCTGAACGACCTGGTGGAGATGATTGGCGAGAGCTTCCGCAAACCGAAGGCTACGGAGCAGGCCAAGTGGTGGACACTGAAGGAAATCAGCGAGCACTTATCCAACCGCTATGCTAACTACGACCCCAAGACGACCTACGCCAAACTGGGCCGTGCGCTGAGTGACCAGAGCTTCGGTTTCGAGTCAGACCGCAAGACCTCGGGCCATATCTACAAGCTCGCAGAACGGTAGAAGAACAGAGTACATCATCACTGGCGAAAGTTTGAGATCAGCAGGAAGTGCTTGCCGTAGATGAGCATGACGTGGTCGTAGGTAAATTGCCAATTATCCCACTGTTCCTTCTTTCGCCGTGACGACGGTGACGATGTAAGCACTGAGGAGGACGAGAATGCCCGCAACGGGTTTGTCCCAAGTGAGAATGTCCTGTCCGAGGACGATGGCAATCACGGAGGCGATGACGGGCTGGAGGTTGGTATAGATAGAGACCGTCGTGGCCTGCAGATACTTCATCGCGAAGGGGATGAGGAAATAGCCGAGGGCCGTAGCACCCAATACGATGAAGGCCATCTCAAGTGCCCCATCCCAACCCCAGGCTGCAGTATAGAGGGCATTCTGAGAAAGTTCCGGCAGGGCGATAGGAACGGTGACAACGGCAGAGATCAGAAAGACATACTTCATCTGCGTAACTGGCGAGTACTTCTCTGCAACCTTACGCGTAATAATAAGGTAGATGGCCCATGTGAGCACACTCAGAATGGCCAGTAGGATACCAATAAGATCGTTTTTACCAGAGCCCATCGACTGACTCATCAGCACCATGAGTACGGCACCTGCGATACCCAACAAGACACCCAACGACTTCATCGGCGTAATCTTCTCCCCAATCGTCAGAGCAGCACAGAGCATCACCGCCACAGGCGTCAGCGTGGCTATCAGCGAGAAATAGATGGGACTGGTGAAGTCGAGCGCCCAGGCCGTCAGCGTCTGAGAAATGACGAAGCCCAGCAAACCACCAAAAAGGATGGTGACGAGGTCGCGCTTCTCGACATGCTCCTTCGGCATGAAGGCAGCAATGAGCCAGAACACCAGACAGGCACCCAGCGAACGAGAGGCCATATAGCCCATCGGGGTGACCCACTCATCGAGTAAGAGTTTGGTGACAGGGACGCCCAGTCCGAAGATCGTATTGGCGAGAAAGATGGCGCTGTGCGCCTGCAATTTCTTGGTGGATTCGTTGTTCATTTCTTCACTTTGTTGATATCGGCGGCAAAGGTACGAAAAAAAAGTAAAAAAGAAAAAAGGTAAAAGACGTTATTCCACTTTTTTTCATTATCTTTGCATCCCAAACAGATAACGACTATGGACGAGATCAAACGAATCGAACAACTGCGGAAAGAACTGCACGAGCATAATTACCGTTACTACGTACTGAACCAGCCGACCATCGGCGATCAGGACTTCGACTTCCTGATGCACGAATTGCAGGACCTGGAGGACAAGCACCCAGAGATGGCCGACCCCAACTCGCCTACACAGCGCGTGGGCAGCGACCTGAACGAGGAGTTCAAGCAGGTGGAGCACAAATACCCTATGCTCTCGCTGGCCAACACCTATAACGAACAGGACGTTGCCGACTGGTATGAGAGCGTGAAGAAGGGCCTGGCAGGCGAGAGTTTCGAGGTATGTTGTGAGATGAAATACGACGGACTGTCGATCTCGCTGACCTATGTCGATGGCCGGCTGACACAGGCCGTCACACGAGGCGACGGTGTGCATGGCGACGACGTGACGACTAATGTGAAGACCATCCGTTCGATACCTCTGGTGCTCGCTCCACCATCACCATCTGGCGATCTTTTCGCCGCCCCCTCCTACCCTCGTGAGTTCGAGATTCGTGGTGAGATCCTGATGCCTTGGGCTGTATTTGAAAGACTGAACAAGGAGCGCGAGGAGGCCGAAGAGCCACTCTTTGCCAATCCGCGAAATGCCGCCAGCGGCACCCTGAAAAGTCAGAAATCGAGTCTCGTGGCCAGTCGCCAACTCGATGCCTATCTCTACTATCTTTTAGGCGAGGAACTGCCTGCTGATGGGCACTATGAAAATCTGGAGGTGGCCCGTCAGTGGGGCTTCAAGATTTCGGAGGGCATGAAGAAAGTGAAGACCCTTCAGGAGATCTACGACTTCATCAATTACTGGGATCAGGCGCGCAAAAGCCTTCCTGTAGCGACAGACGGCATCGTACTGAAAGTAAACTCATTACGGCAGCAGCGCTCACTCGGATTTACAGCCAAGAGTCCACGCTGGGCCATCGCCTATAAGTTCAAGGCAGAGCGCGTCTGTACCCGTCTTAACGAGGTGACTTACCAGGTTGGGCGCACGGGTGCAGTGACCCCTGTGGCCAATATGGATCCTGTGCAGTTGGCTGGTACTACCGTCAAGCGTGCCACCCTGAACAACGAGGACTTTATCAAGAGCTTCGACCTGCATATCGGTGACTACGTCTATGTGGAGAAAGGTGGTGAGATCATCCCAAAGATTGTTGGGGTCGATATCGATCAGCGCCCGATTATCGCCCAGCCTGTAGAGTTCATCAAACGCTGTCCGGAATGTGGCACACCGTTGGTGCGCTACGAAGGTGAGGCCGCCTGGTACTGTCCTAACGATACAGGCTGTCCACCACAGATCAAGGGACGCATCGAGCACTTCATCGCCCGCAAGGCCATGAACATCGACTCACTGGGACCTGAGACCATCGACGACTACTATCGTCAGCATCTCATCAACAACGTGGCCGACCTCTATGATATCCAGGTACAACAGATCAACGGCGACGGCTCTCGCACGAAGTCGGCCCAGAAGATCGTCAACGGCATCGCAGCTTCGAAAGACGTACCTTTCGAGCGCGTGGTCTTTGCCCTTGGCATCCGTTTCGTGGGTGAGACCTCAGCCCGTCTGCTGGCCCGTCATTTCAAGAATATAGACGCCCTGATGAACGCAGGACTCGAAGAACTGCAGGAGATTGAAGGCATCGGCGAGGTGATGGCGAAGAGCATCATCACCTACTTCCACGACGAGAAGAATCTGGAGATCATCAAACGGCTGCGCGACTATGGGTTGCAGATGGAACTGACAGAAGCCCAGACAACACCTGCCAGCGACAAGTTGGCTGGACAGAGTATCGTCATCAGCGGTGTCTTCGCCCATCACAGTCGTGACGAGTACAAAGCCATCATCGAACAGAACGGTGGTAAGAATGTAGGCAGCATTTCGAGCAAGACCTCCTTTATCCTCGCTGGCGAGAACATGGGTCCCTCGAAACTTCAGAAAGCCGAGAAACTGGGCATTAAGATTGTGTCAGAGGACGAATTTCTCAAGATGCTTGAATAAGGGGCATTACTCATCCCAGTAACTGATGACACGGGTCTGCTGCACCTGAATAATCTGTGTGCGCTGACCTTTCTCCCAATAGGTGAGTTGTGCCTTGTTGACGGTCCAGTTACCTGTATCATCGCGCTCTGAGAAGTCGTTCTTCATCGTGATTGAGAGGATGCACTCGTTTTCGCTGTTGAAAGCCTTCTGACTCTGCTGGGTAATCTCAAAACTCGTATTATAACGGTAGTCGTTGACAGAACGGATACCAGTAGAAGGGTTTACCAGCGTGCGACGAATCAGGCAATTATCTGTATCGTACTCATAAGTGAGCTGGCTCTTGCTGCCATTCTGTTCCAACATCGAGGCACTCACGAGATAGCCCTGGGCATTATACTTGCGATCGACCACATCGTCGGCCGACTGCTGGCCCGTTTCCTCGAAATGCAGGATGTCGCCCTCGAGCACAGGGTTCTGGGTAATCACCTCCTGCACCTGACCCTTCAGTCCCATGTTGGCAGCATCTTTATAATAAGGTGACGAGTTCAGATAAAAATAGCGGATAGAGTTAGCGCCATTCTCATGGAGAATCTGCGACTCCTGGATATAGCCATAGTCGTTGAGCAGATAGAGTGAACCGTCGCCCTTGGCACTGAAGTTACCCCACTCCCGCTGCAACTTGCCAAGCAGGTACTTCTTGTTACGGTCGAAAAGTTCACGCGTGCGATAAGGGCCACAGGTCACGAAAGCCGATGACAACAGTTTCGACTTCTCGTCAACATTCACCATCAGGTTTGACTTGATACCGTAGTAATCGCCCTCAAAATAGTAAGTATCGGCCTCTTCCTCAGCGGGGTGTATCTGGGTGAATCCCACCTCTTCAAGGATGGGAATAAACACAGAATCAGGGCCCTCGAGGGGCGCTCCCATGATTGAGATGCACTTGGCGTCGCTGGCTTTCTGGCCGAAGGCAGAGAGCACAACCAGCATCGTCGCCAGCAATAATCCTAATTTCTTTCTATCCATCAAACTGCAAAATTAAGCAGAATTTTGGAAATTAGACACCAATCTGTCATAAATTAATGTTAAACACCCCATTTTCCTCAAAAAAGTTGTACCTTTGCAGCGATGAAGAAAGGACTTGTACTCGAAGGTGGCGCTATGCGCGGACTCTTCACGGCGGGCATCATCGACGTGATGATGGAGGCTGGTGTGGAGCCCGACGGACTGATTGGTGTGTCGGCAGGCGCAGCCTTTGGCTGTAACTACAAGTCAAAGCAGCCAGGCAGAGCCATCCGCTATAACACACGGTTTGCCAAGGACAAACGCTACAGTGGCTTGAAGTCGCTCCTGACTACAGGCGACTACTTTAATGCCCAGTTCGGCTATCACATCGTGCCATACCAATACGACATTTTCGATGTAGAGACCTTCGAACAGAATCCGATGGAGTTTATTGTAGTTTGTACGGATGTGCTGACAGGCCAGGCCGTCTATCATAAGATGGAACGTGTCGATTTCGATGAACTGGAATGGCTACGAGCCTCAGCCTCGATGCCACTGGCGTCAAAGGTGGTGGAAGTGGCAGGGCGCAAACTGCTCGACGGCGGTGTGGCAGACTCGATTCCATTAGAATATTTCGAAAGCATCGGCTACGACCGTAACGTGGTCATCCTCACCCAACCAGATGGTTACACCAAGCAACGTACCAAGCTGATGCCCCTGATGCGCATCGGACTGCGACACTACCCTGAGATGATTCAGGCAATGGATCGTCGCTATCTGATGTACAACCGTGAACTCGAATTCGTACGTCAGGCTGAGCGCGAAGGACGCTGCCTCGTCATACGACCCGACGGGAAACTGCCCATCGGCCACATCTCTCATGATCCGGAAGAGATGAAGCGTGTCTATCAGATCGGACGTGAGATGGGAGACAGATATATTGAAAGAATAAAAGCATTCTACCAATGAGAATAGATATTATCACCGTATTGCCCGAGATGCTGGAGGGCTTCGTTCACGAGTCGATTCTGGCCCGTGCTGAGAAGAAAGGTCTGGCGGAGATTCGCCTGCACAACCTGCGTGACTATACCCTCGACAAATGGCGGCGGGTAGATGACTACCCATACGGTGGGTCGGCAGGTATGGTGATGCAGTGTGAACCCATCGACCGTTGTATCTCTGCCCTCAAGGCGGAGCGCGACTACGACGAGGTAATCTTCACGTCGCCTGATGGTGAGCGCTTCGACCAGCATATCGCCAACGAACTATCCATGAAGGGTAATCTGATTATCCTTGCAGGCCACTATAAAGGTATTGACCAGCGCATCCGCGACCACCTCATCACGCGTGAGATCAGTATCGGCGACTTTGTATTAACAGGTGGAGAACTGGTTGCTGCGATGATTGCCGATGCGGTGGTAAGGGTGGTGCCTGGGGTGATCGGCGACGAGCAGAGTGCCCTCTCCGACTGTTTCCAGGATGACATCCTCGCTGCTCCCATCTACACGCGACCGGCTGACTATAAAGGTTGGAAAGTGCCCGAGATACTGCTCTCTGGCAACGAGGCGAAGATTCGCGACTGGGAACTCGAACAGGCAATGGAGCGCACCCGCCGACTCCGTCCTGACCTGCTCGATAAAGATAAGGATTATACTTAATGACCAGGCTTGCTGACGGTAAGCGTGGGGGCGCTCCCGACAAGGAAGTGGGACGGATGATCGTGACGGTGATCCTCCAATATCTGGAGGAACATCCCGACGAGCTGATTTGCTTCTCTCATGTCGACAACCGTCGGAGTAACGCAACCAACAGGATATACTTATAAAACAATTCACCCCGCCGAGTGGCGGGGTGAATTGTTTATTTGTTAGCGAAACGCTCAGCTTGCTGGCGGATGAGCTCGGCATCGTTGAAGTAGTCGATGCGCATCGCCTTACGGACTTCGTCCATCGTCTGGGCACCAACCTCGCGCGCCTGTTCTGTACCTTTCTTTAAGATGTTATAGATCTCAGGGATATCCTTCTCAAACTCTGCACGACGTTCGCGCATGGGCTCGAGGAACTTGTTCAGCACCTGATTGAGGAACTTCTTGCACTTCATGTCACCCAGACCACCACGACGGTAATGATCCTTCAACTCGTCGAGGTTCTGATACTCGGGCCAGAACTCCTTGAAGTCGTCATCACAAGAGAATGCATCGAGATAGGTAAACACGGCATTACCCTCTACATGACCTGGATCGTTGAGATTCACATGCTCAGGGTCGGTGTACATCGAGCGCACCTTCTGCCATACATCATCGGCAGAGTCAGAGAGGTAGATACAGTTGCCAAGCGACTTCGACATCTTCTCCTTACCGTCAGTACCTGGGAGACGACGCGCCGTGAGATTCTCTGGCAACAGGATATTAGGCTCTACCAACACAGGTGCATAGACCTGATTGAATCGGCGCGCCAGTTCGCGTGTGACCTCCAGCATCGGCTCCTGATCCTCTCCTGCAGGAACGGTCGTTGCCTTGAAGAGTGTGATATCTGCAGCCTGAGATACAGGATAGCAGAAGAATCCGAGGGGGATGCTCTCACCTTCGAAACCACGCATCTTCACCTCTGTCTTCACGGTCGGATTACGCTGAACACGACTGACACTGACAAGGTTCATCAGATAGGTGGTGAGCTCAGCCAGTTCAGGAATCTGGCTCTGGATAAAGAGCACACACTTCTCAGGATCGAGACCTGCAGCGAGATAGTCGAGAGCCACCTCGATGATGTTCTGACGAATCTTCTCGGGGTTGTCGGCATTATCAGTAAGGGCCTGAACGTCGGCCATGAACACGAACATACGGTCGTAGTCGCCCGCATTCTGCAACTGGACACGACGGCGCAGAGAGCCTACATAGTGTCCGAGATGGAGTTTTCCGGTGGGGCGGTCACCAGTCAGAATTACTTTTCCCATTGTTATTTTTTTGCGTTAATTTCAATTTTTGCGGTGCAAAGATAGTGCAAATCGAGCGAAATGCAAAATAAATACCCATTTATTTTCATTTCCGAGATGCCGCCTATCTTCGAGACGAAGTCTCAAAGGTTCGTGAAAACCAAAAACTTACTTGTATGACAAGACAAATTTTTCCCCAAGGGCGAAGCCCTCCTCATAGAGCGCTTCCAGTTTCTCCACATCACGACAGATACGATCCACTTCCATCGGACGTTCCGGACGGATACAGATCACCTCGCCCCAATCCTCCATGCGCTCAATGAGTTCGAGTTGTTCGTTATAAACCTTCACATGATGACTCAAAACGACCCGCAGACGGGGAAACTGTTTATAGAACAGACGAGGCACCTTGAAATCAGGTTCGCCAGACCGGAAGCCACGATTGCGCGTCATAATCACCACATTGGGCGAATAGCCCTTGTCGATGGCGCGCACCACAGGGATGGAATCGACGATACCACCATCGAGCATAGGAACACCATCGACCTCAGTGATCTGCGCCACATAAGGCAGTGAACTCGAGGCCTTGATAATAGCCGTCAAGCGCTTGGGATCAACCTTTTCTGTAAGATACTCCGCACGACCTGTCAGACAGTTGGTCGTAACGACCTCATAGACAGCAGGATTCTTCCGGTAAGCCTCGTAGTCGAAGGGCAGTATCTCGTTAGGGAACCGTTCGTAGAGGATGTTCGGATCGAAGATGCTGCCCTTCGTGAGCAGACTCTTCAGCGAGATATAGCCGTATTTCTGCAACATGTCGATATTGGAGAACCTCGCCCGACGGGGCTGATGGCTCATATACGACAGACCGTTGCAGGCACCGGCCGATACTGCAACAACATAGGGGAAATTGAGTTCGTGCTTCATAAACGCATCGAGCACACCCGAGGTGAAGACGCCACGCATGCCGCCTCCCTCCAAAACGAGTCCTGTTTTTCTGCCTAACTGCATAAATATTGCAAAAATTTGCTGCAAAGGTAATGCATTTTAATAAATAATGTGTAACTTTGCCGACAAATAGACTAATAAAAGCTTAATTTTTGACAAATGTTTAGTAAAGACACCTATATCAGCCGTCGTGCGATGCTGAAAAAGCTTGTAGGCGACGGCATCATCGTACTTTTCGGCAACAATGAGGCACCAGCCAACTATCCGGCCAATGCCTATGCGCCGATGCGCCAGGACTCATCGTTCCTCTATTATTTCGGACAGCATCGTGATGGACTCGTGGGCGTGATTGATATCGACAATGACACTGAGATGCTCTTCGGCGATGATATCGACGTGGAGGATATCGTGTGGATGGGCTATACCCCCTCGGTGGCCGACCTCGCTGCAGAGGTAGGCATCACCAAGACTGCCCCCATGAAGGAGCTCAGCACTTACCTCTCCACTCACACCTCTCACCTCTCACCTCTCACCTCTAAAATCCACTATCTCCCGCCCTACCGTTTCGACACGAAAATCCAGATTATGGACTTGTTGGGCATCCACCCCTCACAACAGAAAGAGAAAGCGTCACTCGCTCTTATTCAGGCAGTTGTAAAGATGCGTTCAACAAAAGAATTGCAGGAGATTGAGGCTATCGAACGTGCCTGCGATGTGGGTTATGCCATGCACACCACAGCCCAGTTGCTCATCAAGCCGGGCATTACCGAGCGCTTCATCGGTGGACAGGTTGACGGTATCGCCCGCAGTCTGGCTCAGGGTGTAAGCTTTGCCACCATCTTCACCCAGCATGGTGAGATCATGCATGGCAATCCGTCGGACGCCCGTCTGGAAGCTGGCCGTTTGGCACTCTGCGATGCCGGTTGTGAACTCGACGACTATTGCTCCGACAACACCCGAACAATGCCCGTCACAGGTAAGTTCACCCAGCGCCAGTTGGAGATCTACAAGATTGTGGAGGAATGTCACGACTATGTGCTCGATGTAGCCAAGCCCGGTGTGAAATATGCTGATGTGCATTTTGCCGTCTGTCGCAGAATGACGGAGCGTCTGAAAGAGCTCGGTCTGATGAAAGGTGATACCGACGAGGCTGTAGCCGCAGGTGCCCATGCCATGTTCCTGCCTCACGGACTGGGACACATGATGGGTATGGACGTTCACGACATGGAAGGACTCGGACAGATATATGTGGGCTTCGACGAGGAGACACGTCCGAACCTTGAACAGTTCGGTACCAACTGCCTGCGCATGGGCCGCAAACTGGAAGAAGGCTTTGTGGTGACCGACGAGCCGGGCATCTACTTCATCCCCGCCCTCATCGACGACTGGAAGGCCAGTGGCCATTGCCAGGAATTCCTGAACTTCGACAAGCTCGAGACATACAAGGACTTCGGCGGCATCCGTATCGAAGACGATATTCTCATCACTCAGGACGGCTGCCGATTCCTCGGCTCTAAGCGCATCCCCTATCATCCCGAGGAACTCGAAGCATTCATGAGCAACAATTAAATTCACATTATTATATTATGAAGAAAATTCTAACATTCGCACTCATGGCGATGATCGCTGTCAGTGCATCGGCTGCCAAGAAGAAGGCACCCACAAAAGATGCTAACAAACCCGTATTCACCACCATCAAGGAGAATCCTATCACCAGCGTGAAGGACCAGAACCGTTCGGGCACCTGCTGGGACTACTCTACCCTCTCGTTCTTCGAGGCTGAGATTCTGAAAGCCACTGGCAAGAACTACGACCTCTGCGAGAGTTTTGTGGCCAACAAGACTTACATGGAGCGTGCCATTCAGGTAGTGCGTTATCACGGTGACTGCCAGTTCGCTCAGGGCGGTAGCTCTGAAGACGTATTGGCTACGATGAAGACCCACGGCATCGTGCCCGAGGGAACCATGCCTTTCCCGGGCTCACTCTATGGTGACTCACTGAACAACTTCAACGAGTTCTTCGGCGTGCTGGAGCCTTATGTGGCAGCAGTAGCCAAGAGCGACGCCAAGAAGATCAGCAACGCTTGGAAGAACGGTATGCAGGGTATTCTCGATGCCTACCTGGGCAAGTGTCCCGAGAAGTTCACCTACGAGGGCAAGGAGTACACCCCGAAGACCTTCATGGCATCATTAGGCATCAACCTCGACGACTATGTCAGCATCACCAGTTATACCCACCATCCCTTCTACACAGCCTTTGCCGTAGAGGTACAGGACAACTGGCGTTTCCCCCTCTCTTATAACGTGCCCATGGATGAGATGATGCAGATTATCGACAATGCTGTCGAGAATGGCTACACCATCGCCTGGGGCGGTGACGTATCTGAGGACGGCTTCACCCGCAAGGGTCTGGCTTATGCCGTTGACACCAAGAAGACCCAGCAGAGCCTGAAGGGCAGCGACATGGCCAAGTGGTTGAAGATGACCGCTACGAAGAAGCGCGACATCATCGACTCTTTAGGATGCACAGTGCCTGAGGTCGTTCCTACTCAGGAGATGCGCCAGGAGCGTTTCGACAACTGGGAGCTGACCGACGACCACGGCATGCTGATCTACGGTGTGGCCAAGGACCAGAACGGCAAGGAGTACTACATGGTGAAGAACTCATGGGGTGAGACCGGCGACTACAAGGGCACCTGGTATATGACCAAAGCCTTCATCGCCGCCAACACAATGGACTTCCTCATCAACAAGAATGCCATCCCCGCAGAAATCCGCAAGAAGCTCGGCATCTAAGGAAAAACTTATAATAAAGATAAAAAAGGGCATAATCTGTTAAATTTTCGACAGATTGTGCCCTTAATTCATTTTTTATTAGTACCTTTGGGCGCTATATTGGGTTTTTGCTACCCTTTTGCAACCAAAGCGACAAAAATAAAAAAAGAATATATAAATGCATTTCAAATGGAATTACGAACCACCTACATCAGAACGACAGACGGCGGCTAAGGAGCTGGGAGAGAAGATCGGCATGAGTCCGATCCTCGCCGAACGGAGAGCGCGGCTAAGCGATTCTTCCGTCCGATGTTAAATGAGCTGATAGACCCGTTTCTGATGAACGACATGGACGTGGCGGTTGACAGACTCAACGATGCCATGGGGCGCAAAGAGCGTATCATGGTGTATGGCGACTACGATGTCGATGGATGTACGGCGGTAGCTTTGGTGTATAAGTTCCTGCAGCAGTTCTATTCCAACATTGAATACTATATTCCCGACCGCTATGAGGAGGGCTATGGTATCAGTATCAAGGCATTGGACTATGCGGCAGAGAAAGGTATTAAACTGATTATCGTGCTCGACTGCGGTATCAAGGCAAACGACGAGATTGCCTATGCCAAGAAGCTGGGCATCGATTTCATCGTGTGCGACCATCATGTGCCCGATGATGAACTGCCACCAGCGGTGGCCATCCTCAATCCTAAACGTGAAGACTCGACCTACCCCTTCAAGCACCTTTGTGGCTGTGGTGTAGGCTTTAAGTTCATGCAGGCTTTCGCGAAGAATAATGGTATCCCCTTCTCACGGCTCATCCCCCTACTCGACTTCTGTGCGGTCAGTATCGCGGCAGATATCGTGCCCATCATGGGCGAGAACCGTATCCTGGCTTTCCACGGACTGAAGCAGTTGAACACAGCGCCGTCGGTGGGCCTGAAGTCGATCATCGAGATCTGCGGACTCACTGGGCGCGAGATTACGATGAGCGACATCGTGTTCAAGATCGGGCCGCGTATCAATGCCTCTGGTCGTATGCAGAACGGCACCGAGGCGGTCGATCTGCTCGTGGAGCGCGACTTCGACAAGGCCCTTGCCGAAGCCAACCACATTAATGAATATAATGAGCAGCGCAAGGATGTGGACAAGCAGATGACCGAGGAGGCCAACCAGATTGTGGAGAAACTCGAGAATCAGAAGCATCACTCCAGCATCGTGCTCTACGATGAGAACTGGAAGAAGGGTGTTATCGGCATCGTGGCGTCACGACTGACCGAACTCTATTTCCGTCCGACCGTGGTTCTTACCAAGCACAACGGTCTGGCTACGGGGTCCGCCCGCAGTGTGGCCGGCTATGATCTCTACGATGCCATCAAGAGTTGTCGCGACCTGTTGGAGAACTTCGGCGGCCATACCTATGCCGTCGGTCTCTCCATGAAGATCGAGAATATCCCTGAGTTCCGTCACCGTTTCCAGAAGTATGTCAGCGAGCATATCCTGCCCGAGCAGACGGAGGCCTGCCTCGAGATCAATGCCGTCATCGACTTCAAGGATGTGACGAAGAAGCTGCACAACGACCTCAAGAAGTTCGCGCCTCACGGTCCCGACAATCCCAAGCCGCTCTTCTGCACGCGCAACGTCTATGACTACGGCACCTCGAAGGTGGTGGGCCGCCAGCAGGAGCATATCAAACTCGAACTGGTCGATTCCAAGTCGAGCAATGTGCTCAACGGCATTGCCTTCGGTCAGAGCGACTCTGCCCGCTACATCAAGTCGAAGCGCTCGTTTGATATCGTCTATACCATCGAAGACAATATCTACAAGCGCAGTGAGGTGCAGTTGCAGATAGAGGATATCAAGCCGAGTGAAGAACTATAGGGAGATACTCCACCAGTATTGGGGCTATGATGATTTCCGCGGTATCCAGCGCGAGATCATCGAGTCGATAGGCAGTGGTCACGACACACTGGGACTGATGCCGACCGGTGGTGGAAAGTCGATTACTTTCCAGGTTCCCGCCCTCGCCCAGGAAGGCACGTGCATCGTCATCACCCCGTTGATTGCACTCATGAAGGATCAGGTGGACAACCTGCGCCGGAGGGGTGTGCGCGCCGCTGCCATCTATTCCGGTCTTACCCGCGAGGAGATCATCATCACCCTCGAGAACTGCATCTTCGGCGACATCCGGATTCTCTACGTGTCGCCCGAGCGCCTTTCCTCAGAACTGTTCCAGACGAAACTGCGCCACATGCACGTCAGTTTCATCACCGTCGATGAGGCCCATTGCATCTCGCAGTGGGGCTACGATTTCCGTCCCTCCTATCTCGAGATTTCCAAGATCCGCAAACTGCTGCCGGGCATCCCCGTGCTGGCACTCACGGCCACCGCCACCCCACAGGTGGTGCAGGATATCCAGGACAAACTGTCGCAGACGACTACGCCCGACTTCAACGTCTTCCGCATGTCGTTCGAGCGCAAGAACCTGGCCTATGTCGTCCGCCATGCCACCGACAAGCGCGAACAACTCATCCACATCCTCAAGAGCGTCAAAGGCACAGCCATAGTCTATGCCCGCAGCCGCCGACGCACCAAAGAGTATGCCGAACTCATCAGCGAGGCAGGTATTACCGCCACCTTCTACCACGCCGGCCTCGATGCCGCCGTCAAAGACCAGCGCCAGCAGGCCTGGCAACAGGATGAGGTACGGGTGATGGTAGCCACCAACGCCTTCGGCATGGGCATCGACAAGCCCGACGTGCGGCTCGTCATCCACATCGACTGTCCCGACAGCATCGAGGCTTATTTCCAGGAGGCAGGCCGCGCCGGGCGCGACGGTCTGAAGGCCTATGCCGTGCTGCTCTACAACGATGGCGACCAGCGCAAACTCGAGAAGCGCATCGCCGACACGTTCCCCGAAAAAGATTTCATCCGTCAGATCTACGAACATCTGGCCTATTTCTATCAGATAGGTGTCGGCTCGGGCTATAACCACACGTTCGAGTTCAACATCGACAAGTTCTGTCATGCTTTCCGACACTTCCCTATCCAGGTCGATGCAGCCCTGAAGATCCTGAACCGTGCCGGCTATATCGAATACACCGAGGAGCAGGACAATCAGGCACGCGTGATGTTCACCATCGGGCGCGACGACCTCTACCGGCTGGAGAACACCTCGCCCAACGAGGAGAAAGTCATCACTGCGATGCTGCGTAACTACGGTGGACTCTTCACCGACTACAACTATATCGACGAGAGTTTCATTGCCTCGCAGACCCAGCTCCAGCCTCAGCAGGTGTATATGACGCTGAAGGGCCTCAGTCAGCGCCATATCCTCCACTTCATTCCACAGAAGAAGACGCCTTATATCCGCTACACCCAGCGCCGCGAGGATATGGAGCATGTCCAGTTGCCGCCCGCAGTCTATGAAGAGCGGAAGGCTCAGTTCACCGAACGCATCCATGCGATGATTGCCTATGCCCAGGAGGATGCCGTCTGCCGCAGTCGCCAGCTCCTTCGCTACTTCGGCGAAGAAAACGATCACGACTGCCGTCAGTGCGATGTCTGTCTCTCCCACCGCCGGGAGGGCATGGTCTCCGAACCTGGCCTGAACGAGGCGATGGAACGTATCCTCACCCTGCTCGACGACGGACAGCCCCACCCCATGACAGACTTACGCGACCTCCAGTTACCTACCGGTGAACTGGACGCCGCGCTCGAATATCTTCTGAAAGAGGAATATATCCGTCAGACCGACGGCTTCCTCACACGTCACTAAAAATCGATTTTCAACTGCCGATTGTCTTCCTCGTCGTGCTCATGGCAGTAACTGCTGCCGTCGAAGCAGTGCGTACAGAGCTTACACTTCGGCATACCGATGGAATCCACGAGGTCCTCCAAACGGGCAAACTTCAGGGTTGTCAGCCCCAGTCGCTTGGCAATCTCATCGACCATCCGCTTATACTCAGGCGAATCCGTCTGGGCATATTTCTCCAGATTCTTCTTGTCGTCGCCTTCAAAGTCCTTGATGATACGACGCGTAATCAACTCCATGTCGCTCTTCGACGAGGTGAAGCCGATAAACGGACAGCCATAGACCAGCGGCGGACACGAGATACGGCAGTGCACCTCCTTGGCGCCATACTCGAAGAACGTCCTGACATTGTCTTTCAACTGCGTACCGCGCACGATGGAGTCGTCGCAGAACACGATGCGCTGATCCTTCAGCAACGATGGGTTCGGTATCAGTTTCATCTTCGCCACCAGTGCCCGGCGCTCCTGATTACCCGGTGTAAACGAACGGGGCCACGTCGGTGTATATTTCAGCACCGAACGCTTGTAGGGCACCCGTTTGCCTTCAGCATAACCCAGTGCCATACCGACACCCGAGTCGGGCACACCGCAGACGCTGTCCACCTCCGTATCGTCTTGTTCACCCATCTTCTTACCGTTCGCCTCGCGCACAGCCTCCACGTTGATGCCGTTATAGTCTGAGGCGGGGAATCCGTAATAGACCCAGAGGAACGAACAGATCTGCTCGCGCTTGAACGGCTCCTGCAGTACCTCCATCTTGTCGGCCGTCAGGAACACGATCTCACCCGGTCCCAGATCCCTCACGCGGTGGAAGTCGAGGTTCGGGAAACTGGTTGTCTCGCTCGACACGGCATAGGCACCCTCCTTCTGACCGATCACGATGGGTGTACGTCCCAGGAAGTCACGGGCTGCTATCAGACCCTTCTCAGTCATGATGAGCATCGAGCACGATCCTTCTATCTTCTTGTAAACCAGATTGATACCCTCCACAAAGGTGCGCCCCATATTGATGAGCAGCGCCACGAGCTCCGTCTGATTGATGGTGTTGGCCGAATACTCGCTGAAGTGCATCCTGCGTTCCAGCAGTTCCTGCGCGATATCCTCCATGTTATTGATCTTTGCCACCGTGACGACGGCAAAGCGCCCTAAGTGCGAGTTGACGAGTATCGGCTGCGGGTCAGTGTCACTGATCACGCCGATGCCCTGATTACCCGAGAATGAGTCGAGCTCGTCTTCAAATTTCGACCGGAAGTAGTCGCGCTCCAGGTTATGGATCTTACGGCTGAAGCCTTTCTCCTTGTCGAACATGACAAGACCGGCACGGCGCGTTCCTAGATGTGAATTATAGTCTGTGCCGTAGAACAGGTCGTTCACACAGTTTTTGGTGGCGATGGTTCCAAAGAATCCTCCCATAAGTTGTTATCCTTTTCCTTTTACCTATATATTACTTGAAATAGTACAGGAACGAGGCGATGCCTTCCAGAGCCGGTTTGCGCTCTCCCTCTATCTCAATCTTAAAATCAATCTCTACCTTGCAGATACCTCTCAGGTTCTGGATGTTGTGCAACTTGGTGGTCATCCTGACGCGCGAGCCAGTCACCACGGGCTGTCCGAAGCGCATCTTGTCCATGCCGTAGTTCACGAGCATCTTGATGTTGTTCACCTCGATAATCTGTGCCCAGAGATAAGGCAGCACAGAGAGTGTCAGATAGCCGTGTGCAATCGTGCTGTGATACTGACTCTCTTGCTTGGCACGCTCCACATCGACGTGAATCCACTGATGGTCGAGGGTGGCGTCGGCAAACAGGTTGATACGGTCTTGGTCGATTTGCAGCCAGTCTGATACACCCAGTTCCTGTCCCAGGTGGGCTGCGAATTCATCATACGAATTAATTACTAATTTTGCCATAAATATAAATTAAAAAAGTACGGGGGTGCGCGCGTGCACACCCCCGTACCTTATATTATACGTCTTGGTTCTCCGGACGAAGTTTGCGCACTGTCTCGCCTGCGCGCCACATCTCCTGGTTACGCATGGCCTCCAGTTCCTTCTCCAGACCAGCACGGTAGTCGGGTTTCGAGTTGGCGTCGATGGTAATCTGAGCCTCGTTACCCGTCTGTACCGAGTAGTAGAGCCACTCCATCACAGGCTTGATAGCGTCGTGGAAACGGGGAGCCCAATCGAGCGCACCGCGCTGAGCGGTTGTCGAGCAGTTGGCATACATCCAGTCCATACCCTTTGCACCGAAGAGCGGGCCAAGGCTCTGAGTCAGTTCCTCAACCGTCTCGTTGAAAGCCTCCGAGGGAGAGTGTCCGTGCTCGCGGAGCACCTCATACTGAGCCAGCAGCAGACCCTGGATAGCACCCATCAGTGAGCCGCGCTCACCGGTCAGGTCTGATGTAGCCTCGCGCTGGAAGGTTGTCTCAAACATATAGCCGGCACCGATACCGATACCAAAGGCCAGTGTCTTCTCCTTAGCCTTACCGGTAGCGTCCTGGTAGATGGCGTAAGAGCAGTTCAGACCGCGACCCTCGCAGAACATCGTGCGGAGGCTGGTGCCCGAACCCTTAGGAGCCACCATGATCACGTCAACATCCTTCGGGGGGATGACGCCTGTGCGGTCACTCCAGTTGATGGCGAAGCCGTGTGAGTAATACAAGGTCTTACCGGGCTTCAGATATTTCTTGATGGTGGGCCACTGCTGAATCTGACCAGCATCGCTCAGAAGCATGCAGAGGATGGTACCCTTCTCGGCTGCCTCCTCGATAGAGAACAGTGTCTCGCCGGGAACCCAACCGTCGGCCACAGCCTTGTCATAGGTCTTGCCCTGACGCTGACCGACGATCACGTTGAAACCGTTGTCGCGCAGGTTGCAGGCCTGTCCAGGACCCTGCACACCATAACCGATCACGGCGATCGTCTCATTCTTCAATACCTCACGTGCTTTCTCCAGAGAGAACTCCTTGCTGGTGACTACAGTCTCGATAACGCCACCAAAATCCATTTGTGCCATAATAGCTGTTGTTTAAAAGTGTAATACATATCCCTTGCATACCATGCCAGCCCTTCCCGAGAGCCGTCGTCTTGCCGGTCCGCTCAAAGCTTGCGCGAAGCTCTGACGAGGGGTTAACTTTAGAAATCGGTTGCAAAGTTACTAATAAGTATGTAAAAACCAAAGGATTTCACCTTATTTTTTTAGATTTTTCCGAGATGCATCAATTTTTTTTCTTACCTTTGCACCATCAAAGATTGATACCTAACTTATTATAAACTATTTGAATATGAAGAAATTAATCATTGCGACCATGCTGCTGGTCACGGCGTCTCATGTGCCGGCCCAGCAGAAGTATCCGTGGCAGAACCCCGACCTGCCCACGGCTGAACGAGTAGAAAACCTCATTTCCATGCTGACGCCCGAAGAGAAAGTAGGACTGATGATGAACAAGAGCATCTCCGTCGATCGGCTCGGCATCCCCTCTTACAACTGGTGGAGCGAGGCCTGTCACGGCGTGCGACAGGGCGGCTACACCGTCTTCCCCCAGCCCATCGGCATGGCAGCCGCCTTCAGCGAGAAGCTCATCTATGACGTGTTCAGTGCCGTGAGCGATGAGGCCCGTGCCAACTGGAACCGTTCCGACCACAACATCTTCAATGTGCCCATGGGCGTGGTCTATTATCCCGGCAACCCCGAGCTCAGTTTCTGGTGCCCTAACGTCAACATCTTCCGCGACCCCCGCTGGGGACGTGGCCAGGAGACCTGTGGCGAAGACCCCTACATGAATGCCGTCCTCGGCGTCCAGACCGTCCTCGGCATGCAACAGCCCCAAAAAACCTCAAACCTCCAATCTCAAACCTCAAACCTCAAACCTCAAACCCTCTACAAGACCCACGCCTGCGCCAAGCACTACGCCGTCCACAGCGGTCCCGAGCCTCTGCGCCACTCCATGAACGTCGAGCCTACCAACCGCGACCTCTGGGAGACCTACCTCCCTGCCTTCAAGGCACTGGTCAAGAAGGGCGATGTGCGCGAGGTGATGTGCGCCTACCAGCGTTTCGAGGGTAAGCCCTGCTGCACCAGCGACCGTCTGCTCATCGATATCCTGCGCAACAAGTGGGGTTACGACGGACTCGTGGTCACCGACTGCGATGCCATCAACAATTTCTTCAATAAAGGTCAGCATGAGACGCATCCCGATCCCCTCTCAGCCTCAGTCGATGCCGTGCTCAATGGCACCGACCTCGAGTGCGGCAAGGTGTTCATGGTACTTACCGACGCCCTGAAGAAAGGTCTCATCAAGGAGAGCGACCTCGACCAGCATCTGCGCAAGACGCTCACCGGCCGCTTCGAACTGGGCATGTTCGACCCTGCCGACCGCATCCCCTGGTCAAAGATCAGTCCCGAAGTCATCAGTTGCGAAGCCTTCGATGCCCTCGCCACCCAGGCAGCCCGCGAGTCGATGGTCCTGTTAGAGAACCATGATGTCCTGCCCCTGTCAAAGAGTCTGAAGACCATCGCCGTGCTCGGTCCTAACGCCGATGATACCGCCATGCTCAACGGCAACTACGGCGGCACACCGACCGAGGCTCACACCCACTCCCTGCTCGAAGGCATCAAGGCCGCCGTGCCCGGTGCCAACATCATCTATCGCAAGGCCTGCGAACTCAACGACGAGTATAACACCTTCCACCACCTGCCCGACTTCAACGGCGGCAAGGGCGTGAAAGTAGAGTTCTGGAACAACCGCAATCTGCAGGGCGAGCCTGTCAAGACCGGCTACTACAACGAGCTCAACTTCTCAACCTTCGGTGCCTGGGGCTTTGCCGAGGGTGTCAACAGCGACTCCGTCTCCGTCCGCATCAGCGGCCAGTACAAGTCCACCTTCACCGGTGAGATGAAATACACCCTGACCACCGACAACGGCTATATCCTCCGCGTCAACGGCACCGTCGTCGAAGAGGCTCAGCCCGGAGGTCGCCGCTTCTTCGGCTTCGGTCGCAAGGTCGAATACAAGTCATTCCCCGTCGAGGCCGGCAAGACCTACGATGTCGAGATTGAGTACCGTCGCGGCAACGGTCAGTTCGCCATGCTCCGTGGCGATATCTGCGAACGCGTCCTCGCCGACTTCACCGACCTCGCCAAAGAGGTCAGCACGGCCGATGCCATCATCATCATCGGTGGTATCTCAGCCCAGATGGAAGGCGAAGGTGGCGACAAGGCCGACATCGAACTTCCCAAGGTGCAGCAGATGCTCCTACAGGCCATGCACGCCACGGGCCGTCCCGTCGTCTTCGTCAACTGCTCCGGTTCCGCCATCGCCTTTGGTAGCGTCAAAGGTCAGTACGATGCCCTCCTCCAGGCCTGGTATCCCGGTCAGGGCGGAGCCAAGGCACTGGCCGACGTGCTCTTCGGCGATTACAACCCCGGCGGTAAACTGCCCGTCACCTTCTATACCTCCACCAACGACCTGCCCGACTTCCTCGACTACCGCATGGAGAACCGCACCTACCGCTACTTCCGTGGCGAGGCCCAATACCCCTTCGGCTATGGTCTCTCCTACACCTCTTTTAATATAGGTAAGGGCAAACTCTCCGCATCCTCGATGAAGGCCGATGGCAAGGTCACCCTGACCGTCCCCGTCACCAACACCGGCAAGCGCGAGGGCACCGAGACCGTCCAGGTCTATGTCAAGGCCCTCGACAATCCCTCAGCCCCCATCAAGAGTCTGAAGGGCTTCCAGAAACTGTCACTCGCAGCAGGTCAGACAGCCACCGCCACCATCACCCTCGATGGTGAGGCCTTCGAGTATTACGACGAGTCGATCGACGAACTCTCCACCCGTCCCGGCCGTTACCAGATACTCTACGGCACCTCCTCGTTAGACCGCGATCTACAGTCGCTCCCCTTCACCGTCAAGTAAGAAAGAGGGCTCGCAGTTACATCAACTTGCGAGCCCTTCTTCTTTTCCTTCTTACCTGAACGTCACCTTACTCCGGCACGTCTCGATCACGTCTCCCGTCGCAGGATCCGTCTTGCAGATCCTCACGCAGTACTCGTTCTCACCCGTCTGTTCCCGATAGAAACTCAGTTGGTCGCCCTGATGCGCCTCCGCCACATAGGCAATCTCGAAGCGCTTGATGGCGTGCTGCTGATACCAGTCCAGGTTCCACAGGTCGAGCACGTGCTCGATATACTTCACCGAGTTGATGTGTCCGTTGATATCCACATCATTATAATAGGTGTCGATCGTCCTCACCAGTTCAGCCCCGTCGCTCATCTTCACGCGACCGCCCTTGTCGATGGGGCACTCCTTGTCCTTCACAATCCAGTTGTTGATCGCCCCGTTGTCAATAGCAAAAATGTCCGTTGGCTGTCGGCTCTCCGTGTCGATCATCGCCCAGATAGAGCGCCCATAGCCATACACCTTACCCTCATTGTCCACCACGCGGAAGTTTCTCGACGTGAAGTAGCGCATCGCACTCTCCACCCACGTCTCCACATTAAACTTCGTGTACATCTTCGGCATCTCCTCCATCTCAATTGCCAATCGCGAGAGCACCCACGACCGTTGGATGGTCATCAGATACCTCATACCGAAACCGCGGTCCGTCGAGTGGAAGTCCGCCGCGTTCAGCATGTGGTTCCCCAGATGTCCCATAAAGAGCCGCTGCGAAAAGTCACAGTGAAACGGCTCTGCCATAAACTCATATATTCCTACTTTATCCATAATTTCTGACTTAATTTGTAGGTTGTTTACCGACCACGACATTGGTATTGCCAGTGACATCGGCCTTGTTACCACCGCCATAGACATTGCCGATAATGTTGACACCTTCCACGACGACACCTGTCTGCGGTTGGGCACTGCCTACACCAGTTACAAAATCAATGGTTGACTGGGTACCGATATTCACATGCGTATTACCATCCACCTTGGCAGCATTACCGCCACCATAGACCATACCGATACCGCCAATCTTATTGGCAGTAAACGCAGGAATGTCAACTGTAATCTGCTGATTAACGATGACCCTTTCACTATCTTCTGTAGTGACATGACCGTCCTTATCAAGGAAATCACCATTCTCATTCCTTACGAATTCCGAGAAACTGATAGTTCGAGATTCTTTCTGTCGCGTCTGGGCGGCAAATTTACCTTTAACCTCATTAATATTCACATGCGTATCGCCTGTCACCGTCGCCGAGACACCATATCCGCCACCATATACTTCACCAATGCTAGTAAACGATTTGATATTCAGCGTCGGACCAGTCTGACCATGAGCATCATAAGGTGCTTGGTTACCACCACCATACAGTTGGCCGATGATAATAGGATTACAGCCCGTCTCTTCAACATTCACGGTAATCTTTCCACCGATTGTTCCGCTAATGTTATTACCGCCAAACACGCGGTCGAAATTACCGTTGGTGATATTCAGCGTCACATCGCCTAAGATATTGGCATCCTCAGCACCGCCATAGGCCACTTTCAGACCAGGGATACACGACATCAGCAGTTTGGCCTCGCCATCCATAGGAGCACTCTTACCACCACCATAGGCTTCATCAACAATAAAATGACAGCCTCCAAGGTCATCAAGCATGGTGACAGCGGTGATACGCACATTACCCTTAGTGTTTGAACCACCAAACACACGGTGAACCCGTCCACCGACGATGGTTACATTGGCTTCTCCAGAACCATATACATACTCGTTCACGAATTCGTCCGACTGTCGTTGTTCCTTGGTACTATAGGTATCCTCAACAGCCGAATAGTTCTTGAATCCCACGTTGGCACCAGGGTTGTCCGAGCCGTCAGGCAGCGCATCCTTACCGTTACCACCGCCGAACACCTCTTCTATCTCATACGTACCGTTTACCACTACCGATGTGGCCGGTGTAGAGGCAGCATTACCACCGCCGTAAACCGTACGGATACTCGTCAGGTCACACCCGTCGATGATAACGTTTGCCTTAGCATCGTCTGCCGTTGGAATATATGCCGCCAAGTTGCCACCACCATAGACTGCATTCAGATGGTAGTGGTGCTTCGTATCGTCAATGTTATCCAGATCTTCGCTGGCTGTGCTCGAATCTCCGTTCGTCTTATAGATGTGTACAGTGGCAATGCCTAAAGGTGTACCATTGACATCGTTACAGCCAAAGATGCTGCCATTCACGATACAATTGTCAGGATAGGTTTTGACCTCACCATCCATAACCACTGTTCCGTTGAGTATCACCTCGGTATTTCCCACCGTAGCATAATGTTCGTCATCACCCTTACCACCACCGTATACATTATTTGTAACGGTACCGCCTTTCAGGTTTACTTGCGTATCTCCGCCCACATTAGCCTGATTACCGCCGCCATAGATATTCTGCTGCACCATACCCGACTTCATGTTGACCTCTGTATTGCCTTTGGCATCTGATGAATCACCGCCACCAAAGACGTTACCACCGACAACGGTAGTACCATCGATATTCAACGTGGCTTTGCCCGTAACAGTGCCAAGAGCATCAAGTTTCTCTGTCGTATAAAGGATATGGTTATTCTTGTCGATAGCCGTTGCCGTAGAATTAACTGTTTCCTTGTGTTCCCAGGTATATTCGTCCGTGCCCGGATATTCGGGTTCAAAATATGCACCTAAGTCTTTATCATAGAACGGAGCCTTGACGAAACCACCCGTTTTCATGACCAGGACCGTAGGCAGACTGGCAGAATAACCTGCACCAAACACATTGCCAGCCACATGACAATCAGTCAACGTAGAGGTCACAGGGCCGTCCACCATGCCAAGGCTACCACCGCCATAGAAATTCTGATTAATAGTACATCCCGTCAGCGTAGATGTCACATTGCGTGTAGTAGCCAGCGAGAAACTGACAAAATCTACCAGTACACGTGCCACATTCTGAGTATTATTAGACATAGGCAGATACTGGGATGTGTAAGATGTTGATACACCTTTATAGGTACTATTGTATTCTTGCTTATAGTTGTTGTTAACAAATGTATTCCAATTAGCTTCAGTATAATCTCCTTGAATGTTATTAATATTAGCCGGAGCAAAACGGCTATATGAGTTACCACCGTAACCACCTCCAAAGTAGGTGTCGAATATACAACCATTGGCTGTGGTGGTTACAGTCTTTCCAGTATTCATATCTCCGAACTTAGGTCCTCCGCAGAACAACTTGATATAGCCACCCTCAATGTTTGTGGTGATATTACCCTCTACTGGGTGCGCCGCATTGAAGCCACCACCATAGAACTCGTCGATATCTGCATTCTGAACCTGCCAGGTGATATTACCAGTATTGTTGGCACCAAGGGCTTTACCAATCCCCTCCATAGCGGCTCCGGCAACAACACCAAAGCGACCACCATTGATATAGCACTCCGCATTGTCTTCGTAGTTGCCTACGTCACCACGATAGAGACCTGTCAGATAGAACTCATCATAGTCGCCGCCTGTCACGGAAATAGGCGGATGCTTTGATTTTAATTGCTTATCCTGGTGAGTACCACGATGAAACTCCTTGAACCAAACATTACCACCAACATGGTAATAGGTGGTGTTGTTCGAAGCACCATTATTCTGTCCACTTACCCATTGCTCCATGACACCACCTTGCACGATATATGGCGCAGCAGCACGGTTTGTGTTATCATACTCAAATTGGGTAACACGGAATAGCGAGGTGTTAGTAGATTCAAACCAACCCAAAGGCTGAAGAATACCAAAGTTGTATGTACCTGTTCCGCCTGTCGATTTCTGAGCCATACCGAGTCCTGGCATATTCAGGAAATCCACTCTCACCGCATGTGATGCACTACGAGAGTCGAAACGTAGAATATATGAATAATCTGGCTCATTGTCATGGTCAGCATCGATGGACATGATGGAATATGGATAATCTTTGTCACCTGAAGAAACACCTATGTTGTGTACATTACCAACAAGCACTATGGCATAATCATATACCTTATGATCGCTATGTTTCCCCAAAGCACCAATTGCATCAGCCACAGTCGTATAGACCAGTTGATCATCTCCAGCAATGGGATAACTGCTTCCATTGGTATAGATTTCTCCACCACCCACGTTAGGAACACCAAAGGCAGTAGTCATGTTTTGGTTATACACCACATCAGCATGAGCATCAGCCAAGTAAGCAGCCTTTGCCCAATACGGCTGAATGATGATACCAGTTACGCCTTCTGGCACATCCCAGTAAGCACCTTGGTTGAAGACACGTCCACTTACGCTATACAAATCCTTTTTGGTACAATGGCGGTCAGCAAAATTAAAGCTTGGTGCATCGGCCGTGCTGGTGCTGAATTCGCCTTCCTCACCATCAGTGATACTGACAATCTTCCAGCCGGTCACCACGCGGTTACCTGTGTAGTTCTTCGTACCTACATCATTATAATAAGGTAACTGCACCTTGCCGTAGTTAAAGTTAAAGTGCTCAAAATCCTTATCTGTGATGTTGAGGGTGAGACTGGGTGTAGTGATAGAGGCTCCATCAGGGGCAGAAAAGACTGCACCACTGCCTGATTGAATCGTCACCGAAAGTGTACCTAACTTACCACCTTTGTTACGCTCCGTAGTTGTAGGAGCATGTTCTGCATCGATGTTCACCACCGACGGGTATTTTCCTGGTGTCCTCAAGATAGGATAAGGAGTGGACGTGCCAATCTGCGATGGCAGAAGCACCCACTTCATCATCTCATCCTTATTTTCCGTACTACCCGTTGCCCACCATGCAGCCAGTTCGCGGTGGCCGTTCAGCAGATGGCGGAAAAATTCGAAGCGCTGCAGGAAGCGTGTTTCGGCACCAAGAGCACAGTTATAGACCTTTGCGAGGGTGCTGTTCTGAATGTAGGCAGCTTCCATTCGGAAGTAATTATAGTTACCTACACCCTTATTCTCACCCACATTCGTAATAAGCTTACCATTATATATAGGTGCTATCGAGGAACCACTGACTTCCCCATAGAACATACAGTTCATCACCATCGTCTTAAGATTGGTGGCAGTAGTAGCGACATTATTATAACCCACAATACCGCCTGCATAATTACCTCCATTCACGTTGGCATAACTGAAACAGTTGATCACGCGCGAACTACCGTCAAGCAAACCGACGATACCACCTACATCGCCGCTACCTGTGACAGAGCTACTACAATAAGAAATAGAGGTATAGCCTTTATCATCAGTCACCGCAGTACTGTTAGTTGCCAGCACGCCACAATTATAGATGCGGGTATCACCCTTTGCCTCGCCACAGATGGCACCGACATTAGTACCACTGCTGATATTCACATTATCCAGAATCACATTCTTGATAATGGCACCTTCAGCATAGCCCACTAGAGGATGATCAAGCCCTGACAACGTCACCAGATTTCCATCAATCGTACCTCTGAAAGGATTTTCTGAAGTACCGATGGAGGCAGTAGAATTGAAATTTGAACTCAGGATATAAAGACCTGCCATGTTAGTAATCGCATCTGAAGAAGACACCTCGGTGGGAGGCAGAAGCGTGGCTTCACTGGAGTTAACATAACCCGCTTTTGTGGCAATGGCTCTAATAGCTGTAGCACTGCCTTTGGCAAATGGTTCCGAATAGGGTGTTGACGAAGAAGTGGCAGGATCTCCATTTGTCGTATAATGGATAGTCGCTCCTTCTGTAGCGCAAGTTATAGAAACATTACCACCACTAACAGAAATGACTGGTCTTTCGCAGACAGGAAGTTCATAAGTTGTTTCCTTTGAAGGAGAGAAATCGTTTTCACCTTTTGCAATTGCCCTGATAACTGTCATGTTTTCCGTTTGGTCAAAAGTAACGGAAGTCGTACCTGTGGTTGTTGTTTCCGTGGTTGGAGGGGTGTCATCAGTAGTATAATAGATGGTCGCTCCACTCGTAGCAGTAATAGTAAATGTCCCGTCGAAATTATTGGTAATGGTAGGACGTACTGGTGTTTCTTCAAAATAGAAATAGGCATTACCATCGTCCGGATGCGTGTACAAACCAATAATTCCTCCACAGTTCTTAAAACCCGTAGGACCGTTTGTCTTGACGTTATTGCCGTTAAGTTGATTATAGTTATTGGTGTTTACGACCAGGTATATATTATTAGCACCATCTCTGCCACCAGTTGAGTGAGGCAAAATGTCATAATGACCATCGTCATAGTTTATTTCAAATAAAGCCATATCGCCTAAAGTAGCAAGCGCGGCGGCATCGGCTACTGTTTCCAAGTGTACACGTGCTCGAGTGTTAGCAGCACCTGGGAGTACTCCGTTGGACACCATATATTTGCCGGTTTTGGCTTGCTTTATGTAATAACAACCAGAGTTGAGCTCTTTTTCTACAACCCATACTGCCTTGGTAGCATCGTAGGAACCATTTCTGCATTGATAGGTAGTGAGGAATGGCTGGCCATTATCACCACTCTGAACGTTATTGGTTGCAACATAAAAGGCCCACCCTTCCGTGGGACACAGGTAAAAATTTGTGGTGGTATTTGCTTTATCATAGCCTCTACTTCCAATATAATACGTTCCCGAATAGTCTGTAGTTGACCTCGAAGGCTCACTCCCACCCTTGCTTCCATCAGGAAGGAATTTCGCCTCTTTCACCCACACGCCGAAGTTGCTTTCAATGGTAAAGGTATAGGTGCGCTTGTCGGAGGCATTGGCAGGGTCTTTACCCTCCAGGTCGAGCTTCTTGCTGATCTCTGGGTTGGCGCGGGTACCTGCAGGAGAGATGGTGGCATAGACTTCAATGTCGTCCTTGGTGATGGTATATCCATTGTCGGGTAACACGTCGAGCGTAAATGTCACCTTACCGTCCTTCTCATCACCTGGCGTAGCAAGCACCTTACCACCGGTGAAGTTCGGGTCTTTACTTCCATCCTTACCATATGTCACTTCTATAGCTGCTCCTGCGCCCATGCTGAACATCGTCAGCAGGACGAGGGCAATCAGTCTCATGATTATCTTCTTCATGTCTCCTTTAGATACTCAATACTATAAATTCCAACTATTACTTGATAACGACCTTGAGCTTCGCTCGAGCTCGTTCACGTTCGGAAGAATTCGAGCAAGCTCGATTCTTCCCTCACTTAATCACGACCTTTTTTCCGTTGTTGATATACATACCCTTACGCGTGGGAGCCGACTCGAGGCGACGACCGTCGAGGGTGTACCAGCCATTCTGCTGTACCGGTGTCGTGATACGACGAGCATCAATGCCCGTGGTGTTATCATTCCCACCGAGGGGATAGAATCCACGTGTCTTCGACAATTCCGGTTTTGTCAGATAGACACTACCCTCTGGGATGGTTCCTGTCTGGGTGTAGTAGAACACGTCATTGTATAACATAAACACATCGCCGATGGTGACGGGTTGTCCACCTGTTTGAGCCACCCTCAACAAGTTAGAGCCGGCTTCCACAGGATCCGTTGTCACCGTATAGTAATTCTCAATGTCCTTAAACTTATCTTCGGTAAACACCACAACAGGCTGTCCCTTGGCAATGCTGGTCACTTCCTGCAGAGTCAGACCGTCCTCTGTGATGTTCGTGATCACATAAGCCTTGAGCACGGAAGGTACGATGATATCGGCATCACTGACAAACGTGTCATACGAGTTGCTGTCACCAAACGAGAAGCCTGTAATCTCAGTCTTGTTCTGACAGTCAATCTTATAACCCTTGTAGTTATACACGTACTCGTTCAGCAAACGTCCGGGCACATCGACAGCCATTTCTTCTGGGATGCCCAGTGCTTCCAGATCCAATACCTGTTCATCGTATGCGATGACCACACTTGTAACGGATTCCGAATCCCAGGGTACACCCGCCTGAGTATCTATCTCACCGGAAATGGTCAGCACACCTTCCGTCAGGTTCCACGACTGAGCCGGTTCTTCTATCAGTTGGAACTCGGCCGCCTCTACCCAGATGTCCAGGTTAGGATCGATCGTTACCTGATAGTCACGTTCCTCAGAGAGATCAGCCGGATCGTCTCCTTCCAGTGTCAACTCGGCACTCAGTTCCGGTCCACGCGTACCAGGGGCAGGTGTCTCTGGCAACGGGATCACAGCCCATACCCTGAGGTTCTCCTTACCGATCTTATAGCCATCAGCAGGTGTAACCTTGATGGGAACCACCACCTTGCCAGGGTCTTTTTCTGACTCAGCCTGACTGCCTATCGAAATACTGCCACCAGTCAACTCATCAACGATAAGCGAAACCGTTCTGACAGTCTTTGTTTCTTCCTGATTAGCAGGTTCTTTAGATTCTTCCTGGGCAAAAGCCACTGTCGGGCATAACATGCTCACCATCGCTAACGTCCAGAGTTCTTTCATTACCTTTTTCATCATAATCTTATGCTTTATTTTTTTTATTTCACAATGACTTTCTTCACATACTTGCCGTTGTCGCCATAGACGATATAGACGCCGGCTGTCTCCACGCGGGTATCAACCGTTTCACCCGGTTCGATGGCATACGTCGTCAGCGTCATGCCGGACGGTGTCACGATACGCACATCCGTCGTGTAATGCAACTCCGACTCCACCTTGATCTTCTTCTTACCACCCTTCACGATGAGGTCGTCGTCGGCATAGACTTGCTGGATGGCCGTCGTACTGCCCTTCGGTTTCGAAGAGGCTTCACCAATCAGGATTGCCTTCTTCGGATGGTCACTGCTACGGGTTCCTGATGTTCCCGGCACGAAGTAAGGACGGAACGGTATGGTCGTCGTTTCACCCTGCTGCAGATACTTGCTACCATCGGTATTAAGCATGAAGCTGCCCGCTGCCAGCGGCTTGCTGGCGTAAGCAGAGCGATACTGATAGCCACCATACTCAGCAACGGCTCCAGCTAGTTCTTCATCACTGACAGCAATCGATGCATTAGCAGCCGAGACGAAGATGATAGGCTGTGCGTTTGGAGCATTGATCTGGGTATCATCCTTCGTATTCAGAGCCTCATGGTTGTTACCAAACACACCACTCAGGTCGAACTCATAATAGGTACTACCCGGGAAGCCGATCAGATAAGGTGTAGCGGCTTGATAGAGCGGATAGTTACTATATGTCTTCGGTGACTTGTAATAGTTGTCCTGGAACAGGTCGCTGTTCGCATCATAACGCTCGTTCTTCGAATAGAAGGTATCCCAGAGATAGGTATTGGTATAGTTCTTAGAATGGCTACCAGCAGCGGGGGCTCCGAAGTTAGCCAACAGTTCACTCTCACTGACAGTGGTATTAGGAGCAAAGCCTCTGAACTCTCTCAGCCAGTATTCGTGACCAGTGGTGCTGCCCTCATAGAAGTGCGTGATCTCACCCTTATCCGGTGTGGTCACGAGTTCGGCAGTGAACGGCAGGCAGACATCCTCCCAGCCCTTCGTCTTACCCGATACCACGGTGACGTAATTAGACGGGGTGCGTCTATACCACATTCTCTGACCGTCACCCATCGTGTAAGCGATAGGACAGTTAAAGTCTTGCTTATCCACGAGCAGATGGTCGCTGGCTGCAACCTTTGTGCTCAGCACGAGATGACCAGCAGGCTGACTCTGAGGCACAGCCACGTTACGATAATCTACATTACTCTCCACACAAGCCGGATCCGTAAAGTAGCCACTCAGCACTGAGAACGTCTGTGCCTGAGCAGTGGCATCAGGTGCATAAACCAGCAGGTTCTGTGTCTCGTTACGGTTCACAACACTCACCAATGCGTCGCAATCCAACAGTGGTGTATAGAACCACTTGCTGTTTTCTTGGTTGGGACCCATCTGGGCAACCTTGTCCTGATGACCATGGAAGTCGATAGCCGTCATACCCGGATAAGCGGGATGCGGATTAGTGTCAGCATCGTTCTTCTTCTTCGCATAGGCCACCAGGTTAAGACTCGGGTTAAAGTGAGCCACACTCATATTCTTATCACCATAATAGGCCGGTGCACGATAGACGCGGTTGCTACGGTCGGTCATTGCCAGGCGGTCATTATTCTTATAGATGTGCGATGGCACTTCCTCGTGCGGGCGTTGCTCGTTCCAACCATAGGTCAGCATCTGTCCGAAGTAGAGATAGTCGTCGGGCCAGATGGGATAATAACTTACCGCCTTAGTCTGAGCATCCGTATAGGTACGCTCATTAATGGTTTCAGGTATCGTACCGTTGGCGTAGAGGAAGTCACCATCTTTGAAACGCTGCTCCACGTAGCCACCAGCCGAATAAGCTTCATTTCCAGCAGAACTGTACTGGTAATGGCTCTCGTCAGTATAGAATCCTTGCGTGGGAGCTGACAAGGTGTTATCAGCATTCACCGTGTAATACTTATAGCCTGTGCCACTGTTCGCACCATCACTATACCGCTTAAAGAGATAGAAACCATTCAGGTTGTAAGCCACCGTACCATTATAGAAGGCTTGTTCTTCCATTGGTGTGGCTTTACCATGACTGGTATCAGTCCAAGGCTGATAGGCATTGCTCTCTGGATAGTAGCAATTCACGACCTGAATCAGATCCGTTTCACCTGTGCGCGACGGATTGCCGAATACTGCCTTGACATTGTTGGGGGTACCAGTGGTGCTCACCCAACAGTTCTCCACATAGCCGGCACCTGTTTCCGCAATACCGGCACCCGTAAATGATCCCTTCACACCGAGGTTATAGACACTACCGCAAAGCTTATTGAACAGCGAGTGGTCGAGACCGTCGATATAGTAGCCGTCGCCATGAATATTACCAGCAAAGCATTCCGTTTCTCCTATCGGCGACCATGCAACTGTCTGATTGATATTGGTACGCAGAACGAATTCCAGATTCTGGGCACCTTTTACATGCTCATCCAGCAAGGCATGACCTGCCAGACTGCCAGTCGGTGTGGTGTTCAGCAAGCTTAGATCATAGAAACTCTTCAACTGGTTCAGACCGTCGGTCGCATCGTTGATATAGATCTTCGAGTTACGCTTCACGCCAGGATTATCTACATAGTAATGATGCTCCTTGTCTTCCATCACCTTCTTCAGGTCATGGTAGTTAGCCACTCTCAGAGGAACATGATTCGAGTAGGTCTCACCGAGATAGGTCTTAGCATAATATGCCAGATAATAGCCATCCTGATACCAGTAGAGCGGATCGCGTGCCGGCACGTACTCAATACCGTTGACGTGACTCTCGGCATCATGATCTGATTCAAATATCTTCCAGCCACCACCAGTCACCTCATAGGCACCCGGAACGACGTTAGGTTCGCGCAGACCGAGGTTATCACCAGGTATCACGATCTGTGGTGCACGGATATCTTCCACTGACGGCACACCACTCTCGAACTGCACATGGATGTTAACCACATGGCGCTCACTGACCGGTGTTACATTACCCGAGACATCACCCTCCTCATAGTCGTACTGATAAATCACGGTGATGATCTTCTCTTTCGAGAGGTCAAAGATATCTGAGTTACGGCTCACGAAGAGCGTACTGGTCTCCGTTGGAGCAATACCGTGAATAGTGAAGTTCTGCTGCTTGTTCACCAGACTCTTGTAACCATTCGTATGATTAGCATCGTCACCATCCTGACTGATAATGAAACCAACAGGGACACTCTCACCATTATTCTTTGTCGTACCAACAACGGCATTACCTCCGGCAATAGCAGCCTTCACAGACTTGCCCTCTCCATGATCTCCAATTACATACGCTTCACGACAGAAATAATAGGTTTTACCATCACCTGTCGGGAAATCGACCTTGACGACTTCATTGGGATGGGTATCATAGATCTCTTTTGTGGTTGTAGAGCCCACGGCATACGGTGTATTACCAACCTGTAGCGGTTTTGTCACCACATAGCAGACGCCCTGATCATTAGCCTTAATAGGCGCATAGTGGCGCTGCTCATTGGGGATAGCCTCAAAGTCGGCACGGAACAGATCAGGAGCATTGACAGCAATGGTATGTGTTTGGCTGTTCTGATCAGTATAGGTCAGAGCTTCTGTTCCTGTGTAGGTTGCAGAATAATTCAAGGCGCGTGTCAGCGAATAGCCTGCAGGATTAGCTGAAGCCTGATCTTCGGTTGTGTAACTCTGGCCATCATATTGATAGAGTTGTCCCTCTGGATGAACGATAGTTCCATTGGCACTCTTGCTATAGAGCGGATCGATCAACAGGTCGAGGGCATCGTAGTTGAAGGTGAACTTCTGGCGGTCGGTCTCCGACATAGAGCACCAGGCAGCCAGACCACGGTAATTATGACCAGCCTGATAGTAGTTACCGCCGTAAAGTCCGTCTTCAGTGCAATAGTAGGCAGGTACAATCAGTTCGTCAATATCCTTGGCAATCTGCTTTTCTGCAGCATTACCATCCTTAAACCGATTGTAATATGCCGTCTTCTCTGCCTCTGTCATCTTCGTATTGAGGTAGATGAATTCGGTGTTGCTAAGCATGATGGTGCTGGTACAGATATAAGCAGGAGCGACACTACCTGTATGACTGGCAGCGTCAGTTGCCGACAGAGTACTTCCCGGATTCAGATGATGAACCTGACTAGTCTGAGGGTCAACAACGTCTATCTGTTTGGTCACGATATAAGCTTCCACAAAGGTTGCCTGACCATCTGGAAGTGCTCCTGCAGGAAGACTCTGATAAGTAGTAAAAACATCTTTTGAAATAATGTCACTCTCTTTATATTCATGCTGACCAAGCACAGCTGCATCCCCGCTGGAGAGATGGTAAGTCGGGCCGTCTTCGTAGCTATTGCCTCCTGTCTGATTCTTTGTACTCGACGAGGCTGATGTGTACCACGTATTCCACTCTGTCGGGTTGTTCACCTTATAAGTGAGGATATAACCCGCGTCATGACCTAAGTTGTTCGATGGACGGAATACCTCAGTAAAAGGAACATCCAGATTCTTCTCCACATGGTGGACAGTTGTATTTTTCTTTTCATTATATTCACCCGGCAACAGCACGGTTCCTGCGGGATAGGCCGTCTCTCCAATCTTGCAGTCGGCAATGCTCACATAGGTCTCATCTACGAATAGTCTCTGCTCTGATGGTTTCAACAGATACCAGTCCCAATAACTAATAGGATCATTCAGATAATAGGTGTTATCATTGATGATCATCTTCTTGCCCGCTTCAAGTTTCACGCCCGAAGAAGCATAGTAGGCATACTTATTAGGCTGGATGTTCAGCAGTTTCATTGTACCATGAGAGGCGGCCGTGATGGTCAACGGGATATCCACCGTCTCACTATAGGCATTGGGCGCACCGGTATAGGCTGAAATCACCTGATCATAGACATAGACCTGTCCCTGGATATACCAGTAGTGAGCCGGCACGGCATCATCACCTTCGTATTTACCACTGACGTTATAACAGTCATCGATAATGGTCTGGGTACTGTGTACGAAGTTACCCGAGGTCTCCCACTCTTTCAGTCCAGAGGTAGTGTAGGTAAAGTCTCTCCGGGTGATGGCACCTTGATTCAGGGCTGTCAGGGTTGAGTGAGGATGGTATGTGTACGTAGGCACGCCATGCTCATTCTTCGCATAGACGAAGCCACCACCTACACCGGTCTGTACATTGATCAGGTCAAGTTCGATGACACCGGTGATATAGCCCCAGTCCTTTTCATTGAGTTCGTTACCCGTACTCTTCTCGGTCGTCAGTTCCAGATAGACACCCGAAGCCAGAGCCACCTTGTTGATGCTGCTTCCGTTATTGCGGCTACGGTCGTTCTTGTTGGCCTGCTTCCAGCGATAATAGGTCGCTCCAGAATCTCCATAATGGTAAGTAGCATCGTCAACTGTAATATCTTTCTTAAATCTACCGGCATCGGTATTATCAGTCGTACGCACCGACTGGTCAGGCAGGAAGAAGACATCGCTGGTCAAAGCACCCAGATAGTTCACGATGTTATAGATACCGAAGTAGTTACCATGTGTGGCAGCCTCCCCCGTATCTCCCGCAACAGATGCTTTCTTATTGAGCGACACCTCGCGCACACGGTTAATCGTATAGTTATGGTAGTCAACCGACTCCGGCACACGGTCCTGTGCACCCTGCATCACCATACGCGAACCGAACACACCGCAGAAGTCTGCACGCTGGATAGAATTCAGAATACGTCCGGCATAGATGGTACATACACCATTCTCTTTCCAGAAAGCAGGGTTAGGCACTCTCTCTCCATGTTCATCTGTTATGATAACATTATTTATAATATTACCTTGATCATCTACAAACAGCGTCAGAATATCATCCGCGTTCAGTGTAGAGGCTTTCGATGTTTCGCTACTTGCTGTATGATAGGTCGTTCCTTCCTTATCTGTACAATCCTGCACACAGATATATCTCAGTTCATAATAGTCAGCCTCACGCTTATCCAGATTATGATACTGATCGATGGTGATTTCCGGGGTATTCCTGATCAGGTAGTAATCGGTGCCATAATTCGTAACATTCAGTCCGCGATAACCATCTACGAAGGTCAGGTTTCCGTCACCATAGAGTCCACCCGTATGGGCTGTTCCTACTGTGATGAGGTCACGGTGATAGACATCGTGAATAGAGGCCGTGGCATTACCGAACACAGAGGTTGCGTTGGCATAGGCTCGCGATGATCCAGATGAGGTATTACCACCTGCGAACACTGCATTGTGAATGATGATACCCTTTGTATCTAAGCAGCCCCAATCAGCCGAACTTTCATTTTTATTCTTCAAATGATTGAGATCAGAGGTAGGCACATAGTCACCTACGGCATACGAATGACCGTTAATGGTAACTGCAGATGTCACTTTGCAATGAGGCTCTATGAGCACCTTACAGTCCTCAGAAAGCACAAACTCATCGCCGACTTTCACCCAATTAGGGTCTGTTTCGCTATATTGGAAATTAGCAGGAATATAAGGGTCAGTATCCATATCGTAGGGATAATAGTAGCCCTCATACTTGTTATCATAGCGTTCGCCGTCCTTGATACCAGCATAGAGTTTGCCATCCTTCTCGTAAGCACTATACACATAGCCGATATCACCACCACCAAACACGTTGCCATTACCTAATACCAACTCAGCTCCTGTGCCGACCTCACCGCCGAAGATGTTCACCTCTGTCTGTCCGAAGACATAACCGTCGGAGAACAGGCTACCGCCTTGACCTTCATAGTTATAGCCACGGCCACCGCCGAACACATTACGATGCACATAGCCGTCGTATAAAGTCACATGCGTCTTACCGGCTTTATAGATACCCTGCAAAGTACGAACAGAGTTATCCACGCCACTGGCATTGATGATGCCTCGGCCAATAGCCGCAATCTCGCCGCCACCGAAGAGGGAATTACGCACATGGCCTCCATACATCATGACATTGGTCACATCTACACTACTGTTATCGATGTAACCACCGCCATAGATACTACCGCTATGATACAGGGTGTTCAGTTCACCATCAGCACGTGTCTCGTCGGTAATCTTCTCCTGATAATAATCTGAACCGACATGGATAACAGGATAAGTTGCTGCATCTGCGGGTTCTGACGTAAAGTGTCGGTAGCCGATATAACCATTGTTAAGGGTAATATGGGTAGTTCCGAACACGGCACCACCTTCACCGCCACCGTAGGCATTACGCTCAATGGCAGGAAGACCATTGATAAAGCTGGCACCGTTTTTCTTACCGATAATCACATGCGTCTCGCCAGGGATATCACTGGTATAAGAGGTAGCAATCGTACCAAGATGCTGCCCTACACTACCCTTCCAGCCACCGCCATAGACGTTACGCGCCGTACCGCCTTCGATGTAAGCCGTAGAACTGGCTGTAAAGGTTCCCACATTCAAACTGTCCTTCACCGATCCAGTCGTACCGGCAGCATAGAGGTCATAATTGACCGTACCACCGAGCAGGTCGATATAGGTCGTGCCGTACACATTACCACTATGCTTAATGTAATCATGACCTAAGCCACCACCAAAGCAGTAACGGGCCACGGTAGCACCCTGTTTGATATGAACGTTTGTATTGTAATACTGAGGCCTTGAATCATCGACATCATGCAGTTTATTACTATTAGCAGGTGTGCTTTCAGCAAGGCCATTATCCGTATAACCGTCCAGATAAGTATAGAGGTTCGTCTGCGTTGTCTTCCATTTGGCTACCGATGCCGTGTTCAACACCTGACCGTTCTCACCACCGCCATAGGTTTCCTGCACCTGAGCACCATTCTCCAGATTCACCTCGGTGTATTGCGACCAGGTGTTGGCACCATAACCAGCACCATATACATTCACGAGTCCAGTCCAGTGGTCACCACCCTTGACAGGCTTGGTGATATTCACCTTGCCATAGAGTGTGCGACGGCAGGCATTGTTACCGCCGTAGATAGCACCGTCGATCTCAGCATCAGCGCTGTTGTAGTTCACGTTGGCTTCATACACATCACAAGGTACATCGATGCGAGGCGTCTCCACCTCTTGATTCTCAACCGTACTCACATCAATACGTCCGTATGCACCACCGAAGAGTTTGTTGGCATAGAGCGTAGAACCCTCAGGCACATTCACCACCGTACGACGGGTGATACCCTCCTGATAACTACCGCCATAGACTGCACTGATCTGACCGCGAGCCAGGTCGATAACGGCGGATGCCTTGTGGGCTGTGCCCTCTGCTGCTGCCGTTGCAGCTTCAACACCCATGCCGACACCACTACATTCACCGGCACCAAACACCTCCATCTTCTGGAAGTACTGCATCGACTGCGGGATGTCTATCAGGATATAACTGCGCTTCTGCATGAAGTCCTGATCACGCATCAGTGCCTGTTTTGCTTCTCGTTCATTCTCTGCTTCTATCTCATAGAAATAGCCCTGACCGGCACCGTAGATCTGCTCTACAGCATTCATGGAATTTTCATATGTCGGGCGGAAGTTCACAAAGGCATTGTCCATCGTGGGCTTTTTGTAGCCAGGACGGGCTGAGCCCGGATAGTTCTCACCGATGTCTGCAGCACCTGTCTTATAGAAATAGTTACCATAGAGTGCATTCCTGTAGTCATAAACACCATAGCAGCCACCGAAGATCTTCTCAACGCGCCCACGCTGATACTCGATATAGGCCGAGGCGTTGAGCATATCAGTCTTACTCACCTTACCGATGGCATCATAGCCACCGTTTGATGTCGTGCGCACACGATCTGTGAAGTCACCTGTTCCCTTGATCTCACCACCCAGGTCGTTACCACCATAGATATAGTCGCGCACGTATGGGAAACCGTTCAGACCGACATAGGTCTCAGTATGACCTTGGATGTCGGCATTACATGAACCGGCAAACGAGTTGAAGATACGGCCGTTGTTCAGGTTGATATGGGTATCTCCGGCCACAGCGCCCTCAAAGCCACCGCCATACAGGAACTCTGCCTCTGCCAACGACGGATCCTCAGGAATAGGATTACTCTCGGCATCCACCAGCACATCCTGTGATTTAGGCACACCTGGCTTATCATCCGATCCCGACAAGTTCACATAGGTGCTGTATTTAGCATTATAATCATAAGTATATCTGCCATACGTGTCCTGAGTCTCGCTGGCACGCTTGCCGATAGCACCTTCCTCACTACCGCCGAAAATCTGGAAGACGTAACCGCTATTCAGGTTCACCGTGGTACTACCCCAGATCTCGGTCTCTTTACCTTTACCGCCACCGAACACGTTGAGGGCTGCACCGAGCACGTCCATACCCTGCTGGTCGCGGAGAACGCCTGTTCGTCTCTCGTGGATGGTGTAACTTCCACCATAGGTCAGTTTGTCTTCACCATCATCATCCTTTTCCACTTCATCGAAGACGATGTGACGATCCACAATCGTAGAGTTGATATTGATGACGACATTGCCGTTCACCACACCACTGGTACAGCAACCGCCATAGATGTTACCGCCTGCAAAACGGCGGGCAAGGTCATCTGCACTCGCTTCACCTGTGCCGTCAAGAACCGGAGCAACCTCCTTAAAGGTCTTCGTGGCGTTATCGTAATAACGGCTGTCAACGGTGTTCCACTCCAAGATGCGGTTGCCGGCATCATCACGCTCAAATTGCACTTGGTTATTCGCATCTAAAACCTTCTCATAGGCATCGTTTCTGACAACTTTCCAGCGCTTAGGCTGAATCTTCAAGCCTTCGAAGTTCAGCACCAGTCGATTGCCATCGAAGCCGTTCAGGAACTCACTCTCCGTGCCGACGACACCACCCTGGAAATTTGCATTAACGCCCTCTCTAGCCGTCACGTAGGCATTGTTACAGCCACCAACCACCTTATCGAAGATGACAATGGCGTGCCTGAAGGCGATGGGAATGGTACCGGGAATCATCATACTACCCACATTACCACCACAGAAGAACGAACCGAACTGAGTGGAGTAAGGCTTATAGGTGCTACCTGAAGGCGTACCTGGGTCACCGTCGAAAAGCACGGTGGGCTTGATGGTCATACCACAGCCTATCATATACTCGTTGAACTGATTCTGATTGGTCAGATCCATGGAGTTATATTTTGAGCCACCGGCAATCGTGGTGTTGATGTACTGCCGCAGCACCTCTTCCCTTACCATGTATTCACCATTATTACCGAGGAACACACTGTCGGCTATCACATGCGAGCCGACAATCAACTCGACGGTCTGGCTCTGGTCGGAGTTCGTCAGCGTCGCACTGTTACCACCCACATAGATAGCACCGCCAATCACCGTCGGTGTGATCTTGGTGGCGTCATTCGGGTCTTCCTTACCTACCACGCGGATGGATACGCGCTCGGCATTGGGGCGGTAGGCATTCAGTGCCGCCACCGAACTGGTGTAATTGTTGGCAGCCATGAAGTCGCCATAGTAATAGTCACTATACGGCAGTTTGTCCTTCAACGCTGCATTGTCGGTATATGGATATGAGCCGTTACCACCGCCATAGACGCTGCCTCGGATACTGGTATAGACACCGACGGCATTACCGCCCTTCACGTTACCCGTGATATCGTTACCGCCATACACGTTGTTGATATCACCGCCACGCACCAGTAAGCGGGCCGAGAAACCATACTTGAACTGATATTTCGGATCCTGCAACTGAATCTGTGTCAAGTCGGTGATGTCGAGACCGTCATCGTCCTGTGGTCGCACATCTGCCTTACGGCATCCGCCGAAGACATTGTTGACCATGATATTGGAGTTCTCAGGAATCTCCAGCAACAAGCCTTCTGGAGAAGTCATATCACCCTCATTTCCACCACTATAGAGATTGTCGATGTTACCTTCTGCCAGGTGCCAGGTCGGATGGATATGCATGGGCGCCTTGTTGTTGCCGCCGAAGACACGCGAGAAGTGATAGACATCGCGCAGCACGTTAGCGCCAAGGGCGGGAATACCCATATGCTCCAGAAGTCCTGGCGTCAGCAACAGATTGGCTTCTGTAACCGCCTGCTCGTTTGAAAGGGTATGCGGAATACGTGTCGTCACCTTGCTATGATCATCGATACAGATGTCAGTAGCCACCTTCACCGTCGCATTGTTACCACCGCCATAGACGTAGCAGACGGTACCGCCCTTGATTTCAATATAAGCCTTGTCGAGTTCGGGGCTCTTCATCTGGTAATACGGATTATCCGTGTTACCATCTTCCAACTTAAGATTCGTATAGTCGTAGTCGCCGTTACCGCCACCGAAGACATTACCGATGAAAAGGGAGTTCTGACTGGCTGTACCAACGCCACCTTCCGGACTGACGCGCACGAAGGCATTATAGTGGTTCTTATTCTTACCCTCCTCATCTGTAATACCATTGGTTACCTCGTCCTCAATGGCTGCGGGGATGTTTTCTGAATAACCGATGTTACCAGAGATATCGTTACCGCCATAGACGTAAGAGATGAGCACGTCGTGATGGGCGGCACCGACATCGACAAAGGTAGAACCCTTGACGTCTGCCTGACGGGCACCGCCATACACACCGCCACCAATAACTATCTGGGCATCAGCCCCTTGAGCAGTCAGCATCAACCCAACGACGGACAGCATACGAATGCCGTCCCTCACGCGCGTACATATATTATATTTATTTGTCCACATCTCCATCTGACAATTGATATAAATAAGTAGGATCAACCTTCATGTTTATCACTTTCTTACGACCTCGCCTCTGATTCTGCAGCAACGACTTCAGGCCATTCACCACGGTGCGGGTCTCTATCTTGTTTAAGGCACCGCTCACCCGGTCGTAGATATCATACTGACATTCGATAGAAAGGTCTTCGCCCAAACCTTCGGCAAAGCAGCCCGTGAACGATTGGGCCACGGTCGGCGACAGTTCCACACCGTCGGTATTGTTATAGAGGTCGAACAGGGCTGTACCTTCATTCTTCAGCGTATTAACCGGGTTTGTGGCTATCGGATGGGTGCCCTGATCGTTCATCGTGAGAGTCAACTGAGTATCCAGTAAGGTCTTGCCCGCAGCCGAACTCTTCAGCGTCATCTTCGTCAGCATCACCTTTCGCAGCACGTTGTAATCGTGGTCAATGGTCACTCTGAACTCTACCGATGCGTAGAGGTGGTCGGCCAGCAGTGACACGTAATAGCCGTTGGAGGTGTTCTCGGGTGCATGATAGATAAACGATCCCTGATCAGCAATCCCCAATGGTGTCTTGCCTTCCTTCACACCGACGATGATACAGAAATCCTCATTGGTCACGGTGGGGAGATTGGTAAAACTCATCGTCGCACTGGTCGCACTGGTCTGTTGAACAGTAGGCTCCGCCGTACAGAAATCAGCAGGCATATAGCCAAACATATAATAGTCTCTGCCGGGCTTCACCTCCAGTCGAAGTTGGCTGGTATTCCAGATAATATAGCCATCATCACCGAGGCCGTTGTAGGCAATAACACCTGTATTGGCCGAGGTGGGTGTCTTTGGATAGTCGCCCTCTCCTGGAATCATATACAACTTGATGTCTCCCCATGGTAAAGGATTCGGATCCAGGTTCTGCGGATCTTCATCGCCCGAGCGCGTCACACTACCCACGCGCAGGAGTTCACCTTCAAGTGGTCCTTCGGGATAGTCGCCCGGCTGACCACCATCGTCGCCAGAGGAACTGCAACAGGCCATCATACAGCCCCACCCTATGAGTAGTGCTGCCTGTATGCCTGTGTATATATATCGTTTCATCTTCATCTCTTTACTTTTAATCTACCAGTTATACACTGGGTAATCGGTATATTCGGTCTGCCAGGGCAACACATTGACGCTGGAAATGACCAGCAGCTCCTTCGCAGAGAAGTAGCCAAAGACAATCCACGTGTGGTTGCGGCTGAACTCGCCAGCTCTCGCCATGTGGAACGGAGAGCTCTTCGGTGTCGGATCCGTACCGATTGTATAATGTATCTTTCCGCTTATCGGCTTATCCGACTCACGGATGTAGAACTTACCGATCTCTGCCAGATGGCCCGCCTCGATACCTGTATTGATCAGATCCTCATAGTCCTGACCGGTCTTAGCGCCCGTATAGGCGTAAGCCGTCGGATTCTCGTATTCCGGTATCTGACTGGCCGCTGCCGACAATGGTGAGAGGGCGATACCGTTACCACCGTCATCGGTGCCTGACTCATACTTAGGAGAACCGTCTTTCAGATGGAAACTCGTCAGGTGACCGTCAACACTATAGGGACTCGACAAGAACAGATATTCCGCCTTGGGAATCATCTCGTTGTCGATCGTGACACCCGTAATCTTCAATTCCTGGCTCGAGCCGTAATCCTGTTCAGACGTGTATTGCTTGGAACGACTGAACACGAAGCGCACCTTCGAGACAGTGCGCACCACCGTCACCGGTGTCTGCACCTTCAGCACGGGACGCGAGCCGCCCACCTCCGTATTCTTCAACACGCCCGACATGGGCAGCCCGCCTGCGGGGACAGCCGTCGTCATCGGCGATGTCAGCCCGAAATAGTCGTTCGCACCGTCGTGCTGGATCAGGGCATTCTCGAGTTCTGTCATCGAGGTGCCTGCCGTCAGGGTGTTACCCGTATTAGCGGTTCCCACATTGGCTACCACAAAAACATTCACTTTCGGCCTCAACGTCGCAAACAGGTCGCTCACCGTCATCTGGTATTTGCCGACGAAATCGGTAGAGGTAGGTGTGGTAATCTGCGGACTCAGATAGCCCACGAGTTGGCCGACCTGCAGCGAACCGGCATCGGATGACTTGTCTTCAGCGACAAACACCCAGATCTGCAGGCTATTCACCGCTTTCTCTGCCTCGTCGGGGTTGATCTTCTCCACATCTGCACGCGTCACCACCGCACGCCCAGGGGTATAGACATTGATATCGAGCTGTGATGGCTCTGAACCGTCGTCACTGCCACACGACTGACAGAGCAGCACGATCATGCTGCACAGCCAGAAGCCGATATGTCTGTATATTCTTTGCATCTTAATCTCCTAATTCAACTGATTCAGGCTCTGCCTGTATCCATTTCAAATCCATCTTGACACTGATCTCCAGACGCTCCGACTGGATATTCGGCATCACATTGTAGGCACCGGCCAAGGTCTCTACCTTCATCCCGACAGTGGTCGTGTAATCCTGGGTGAACACACGCTTCTGATAGTCTTCAGTGATATTGTTCGTCGGCAGGACGATTTTGCCTGCCAGGTAGAACTTCGTACCCGGGAAAACGTAGCCCGAGAGCCCCTTGAAGGTCTCCTGACTGTCGTTCCGCAGTTCCAGAATCACCGAGATATTCTCTCGTTCCTTCGTCTGCAAGACCAGTGAGTGGAAGGCATCTGTCTGAGTCGTCGTCAGATACAGCGTCCCCCCGTTCTGGTCTCTGAGATAACTGTCATAGACGAACTTTTCACGGTCTTCGCCCGTCTCTGCGGTCTCCGGCTTGAAGTCGAAGCCTACCGGGTTCTGTCCGCTGATAATCATACCCGTGATGGGGAAATCGTTCGCCCCGATAGTGATATCACGATGATCACCATCCGTCAGTTTACCAGCGGTGGCATAGACCTGAGCACTGAGATGCGCCACGGCATACTGCATGGTCTCTTCAATCGCCACCGACTTCGTGTTCGACGAGACGGCTGTTCCCGATGAATACATGTTCAGCACCTCCGGCCACATTTTACCAGTATAATTCCCCGGAGGCACCTCCTCGTTCGAGGTTCTGATGGTGCTGTTACACTGGTAATAGAGTTCTGCCGGATAGGCATAGCGGTTGATACCACTGATGCTCGCCAGCGTGGTAGCCTCTGTCTGTGGCACAAAGGCATAGGTGCCGTTTTCGAGTTCCGTCCACTGCAGCACGGCAGCACCGTCGGGCAGTCCGATGTTGGCAGGATAGTTCGAGAAGTTACCGCCCAGATAGATCTGGCCATTGACATCGGTTGAGACCGATAAAAGCTTGCCGTTCAATTCCTGGGAATAGCTGGTTAATCGTGACCTGACACCTTCTATAATAGAGCGTTCCTCCGTTCCTATATCATGTTGGGGAGCAAGGCTGTTCATGTCTGCACGGAGTTTCTCTACGTATGCCTTGATATTGACCGAAGAACCGGCAATGACATCAAACACCTCACTCTGTGTGTTATTGACATCTTGATTGATAAAACTCTGATAGAGCGTTTTCAGTTGGACATCACGGGTATTTTTCCAGCTCCAGCTGCCGTCCGAAGCCTTCGTGTTGGCAATCTGCGTCAGATAGTTTGCCAAAAGCGTGGCTTCTGTCGGCACCGTCGTATTGTCATACGGATAGATGGGCTCCAGTTCAAAGTTCAAGGCTGAGGGTGAGTCCGTCAGTCGGTTGGGGAATTCCGGTGTCTTCACCCCGCCTACATTCGTCAGCAGTGAACCATATTTCGTCTTGGGGGATGCATCTGTCGTCTGTGCGGCCTGACCGTAAATCAAGAACGACTTGACACCCCGGTTTAAGTAGAACTTCTGGTAATAGAAATACCGCTGCTCGGCATCCTGGTTGTTGGCCATCAGGTCTTGATAAGTATTTCCCGAACTATAGTAACTGGGATGGTCGTCCTTGCCCACTTTTCCAGATGAAGTGAAAGGAATAATGCTCAACTTACTGATGCCTCTGAACATCGAAGGTTCGGTCTGTACCACACCGGCGGTCAGACGGGTACCAGAGGGACTGGCAGGCAGCGACAGCGCCAGGTCGGCAAGCACGTAGTCTTTCTCCGGTTCAGTGACCGGCGTCTGTACGACCTCGTCCTGCTTCTGGCACCCTGTCAGTGCCGTCAACGTCAGCGCTATGATGAGCAATCGTTTCACGGTTCTCTTCTACCTTAATTAATATATTAGATACTCGGTTCCAGTACCAGACCCGACTTCCACTCCAAGTCAACCGACGTACCCAGTTCGATGCCCGGACTGGTGAGGTTAGGAATACCATTGGTGGCATTGCCGAGACCCTCTGGCACCAGCACGTTGGTCGGATAGTTGCCTGATGCGGGATTGCGCATCACGGGGATATCCACGATGCCGTCGCCATCGGTATCCCAACCGGGACCACCCTTCGATGGGTCGGTGATAAAGGTGTCGGGCGTGCCGTCACCGTTGATGTCGTAGGTGGTTTTCGTAACACCGTCACCAGTATCTACACCAATAGGTTCGCCTGTTAGCGGATCAAAGACATAGACATCAGGATTGCCGTCGCCATCTCTGTCAACGGTCTGACTGCCGTTCTTGATCTTCACGGTAATCTTGGTCACATAGTCCTGGGTAAAGATCTTGTTGAGCGTTGTAGGATTATAATTACCAGCCGTCGTAGGATCGAGTTTCACCGTCAGGTAGAAGACACCGCCGGCAGGGATAATACCGTCGGCACCCTGGAAAGCGTCACCGCCATTCAACAGTTCCACGGCTGCAAAAATCTTCTCGTTGGTCTTGGTCTCCAGAGCCAGCGTCTGGTTGGCCTTAGAGGTGGTAACGCCCGGCTTCACATTGATACCTGTAGGCACCTCACGGTCGTAGATGGTCCAGTTCTGATTGTCTTGAGTAGCGGTAAAATCGTATCTCACATTGTTCTGACCGCCAATCAGCAGACCTCTCAGGGTATAGCCGTCGCCTGTCACCACTTCCTGACCGGCACCATCGTAGAACGTGCCTGTTCCCATCATCAACTTGGTCTCCAGGCGACCGACAGCATACTGCACAGGGTTGACCAGCGCCACAGACTGCGTGCTGCCGCCCACCACAGCATCGGCACTGGCATAGACCTCACTGATCACCTTGCCCCACGCATCCTTGGCGTCGTAGTTCCCCGACTCCACGGCCTCAGAGGCCTTCAGCGGGGTGCTCACGAAATACCAGAGGGCGGCAGGATACACATAATCGGTGATGCCTACCTTCAGACCGCCACCATAGTTGGCCGACTTATCCACAAATTTATTGAGACTGCTGTCCCAACCGACGCGGGCAGCACCGTCGGGCAGACCTACATTGGCAGGATAGCCAGCATAGTCGGCCTTCAGCGTCACGGGCGAGCCGATGATCGGCTCGGTGCTGCAGGCACTGGTGATCTTATCCTTGATGGCTTTCGCCAAGGCATTGGCAGGCTGGGCTGTGACCACGCGCGACACACCGTCGTAGAGCATACCTAAGATGGCGGCAAAGTTGGCCGATGAAGAGACGGTCGTTCTGATATAGTTCACATAGAGGGGCTTCAGGCGCGCGTCGGCACTGGTGCTCCAGGCATTCTCGGGAGCGGCTCCCGTTGACGTGATGTTGGCCAGCTCGGTCATAAACGTCACGATGTTACGGCCTACGGCGTTACTCTGCTGCTGGTCGGTACTGGTGTTGATCTGTTCCAGGCCGAAACTGATGCTGTTGGGAGTCACAAAGTCAGCATCCGTCAGACCAGTCGCCTTGATGACACCATACTTAAACTTGTCGGCCTGTGTCGTGATGTCCGTCTCTGCCGTATTGTCGATGGCCTTGCCATAGAACAGGAAGTAAGAGGTAGTCATCGGCACAAACTGGTTGGCATACACCTTATAGTTCAGAGATCCCGGCTGCTTCAGACCGTTGCTGGCCACACTGCTCAGGCTCATGATGCCACCCAACTTCGAAGAAGTACCCGTAGGCGCTGCTGCAAAGGGGATCAGACGAATATGGTCCATGCCACGGAAGACGGCTGTTGTACCGTCTTTCTGCGTGACGGCATCCGACATACGGGTGTCACTGACCACCGAACGTGGGATGGAGATCACAAACTCTGGCCTGACACCGGCACTCCCTTGGTTGTCACGCTCTACATTGGGGTTGTTGGTCTCGTCCAGGTCATTGGAAGAGGAGCAGGCTGTAAGACCTGCGAGGCTCATCAGAGCACCAGCCGCCATCAGGGCGATAGATTGACTTTTCTTCATATCTTTAATCTTTTAGTTATTTTATCGCGAATATCTTGTTAATATCACATTATCATAGAAAAGACCTTCATCCCAACGAAGGTTTACACTCAGACCCACCGTCGGATGGGGCACATTGAGGTCGGGCAGCCCGTAAGTGGCTTTAGCCAGTCCTGTACCGGTAATCGTCAGATCCACCTTCGTCGCATAGTCGCGGTTGAAGATCTGATTCTGGTCTGAAGAGGTATCCGTACTGGGATCCAACTGAGCCACGAGGTAGAAGGTAGCACCATGGGCAATCACGCCGTCGGCACCCTGGAAGGCCTTCCCGTCGTTCACCAGTTCCATGGCGATGTTGATCGTCTTGTGCGACTTGGTGCTTAAGCCTAAGATATAGTCCACAGGTGCATAGTCGATAACGGTTCTCTTTACTTTCTGTTCCGCACCGCCCAGATGGGAGTCGTAGATGGCATACTCCTTCAGCCCCGTCTCATTCAGGGGTTCGTAGTTATACCCTACCTCCGTCTGGCCGCCGATGACATAGCCCTTCAGCGTATAGCCCACATCGGGGGGCACAACCGTCTTGCCATTGGCATCCGTCAGATTGTCGGTGGGATCGATGCGCGAACGGATGGCCATGCGACCGACGGCATACTCCACCTGTTGCTTCATGATGACCGACTGCGTCGTATTCGACACCTTGGGCTTCGCTTGATGGCTTTCATAGGCATTGACCACGGCTTCCCAACTAGCAAAGTTGTTATACTTCTCAGGCTGGTTGTCGGGATCGGGCTTGATCTCTAACTGGTCTGAGGCCAGGATATCCGAGAAGATCTGGTAACGCAGGTTCATCGGATAGGCATAGTCGTTGATCGACAGTACGTTCAGGTTCTGGCCATAAGCCTGCAGACCGTCCACATACTCGCCCAGGTCGGCATCCCATCTGATACGGGCAGCACCGGCAGGCACGCCCAGATCCATCGGGAAACCCTGATATTCTTCTTTCAGTTCCACGACGTGTCCTTCCTCAGAAGTGGTCACGATAGCGCAGGCGGCAATCTTGTCCACGATGGCCTGTGCCAGTTCCATGCCTTGGGTATCAGGCACCAACAGTTCGTCGGCCTGTAATACGATATTGGCCGTGCGGTAGATGGTGGTCAGCATCGTCTGCACGTTAAACGACGAGAGCGTCGTCAACTGTGTCATGCGCTTATAGGCCTCGTTCAGATAGATGCTGTTCACGGTGGACCACTTATCGTTAGGGGCAGCAGCGGTTGTCACCGTCGTGTTCATCAGTTCGTTCAGCAGCGTCAGCAGCGCCTGGCCTTTGGCACTGCCGCCCAACGGGGCCTCGTTGGTGCAGATGGGCACAGGTCGGAAGCGGATGCCGTTATTGTTCTGGTAAGAGCTACGGTTCAGACCTACGGCCTCCACGATGCCGTAACGCATCTTGGCCTCATGGCTGGTCATCGGGTCGCTCACCGACGCTGAAGCGTAGAAGCCGAAGTGATCGGTATCGATCGGCACGCGGATCTCCTCGCACTGGGCAAACTCTTCATCCTTATTGGTGACATCATAGCCAGACGTCTTGATCTCAATGATGTCGCCCACCTTACTGTCGCTTTCCGATGGTACAGCATTATTGGTATTGTAACAGAGCAGGCGGATGTCGTCGATACCGCGAAACGACGTATTCTCTGCCTGCACCACATTCTCGTCCATACGGGTATGACCTCTCATCCTCGTGCCCTTCAGGGGCAATGAGAAACCGAACTGAGCCTTCACCAGTTCTATCGGCTTGTCGCCATCGTCCTTGGTGCAGCCCGTCAACAGGATCAACCCCGCAAGGCTCATCCACCACATGCTTCTATATGATAATTCTCTCTTCACAATTCTTTTAATTTTCAATCACAAGTCCGGGTTCCCAGTCCATCGTCACCGACGTACTGACCTCCGGATTATTGGTCATCACCTCACTGTTGGGGCCTACCCAACACTTGATCAGTTTCAACTGTCCGGCACGCAACGGCTCCTTCACGCGGAGGACGGTCTCGGTGTAAGTCGTCTCGCCACGTGTCTTCGAACTCTGATGCGGCACATAGACGCGGAACTCCCACAGCGGCTCGTCGCCTGGCTGGGCAATAAACGGCTCCTCCGTCTCGATCACGTTACGCGTACCGGCAGATGCGGGCTCTTTCGAGGGGAAGGTCACAGAGAGGAAAGCCCCCTTCTTCTGGTTCTCGGCCCTCACCAGCGTGGTCTTCACGATCGGTGGCCACTGGGAATACTGGAACACGCTGTCGCAGATATTGAAGCCCGTGGCAAAGCCCGTGCTGAAGACGCGGATATCATCGAGCGTGCCGTGGTCTCTCGGGTCGATCACCAGACCGGCGGCACAGTTGGCTATATAAAGATGTACGTTGAAGTGCTGACTCACGTCGCCCAGCACCTCCATCTTCTGGCGAGCCGTGAAGAGGCCTGTGCTATGGGAGTCGATCGTGTCGCGTATCACCTGCGAGAGCATCGACCGATGACAACGGTTGTCGTTGCTCACCGCTACCAACTCGTTGTCCACCACATTGGCGGCTGCCAGGTGCATATACTCGCGCATCGGCAGGTTCAGCGTGTAACTCGCCTGGTTGGCATCCATGATATGCTCGTCTTTCTGCAGCAGCACGGAGTCGCCTACGGTGTCGTAGAACGAGAGATCGACGTCGTGGGCAAAATCAGTAAAGATGCCGCTCAGGTGCTGCCTGATCTCACCGGCGAGGTCGATGTCCATCTTCAGTTCCAATTCCGTCCGCAACTCTGTCGTCATGTTCGTCACCAACTGCAGGTCGTAGGTCAGAGAACTGCTCTTCTCCGGCTCCGGTTTGGGCTCACAACCGCTCAAGTCCTCGTCGATCACCGAACACGATGCCAGGGCTACCGGCATCAGCAGGCAGCCCAGCGCATACGCGATATGATTCAACGGTTTCATCTGATTAACAATCATTAATTACCTGTTCCACCAAGTTCTATGTCACCAAAGTTTAAACCATTCGACCATGACATATCTACAGATAGTCCCAAAGTCACAGAACTTGAGCGCAGGTCGGGCACTGTCAGGTAGGCAGACTTCAGCGAGTTCTCACCAATCTTGAAGTTAACCATCGTCTTATGGTCTTGGATAAACACGCGAGGTACGGTCGTTGTTCCAGTCATACCATAAGGTGGCAATGCATGATAAGCAGGTAAATTTGGAGCCGTTTTTCCGTTAGGGCTTAGTTTACCAATCAGATAGAAATTACTACCATTAGTTATCAGATTATTCTTTCCGAAAAAATCCTTACCAGTATTATTCTGAAACTCTAAAGCAATATAAACATCATTCTGTGGATCTTCTTGGTTTGCAGGTATCTTATAATTATCAAATACCATTGTATAATTTGGCGATGACGTACCAGTGATCGGAATAGTGTTAATGCTTATTTTATCATCATAAATATAGCCCATTCTCTCTCCCGATTTCATTGCTGGCAGCATATTCCATCCAATTCGTGGAGACTGGCCACCAATCAATACACCTACTAACTTAAAAGAAGTAGGAGTCGCCTCTATAATATTATCAGGTTCCTGATCATCCGCAACTCCATAATCATCTTTCTGAACTTGGTGATTATTATCTTTAAGTGATTGAGAAGCATAGCCCACCGTCATCTCAAGTAGCGCAGTTCCATAGTTAATGTTGTTGGTCATAGCCACACTGCGGGTCGTAGAAGCTACTTTGCCGTTGGCTACCCATCCAGTCCATTTGGCATGACTCTCATTCGTCCAATCGGTTGTATTTTGTGGGTAATCACCCACTTCTTGAGGCGTATCAGAAACACGGATAGGACTATTGCCAAAATAAAGGAGTTCTGCAGGATAATAATAATCATCAACGGTAAATTGGCCGTTATCTACAGCACTTGAATTGTAGTCCTGAACATAATAAAATCCATACTGAGGAGTACCGGCAGGGATTTTGTCTTGATTGCGGTGATCCGTATCACCTTCTGGATAAATACAAAATTTTAGATGTGTTGAACCTTGCGGCAATTCAAAATTAGCTGGGAATGTACTCAAATCATTATTAGCATCCGTAATCTCTGAGAAATAGTTTTCTGGGAAAATATTTTTCCCATTGTCCCCTTTCCCTTTGGGCCAATAGGCATCCTGCTCAATTTTGGTGAGAAGGACATCAGAAGTACTCCTGAAACTAATTGATGTAGGCATTCCTCCTTCAGTTTTAGCAGTTCCCTCAAAGGTCGGTTCAAAATATGCGTCCAATTCTGTATGTATGCGTTGAGCCATATACTTCGCAAGAGCTTCACTAACGCCTGTGGGTTGAGCACAGCGGACACTATTGACAATACCCCACAGATTCTTAATAGTTGATATCAAAGCTGGTCCTGAACCATTTCGTAGCTCCGTTTCCTTGATAGTAGTCATCTCCTTGTAGGCCTTAGCCAATTTTATCTCCAACTGGGTTAAGGGGACATTTTCATCTATAGGGCTCTTAGGGTCATTTTCAATAAACTTTAAATAATAATCCCTCCATTTCAATCCTGCTCCAGTCGCCGCAGGAATTGCCCAACCATATGGATCGACACCCGTTTCTGGCGCCTGAATAGCAGTAACGGCAGAAGTTCCACGATTGGTTTCCATTATACAGGTTAAAATGGCTGCCAAAAGATTCTGAATATGTAGGAACTCTGTCTTTTGGGAAGTCGTTAGCCGTTTACCAAGTGCAAAAGTAACTTTGGTCAAGTCATTTTCAACGTTATATTCATCTAAATGGCCGTAAATATCCTTGTAATCTCCTTCAGGTTCTGTAATGGCCCTACCATAGAACATCATAGAATTTGTTCCTAAAGGGAATGTCATCTCTAATACACGAGTAGTGGCAGGATTATTACCATTATTATCATATCCAAGCGATCCTGGCAGAGCTACGCGAGCCATATCAAAGAGTCGGGTTGCCTTAATATGGTCAGCATCATTTTCAATTGCACCATTAGGAACAAGACAAGAGGATACATACTGACCATCTGCAGCTTGTCCAAAACACAAAATACGAGCTCCCTCAATACCACGGAATTTCTCAGCTGGCAGGTTATTTTGCGCCTGTGTCGCATCAGCGCTTTGACGGGTAGAGGCACCGCCGCCGTAAGAGCCGACGTTAAACAAGAACTGCACAGGCACGGTTCCCTCAGTTTGGTTATAGCCCGGATTGGGGGTCGCTGTGACTTTTTCGTCAGACGAACAACTGGAGAAACCGATGGCACCAGATAGTGCTATCGCACTCATCAAGGCATAAATGGATTGTTTCTTCATAATCTTCATATTTTTTCGTTTTTATTTATTTTGCTTAGTTGATGATATACACGACATTGATGCCCAACTGGGGCAGGAGGAAGATGCGGTTGCCGTCGCCGAGCTGCTGACCGCAGGTGGCACACTCGTACTCCTTGAACCACGCATAGCCGACGGCCACTCCGGCCTCGGCCTCGATGCGCCAGGTGCGCGACAGGATCCAGGAATAGCCGTACTTGCCGCCTAAGGCGAAGAGGTCGCCCTGCAGACGACGGTCTTTCACCCCACTGTAGAGCCCGAACGGGATCTTCGTGTTGCCCACGTTGAAGTGACTGTAGATGACATCGGCCTCCACATAACTCTTGTGATAGACGGAGTCACCGAGCCAGCGACGCATGTTGGCCTCCACCAGCAGATGGCGCCATTTCTTGTTCTTGTCCTTGTCGATATCCCACGCGTTGATACCGACCATGGCACCGAGCGTCAGCAGGGAGTCAACACGGACATCGAAGCCAAGGTTGGGCGTCAACGTAGCATCGTAAAGCAAATTGTTACGAATAGATGCACGCTGGGCTGACACATTTTCCAGGCAAAAAGCGGAAAACAGCAGGGTGGCCATAATGGTTAATTTCTTGCAGTAGTTCACAATTTATAATGTTTTTTATTTGCAAAGATACGCAATTTCTCCTATTTAATAATAGAAATGCAGACTCGGGGTTGTAACATTATGTCCTATTGTTGCAACAATTTGTCCGTAAACATAAAATCAGAATTGTAAAAAATGCGAAATGGGAAGAATCATTTTTGACACAACGGACGGATTGTTATATAATTCAATATAACAATTTGTCCGCTATGCGATATAACAATTTGTCCGCGCTATTGATTATCAATAAATTACGACAAACGTTTCATATGGATTTACGATTTTCTAACAATTAAGAAAATCTATTACAATACCCCCCCCTATTGCTCCTTCTGGGCAAAAATCTCACGGTATTCCGAGGGCGTCATGTTATAGATTTCCTTGAAGTAGCGGTTGAAAGTCATGGTATTGCTCAGGCCACTCTCTGAGGCGATGGTGGCAACGGTGTATTCGGGATGCTCCAACAGGAGGCGCGCACCGAACTCGACGCGCTTGGTGTTAATATAGACTGAGGCGTTGGAGGCATCGGAGTATTTGCTCATCATCTTGCCGAAACGGTTCTTATCGACACCGATCAGGCGCATCAGTTCTTCACGACCCAGATTGGGATCCAGGAACAGACGGTCGCGCGTCACCTGAGTGTCCATCTCTACATAGAGGCGACGGTCCTCGTCGTCGGGCTGCTCCACATCCTCGGTCTTGTCGTCGGGCAACTCGAGCGTCTGCAGCTCCTCGATGGCTTTCACCAACTCGGGCGACGTGGGGGGCTCACCGTTGATCACTGCCCGACGATAGGCATCAAGGCCGTTGAGCACCTTCAGCATCGTGCGGTTGCGACGGCGGATATGGCGCATGTAGTAGAGCACCACGATACCGAGTATAACCAACATGACAACCAACAGCGACAACATACTGACCCACAGCGCCTTACGATTCGAAGCATCTTGCTCTTCCAGCAAGTTATAGGTGGTCTGCATGTGCACGCCCATACGCTTGGTGTGCAGACTGAGCGCTATGTCACCAACCTTCGTACCAGCCTCGCCGGCCTTCTCAAAGTCACCCATCTTCGCATAGAGCAAAGCCTCGCGGTTCAGCAGCGAGAGCATGCGGTACGACGTCGTGTCGCCCTCCCCCTTCAGGTATTTGCCATAGCGCTGGAGCACGTCAAGGGCCTCGTCGCAATGGCCACTGAGATACAGGTAGCGATAGATGTCGATATCATCGAAGTCGCTGGAGCAGCAGGTCTTCTTCCACATGGCATAGGCCTTGTCGGCCTCCCCCATTCTGCCGGCCATCGCCAGCGCATTGGCACGGAGGGCATACACACGGCGCAGCCCGCGGTCGGTTTCTTCGGTATTCTGCGTGGGAGCAGGCTCACGGGCCTCTTCCTCCTGCAACTGCGACATGCGCATGGCCATGTCGTAACGGCCGTCGCGCGCGTACATTCTTACTAAATGTCCGTAGAAATTGCGCAAGTCAACATGTTTGTAGGGGTGGTCGGTCGCTTTCATCATCTCCACCGCCTTCGCACAGTACTCATAACCCTTCTTCTTCTGACCGTTGTAGTGATGCCAGCGGCCACTAGTAGCATAGGTCATGGCCTCGAAAGCCTTATTGCCACACTCCTGGGCGAGTTTCCGCAGTCGGAAGATGGTCTGTGTCAGGCGGTCGGCATCGACCATCTGGTCGTAACAGTCCATCAGGTGTCGGAGAATCACGAGTTGTGCCTCGATGCTGTCTTTGATGTCGGGATTCTTCAAGGCACGCTCGTAGCAGGCAGCCGCCTTCATATGGTGGTTCGCCTTGAGGTACTTATCGCCCGCCGCCCGGTCGCTGTGCCAGTCGTCCGCACTCGGCTGGGCGGCACTGCCAACGAGCGACACCAGCCATAGTCCGATGATCAGGAATATTCTCAACATCATAAATGCAAAATTAAGGTCTTTGTCCTAAATCGCCAAAAAATTTAATACAAATCCCCTCATTTTTAACATTTTCTCCCTCTGGGGCCAGGCCCCGAAACTAAGTTTTTGGGCCTGGCCCTTGCGGAGAGTTACAGGAAGCAGATGCGGCGACGGTTAGGCTGGCCGGGTGGACGAACGGCGAAGTGGAGCCAGATGACACCGTTCGGGCCGTGCTCGAGCAAGAGTTCGTCGAAGTCGGCTGACGAGCCATCCCGGTTGGAAGCCACGTCATGCTGCATCTCGTCGCCATAGTCGAGCAGGATACAGGCATAGCGGATGAGTTGCTCCCTCCCCGCCACACGGATATCGACGGCACAGCCCGAGAGATGGTTCGACGTCGCCACTCCCCCCACCTTCCGATTCAACTCCGCCGACCGATAGCCGCTGGTGATGATGATGGGCTCTTCTCCATCACCATACCGCTCATTATACCGCGCCCGCAGCGCCTCGAGCCACACGCAGACGCGCTTCAGATTCTCTACTTGCACCGGCGAGGGGATATTCTTCACCTCGGGATGCGATCTGCTGCGTGTCAGCTCACCCAACGTGAAGTGAGCCGACAACCTGGTTTGCAAATTCATGGGTTCCTGATTCATTGGTCTTTTGAATTTAAAAACTGCTTTTTCTGAAAACTGCCATCTGCCATCTGTACCACATACAGGCGCTTCTTCCACGTGCTGACCATGTTGCCCGTATGCTCGGCATCCTTCCCCTGCTGCAGACGCATCCGACGGGCATCGTCGATCGTGAACACGTCGGGCAGGAGTTCCAGCAGGTTTCGCGGACCACGGATGCCGACACGCTCCGAACCGGCATTCTCGCGGTCGATAGCCTCGCCGAAAAACTGCAACTTGCACCACAGATCGTAATCGAGGCTCCACATGATGAAGTCGCTGATCGACCGCTCCCACTGACAGCCGTTGGCCACGAAGAGCACGCAGGCCTTGAGCCAGGCGATGACGATGGCACGGTGAGAGAGTTCCCAGTAGGTCGCGTCCTGCGAGAGCCGCGACACGTCGGCACACTTCTGCACCATCTGCTTGGCGAGTTTGAGCGCCTGCGGACAGTCGATCAGTCCGCGCGCCGCCACAAGGTTGTCGATGTAGGGTTTCAACTGCTCGTCGAATGCCAGGTCATACTTGCCATAGATGGGCATATCGGCACCGATCTCGACCTCGGGAATCGTACAGAAATTGATGCGCGAGAGAGGACCATCTGTCAAGACACGATTAAAATATTTTCGCCCCTTTCTGATGGTAGTGCACGCATTCCAATTAAACCGACATTTCGGACGTGCCGTAACACTCTGGGCACCGTAGCGCGTCTGACCGTATTCCGAATCGGTATCGAAGGCAAGACACATCAGTTGGAACTGCTGTTTGCCCGTGGCACCCTTCAGTTGGTCGAAGAGGTCGATCTCATTCAATTTTACGTACACGAAATGACCATCAGCCTCGTCCATACGGGTAACGAGGGCGGGCTTCGTCATGTCGGGATCGACAATCTGGATGACGAGACCTTCGGGTCGCTGCATCTTGTCTTTGTTCGCACCCCGTTTCATACAGTCTTTCTTCCACTCCGCCTCGCGCCGCTCGTTCTCTTCATCGCGCCGTCGGATATCGGCCATGATGCGCTTGATCGGTTCGTCGATGCAGCCCTTGCCGGCACCCGTCACGGCCATCAGACAGTTCATGAGCGTCGCCTCGTGCTCCACATTATTAATATAACAGAAGCGCACCTCCTTCAGATGGGTGGCCAGCGGCGGGAAGACGGCATGCGCCACAGCCGCCTTGTAGATCTGGGGCGTGCGCGACGTCAGCAGACTGATCAGCGCCGGCAACTTCTTCGGCATCGCCGGGGGCGCAGCAGCGTCGAAGGGCTGAGACTCAGCGGAGCCCCGATCTGCCTCCTCAGTGCCCCTACCTGTCACGAGCGAGCCAACTGTTCCCCGACTCTCGCGGAAGATGCGCTTCTGGAACTGCGTCAGGCGCTGACTGGGATTGTAGTAATCGGTGTAGAAGTCGTTGACGAGCCGCTGGATGTTGTCGTCCTGCCAGTGGTCGGGCATCAGTTCGCGCAACATGCTGAGCGTCTCCTCCCTCGTCAGCAGTTGGTTGCAACAACTCAGCACCATCTTCACCGAGTTGTGACGCCCACCCGGATCGATCAGGTCGCTCTCGGTCACCCCCTCCTCCTTCATGCACGCCCGGAAGATGTACTTTACTCTAGGATTTGAGGTTTGAGATTTGAGATTTGAGGTTTCTTTGGTTTGAGGATTGAGATTTGAGGTTTCTTTGGTTTGAGGATTGAGATTTGAGGTTTGAGATTTTGCATCCCCTAAACCTCCAACCTCAAATCTCAAATCTCCAACCTCTAAACCTCCAACCTCAAATCTCAAATCTCCAACCTTTAAACCTCCAACCTCAAATCTCAAATCTGAAACCTTAAAGTGTTTATTCGCCTTCTTGGCTTCGGGGGGCACCTGCTCGAGTCCCTTCTTCTCGCGCTGACGGAGCAGACGGTACTCTGCCTCGCAGGCCTCGGGCGACATCGGTTCGGTGAAGACGGCATCGTCGAGATACACCAAATCTTCTGACGAACCGCTGGTCGAGAAGACCACGCGCTGCAGATCCTTCGCGTTGGTATCCATCTCGATCTGAAGCAGAGAGGCGACGCGCACCTGATTTTCGAGGATGGTCGTGCCGGGCACGCGCCGGCAGACGAGGTGCCAGCCGCCACTGACCGAGCGTTCGAGCATGACGAGCCCGATCGCATCGCGCTTCTCGAGAATCGTCGCCATGAGCGCCTCCGAGTCGGAATGCTCGTAACTATCGACATCGTGGAAGAAGAAACTGCCCTGACTCTTACAGCCAGCGAGCAGCCCATCGACATGACCGATGTTATAGGCCAGTTGCAGCAGCCTTGCCTTCGCCGCCTCGTCGCCCTGCCGTGCCAAGGCCAGGTTGGCCAGGTTCTCAGGGTCGTTGCGCAGCGCCAACAGTTCTTCGCGGCTGTTGACTGCCCGCGCCAGTTTGTGATGGTTTTCATCGTATTGAATATGGTAAATCACTTTTACACCTCCTTTTTAAGTTTGTTAGTTAATTCTGGTTGACCCATCGCACGCAACAGGTCGCTCATCCGCCATCGGCTGCAGACGTGGTGGGGATCGACGCGCCGGCCGGTGACCGTGCATCGTCTGAACGACAATGCACGGGTCATCTCCTTGTAGCGGCACGAGGCGCACCACTCCTTCACCTCTATTCCATAGGGATTCTTCATAGGCTAACCGATCAGATCAATAATGAAGTCACGACCCTTGGCAGTCCATACGAGACGCGACTGGAGTTTGCGATGGCCGTCGCGCCCGTGATAGTAGAAACTGCGGTTCTCGGTCAGTCCCTGATGCAGGTACTTACGCGTCGGGCGCCACTGCCCTTTCACCCAGCGGATGATGCCCTTGTCGGCGAGGAACGAGTTGAGGTCGCGCCCCTCGAGCCCGAACGGTCGGCCAATGTCGGAGGGCGTGTAGCAGTGGTCGCTGGCGGCGTTCAGTTCGTCGAGTTCGTCGCCGATGATCACGTCGGCCTCGTCGAGCACCTCCTCGTCGCAGGCGAGCAGCCGGATCTCCTTCGGCTTCTGGCGCACCGGTGGCTGCCCCATCAGTTGGTCGCGCTCGAGTTCTGCCCAACGGAGCACCAGTCGGGCGCGCGCCTCGTCGTTAAACTTGGTAGCGACGTAGAGGCACTCCATCTTCGTGAGCAGATAGCAGGGCAAGGTGCGGCCGCTGGCATCGATGTAGGTACTGAGACCAAATTTGGACTCAGTGACTTTTTGCCATCCCGGTTCCATATTCCTGATGGAGCGCATCACGTGGCGGTGCATCTTACCTGTCAACTCGGCAATCTCGAGCGACGTCATCATCGGTTGTGTCAATACGCTTGTTTCTTTCATGTCTAATAATTTTTAAATGAATACCTTTTTAATTATTTACCTTATTACTTTTTTACCTTTTTACATTTTCACGATCTCCGTGGCAAGGATTTCCTGAAACACCTGCCCCTGATACTCGTGGGTAGAGAAACGAAGGGTGGCCGCGACCACATCGCCTTCGTGGAACCTGCACTCCGCCAGATTGCCCAGCATGGAGCACACATACTCATTCTCGAACTTCGACCCGCCCAGCTCGCGCAACACGATGTTGCACTTCATCAGCTGCCCCGACTCGCTGTTCTTACTCTGTACGCTGAAGGACTCGCCCTGGCGTACCACTCTTAAAATCTTTGTTTCCATCGTTTTAACATTTTTTATCCCCTACTGGGGCCAGGCCCCAATACTTAGTTTTGGGGCCTGACCCTAGAGGTCAATTTTTTTTAATTCCCCACCGGCCTACCGGTAGGATCGTTGTATCAGCATGTCAAAGAACGCGCAAGCCGAATGCAGAGCCGAGCTTGCTCGAGCTATGCTGAGGCGCAGCCGTTTTTCGAGGCGCCGCCTCAAGGATCGCTTGGAATTTCGAATCACGCTGCAAAAGTAGAATCCGATTTTCCGACTGAAAAATCCACCCGAATCCGATTCGCAATCGGAAACGTCGGAATGATGCTAACACGCTGTAAATCTGAGAGAAAAAAAGGCAAAAAAAAATCCGATTGACTCACCTCAGGAAGTCAATCGGATGATTTGAATCGGAAAAGCCGCTATCGGTCAGCTTTCCACATAGTTAATAATCCAGTCGGCAAAGGGCTGTTTCTTGCCCTTGCCCAGATACTCGGCGAGCGTGGCAGACGGTTTGCCGCTGTCGATATCGAGCACCTTGGAGATCGCATTATAACTGCCCTTGATGACACCCGCATCCTTGAGCACCCCGACGATCATGCACTTCAGCATCAGCCGCTTGTCGCTCACAGCCCAGTCGGCGGCAATCGCATCGCGCCACTCCGAGGCCATCAGTGCCTCGACAAACGTATCGACCCAGGCCGCATCGAAGCGCTGGCGGTCGGTGACGAGCGTCGCGAACCACGGCTTATGGAGCAGCAGTTTCAGATGCAGCGCCGGCGCGTAATAGTTGGTCTCGCCAGCCGCGGCCAACCGCTGCTGTTCGGCCTCCGCCTCCTGTCGAAGCGCCTCCTGCCGCAGCCGTTCCGCCTCGGTCTCACGGGCGAGTTCGGCCTTCAGCGCGCGCCGATCCTCCTGGGCCAGACCGATCATGTAGAGGTAGCGCAGCAGTTCCTGACGATGGGCGGTGACCACCTTATCGTGGCGGTTCTGATAGAGGAACTGCCCCACGCGACAGGGCCTCACCACGAGGTCGCCATCGGCATAATCCACCAGTTGGCGCAAGGCGGCATAGTGCTTATAGACCGTGTGTTTCAGCGGATGATCGCTCGGCAGATGGTCGAAATCAAACTCACCGACTGCGTCGGCCTTCTGGATATGATTGGCGCGCTTCTGAAACAGACCTTTCTCGAGCAGGTGGACCAGTCGCTCGGTGATATACTCGCGGTAATCCCTGATCGTCGGCGAGCCATAGCAGCCCTCGTTGATCCAACCGTCGTATTTCGCACGGATTTCTTCTATCTTTTCAGGGGTTAGAAAGAGGTCGCGCTCACGCTCGTAGAGGCGCACGAACTCGACATTCTGATGGGGACGTTTCAACTCTCTGTCGATGGCTGTCAACACGGTGCTCAGGGCGGTCAGCCGCTCGTTGGCCTGCGTGGTCAGTTCCTCGAGACCGGGACTCTTAGGCGAGAGCCTCATCGACAGTATCTGACGGCTCACGTCGGCATAGTTGATATCGTCGTCGATGCCCAACACGGCCTCGTGGCGGAGCGTTTCGAGCACGTCGCACGCCATGATCTCCGTCACTTCGCAGATGTCGCCCACCAGTCCGCGCAGCCTATCCATCGTGCCGCGAGAGGGCGTCTCGTTGCAGTAACTGGCCATTTTGTCGAGGAGTGTGGTTAGTACGGTTTGGTATTGGTTCATGTCAAAATACTTGCAATTTCTCACAAATGACTGCAAAGGTATAAAAAATAAATGTAACGCCACCATGATTATCGAAATAAAAGATTAAAAAATGTCAATTGGTACAGATGGCAGATGGCAGTTTAGTCTTAGGACCATTGCACGGTGAAGACTAATAAAAGTACAATTATTAGTTACTATATATATAATATATATATTATATATATAGTAAAATTTATGTCCGCAGATTGGCAGTTGTTTCAGAGGAAACTGCCATCTGACATCTGCCATCCGACACCACCAGAAATGAAGGTCGGGGACGTGTCTTTTGGCATGCCTATTATTGAAAAATATTTGCACAATCCAAATAAATTTCGTACCTTTGTAACGTCGAAATGGAGAACAGATTTGCGGCCAAACTGGGGAACAAATTTTTCCTGGCGCGCGGACGATTGCAACCCAGTGAGCGTTCAAAACGGTCTCTCATCGGCAAGAGAGAATTTATTTTACATACTACTAACCATTAAAACGTCAAGAAAAATTATGGCATTGAAAGTTAAAGCAGTCGAACGACTCGTGAAATTCAACAAGGACGACGCAGGCACCTACCGCTATGTGATGACGCCTGAGCTCTACATCGCCCTCAACCAGTCGAAAGTGATCCGTGAGGCAGCCCTCCGCTCGGGTGTGAGCCAGGGTGTGATGAAGGCCTGCTGGGATGCTGCCGGCGAGGTGATCAAGGCATGGGCAACGGAAGGTCACTCCGTGGCACTCCCCGGTCTCGGCACCATGCGCTTCGGCCTCCGTGCGAAGTCGGTAGAGAAGGTCGAGGACGTGAAGGCTGGCCTCATCTCGAGCCGCCGCATCGTGTTCACCCCTACTCAGGATCTGAAGAACGAACTGGCAGCCACCGCCATCCAGATCACCTGCTACGATCGCGACGGTGAGATCGTGAAGCGTGTCACCTCGGCCGATGCCGGAACTGTGGAGGATCCGGAGGCCGACAACACCGGCACTGACACCGGCAACGGCTCATCCACCGGCACCGACGACAACGGCTCATCGCAGGGCTCCGGCTCCGACGACAGCGGCGGTAAGCCCAACCAGGGAGGCACTGAAGAGCCGTAAGGGCTTGCTAGCGTGTGCCCCATTTACTAACTAAAAACTAAAACACTTATGACAAAGAAAGAAACCATGAAATGGATCGTGCAGATCATCGCCTCCGTGGCGAGCGCCATCCTCACAGCACTCAGCGCCACCAGTTGTATCAGCGTCTGAACCCAAGCCTCGGCATCTCGCCGGGGCTTTTTCTTTGCCTCAAGGCCCAGGTCTCCCCTCCCTCTAGGGCCAGGCCCCGAAACTAAGTTTTTAGACCTGGCCCCAGTAGGAGGTGCGAAAAAAGTTTGATTTTTCCTTTGTTTTTAAGAATTTTTTGTATATTTGCAGCAAATATAGTTTTTTATCACAACTGACCAATGAAAAAACAATCTCTATGGATGATGGCCACCATCCTTAACTGCGGCCTCGCGATGACCTCGTGCGACGACGTGCTGAACATCGTCGACAACCCTTCGGAGCCTTCGGGCGAGCAGGGGGTAGAGAATATCGTTGAACCGTCGGACTTTGCCGACCTGATAGACATCAACACCTATGCGGGTGACAACTTCTACGACTATGCCGTGGGCCGCTGGCTCGACGAGCATCCGCTGAAGAAAGGCCAGCATAGCAACGGTACGATGGCTGATCAGATCGATGCGGCTAAAGCGTTCATCAATATGCTGTCGAGCGACGACTATGGTGAGAAGACGGGCACCGACGAGGTGATCACCGCCCTGCATGACGACTACAAGGCCACGGAGTATGATGATGACTTGGCCGTGCTGAAGGCTACGCTCGCGAAGATCGACGGGGCTAAGACAAAGGAGGCTCTCTACGAGCAGATGGGGCTGCTGGTAAAGGACGGTTATCAGATGCCTTTCGAATATGTATGTAAGCCTGTAGAACGCCGCGTGGCGCCTGTGCTGGAATTCCCTGGCTCCATCAAGGATTTCTGTGCTAATGCCGAGGATCTCATGGAACTGGCCGACATGACAGAAGAGGAAGCCGAGAATACGATGGATGAAGCAAAAGAGTGGGGAAAATTCCTCGTGGATCATAATATCTCGGATACGAATGAAGGCGATTTCGATCGCCAACACGACATGAGACTCGAGAAGGTGAGCCTCAGAGGCGGTACGCGCGCTGGCGGCACTGCACCCTTAGAGGCTATCCTGAAGGCTGCCGGCATCGACACGAGTGGCAACCTGCTGGCCGACAAGGCGTTTGAGAGCGTAGGCGAATACCTCGACAAGAGCACGCTCGGCCAACTGAAGTTGTTGTGCATCTATCTGGTGGTGAACCGCGACAGCCGTTTCATACCTAGCGACCCCGCCAATAAGGATGCCAAGCTGATAACTGGTAAAGATATATTGGCGAAGTTGTTTAAGTATTCTTACAGTCCCATCATCATCAATGCGAGCGCTGTGTTTAACCAGGCTGTTCCTGCAGCCAACCGTGAAGCAGCAGTGAAGATGGGCGAGGAAATACGTGCCTGCTTCAAGGAGCGCATCGGCAACCGCCAGTGGCTCAGTGCAGCCACCAAGGCTAAGGCGATCGAGAAGCTGGAGGCGATGACCTTCTATATGGGCTGGCCTGCCGACGACAGCGGTCGGAAGAACTGGATGGTGAAGGTGCCCCAAAACAGGAAGTCGATCTATCAGGATATCCTCGACCTCTTCAGACAGCGCACGGCCATCGTCGAACAGATGAAGGGTAAAGAGGGCGAGGCTAACATGTTCTATGCCCAAGAGATGATTGACCCGTCGTATAGGCCCAATGCCCGATATCAGCACCGAAACAACAGCATCCACATCATGAGTATCAACCTCATAGCCCCCATCTTCGACCTCCAGATGTGCGATGCCCTGAAATACAGTGTGCTGGGAGCGGAGAGCATCGGCCACGAGATCACTCACGGTTTCGACAGTTATGGCTGCCTCTTCAACAAGATCGGCAAGAAGGAGGATTGGTGGGCTGCGGCTGACAAGCAGAACTTTACGAAACTGCAGGATGCGATGATCAAAAACTTCAACTCGCTGTACTATGGCGATAATGTGATGTGCGACGGTCAAGCCACGCTGGGCGAGAACATCGCCGACCTCGGCGGTCTCTATATCTGCTATGATGTCTTCATGAAGAAGCTGAAGGAAGCGGGCATCAGCGGTGATGAACTCGACCGTCAGGGCCGTGAGTACTTCCGCGCGTTTGCCTATGGCTGGATGGAGAACATGAGTAAAGAAGCCATCGAAGAATACAAGAATGATGAACACGCTCCCAGCTGTCTGCGCGTGAACGGTAATGTGTATCTGATGGATGAGTTCTACCGGCTATTCAACATCAAGAGCGGCAAGATGTACCTCAATCCTCAGGATCGCATCGAGATCTGGTAATCAATGAAAGTCCCCGCCACTCGTAAGAGAGACGGGGACTTTCTTAAGAACACAAAATTCCGAAGGACTTTCAGTTATCCTCCAAAATTGTCGTACATGATCGACTCGGGCTCTACACCGAGACTGTCGAGCATGGAGACGACAGCCTTCGACATGGGGCCAGGGCCACACATGTAATATTCGATATCCTCTGGCGCCTCGTGATCCTTCAGGTAGGTGTTGAGCATCACCTGATGGACGAAGCCCGGGGTATATTTCACGCCAGCAGCATCGGCTGCAGGATCGGGACGGTCGAGGGCGAGGTGGAAGTGGAAGTTGGGATACTCCTTCTCCAGGCCGAGGAAATCGTCGAGATAGAACACCTCGTTGAGCGCGCGTGCACCGTAGAAGTAGTGCATCTCGCGATCGGTGGTGTGAAGCGTCTTGGTCATGTGCATGATCTGTGCGCGCAGCGGAGCCATACCGGCACCACCACCAACCCAGATCATCTCCTTCTTGGTATCGAAGTGTGGATGGAAATCGCCGTAAGGGCCACTCATGATCACCTTGTCGCCGGGCTTCAGTGAGAAGATGTACGACGAAGCGATACCGGGGTTGACCTCCATGAAGCCAGAGCGGTCGGGCTTGAACGGCGGTGTGGCGATACGCACGGTGAGCATGAACACATCGCCCTCGGCGGGATAGTTGGCCATCGAGTAAGCGCGGATGGTAGGCTCGGGGTTCTTACACTTCAGAGGGAAGAGTCCGAACTTCTCCCATGAAGGCAGATACTCGTCGCCGATGAGCGACTTGTCGAAGTCCTTATCATAGTCGATGCAGTCGAATGCAGGGATCTTGATCTGAGCGTATGAACCAGGCAGGAAGTCCATGTGGGCACCAGCTGGCAGCTGCACCTTGAACTCCTTGATGAAGGTAGCCACGTTCTTGTTGGAGATGACGGTACACTCGTACTCCTTGACGCCGAGGATCGACTCATCGACGTGGATCTTGAGGTCGCCCTTCACCTTGCACTGACAGCCGAGGCGCCAGCCGGCCTTGATCTCCTTGCGCGAGAAGTGGGGCTTCTCGGAGTCGAGGATCTCGCCCCCACCCTCGAGCACCTGCACCTTACACTGACCGCAAGAGGCCTTACCACCGCAGGCAGAGGGCAGGAACACACCGTTCTCGTTGAGCGTTGACATCAGAGAGTTACCCTGAGCCACAGAGATGGTACGATCGCCATTAATCACGATATTCACGTTGCCCGACGGCGAGAGATACTTCTTTGCCACGAGCAGGATAATCACCAGGAGGATGATAACCAGGAGGAATACTCCTATACTATATGCTATAAACTGTGCCATACCTTATCAAATATTTAAGCCAGAGAAACACATCATCGCCATGGCCATGAGACCGACGGTGATAAACACGATGCCGAGGCCCTGGAGGGGCTTGGGGACATCAGAATACTGCATCTTCTCGCGGATGGCACCCATAGCCACGATGGCCAGCGTCCAGCCGAGACCTGATCCGAAGCCATAGACGACGGCATCGAAGATCGAGGTGATGGCCTGTGAGTTGGTGGGCTCCATGAGGATGCGCTGCTGCATGAAGAGCGAGGCACCCATGATGGCACAGTTGACGGCGATCAGCGGCAGGAAGATACCCAGGGCTGCGTAGAGCGAGGGTGAATACTTCTCGACGGTCATCTCGACGAGCTGCACCATGCCGGCAATCACGGCGATGAAGAGGATAAACGAGAGGTAACTGAGATCGACACCCTCTGCGAGGCAGTCGGGGCCCAGCACCTTGGTCTGCAACAGATAGTTGACGGGCACGGTGACGGTGAGCACGAAGGTCACGGCCAGACCCAGTCCTAACGAGGTCTTCACGGTCTTCGACACGGCGAGGTAAGAACACATGCCGAGGAAGAAGGCAAAGATCATATTATCGACGAAAATCGAACGGAATAGTAATGATATTGCGTGTTCCATACTTTTACATTTTTAAATTTCTACATTTTTACATTTTACTTTTCCTTGTAAAAGTAAGCACGATGAACCCAAATCACACAACCGACGAGAATCAGTGCCATGGCAGGCATCGTCATCATACCGTTGTTCACATAGCCGAAGTTGTAGCAGGCATCGGGAACAATCTGGAAGCCGAGCAGTGAGCCACGACCGAGCAGTTCGCGAACGGCACCGACGATCACGAGGATCATGGCGTAGCCCAGTCCGTTACCCACACCGTCGAGGAACGAGGGCCAGGGCTTGTTCTGCATAGCGAAGGCCTCGAGACGGCCCATCAGGATACAGTTGGTGATAATCAGACCGACATAGACCGAGAGCTGAACGCTGACGTCGTAGGCGAAAGCCTTCAGGATCTGTGATACGATCGTTACGAGAGCAGCCACAACGACCAGCTGCACCACGATACGGATGCGGTTGGGGATGGTGTTGCGGATGATAGAGATAATCGTGTTTGAGAAAGCCGTGATAACCGTCACAGCGAGACCCATCACGATGGCGGGCTTGAGCTGCGAGGTGACAGCCAGTGCCGAGCAGATGCCCAGTACCTGACCAAGAATAGGATGGTCAATGTTGAGAGGATTAGTGAAAACCTCCTTATTTTGTTTACTGAATAATGCCATAGTTTACTCCTCCTCTACTTTTGTTGAATCAGTATTTTCGACAGTCTCAAGCTGTTTGCCATCGACATAAACCCGAAAAGCCTTCAGACCGTCTTTCAGCATAGCATCCACACCATTAGAAGTCAGAGTAGCACCAGTCACACAGTCAACCTGAGTAGCAGGATTATCTACCTTCTTAACGACTGAGAGGATCACATTGCCCTGCTCGTCCCAGATCTGCTTGCCGATGAACCGCTCCTGCCATTCCTGAGAGTCCTTAATCTCGGCACCGAGACCAGCTGTCTCAGAATCATGGTTGAAGTAGGCACCATAGACCTTACCTTCGGGATCGATGGCCAGATAGCCGCTGATGCCACCCCAAAGGCCCATTCCCTTCAGGCTGACCACCAGGATGTCCTTGCCATCAATCTGGCACTCATAGCCTTTCTGACCGCTTTCACTTTCCTTCTCTTCTTTCACAACCTCGGCATACTTGGCCTCAGCCTCCGCACCGTCGAGGTCGCGGATATTGAGCGAATAGAGAATCTGTTTCTTCACGTCGAGGGCCACGTTAGCATCC
>OMXO01000006.1:138784-139880 GCA_900315035.1 uncultured Prevotella sp.
CTTTAAGCGTTTCGAGATATTGCGCTCCACGATGAAGTGGTCGATCGTGGGAGCAAACATATTACCAAAGAAGATGGCGAGCATCATACCCTCGGGATAGCCGGCATTCATCACGCGGATGATCACGGCCATCGCACCGATCAGGAAGCCGTAGATGTACTGGCCCGTCGTGGTGCGGCAAGAGGTGACAGGATCGGTAGCCATGAACACGGCACCGAAGGCAAAGCCACCCATCACGAAGTGGTGCCACCATACCATAGACTGACCGGTCTGCTCGAAGATGCATGCCAGCACGGCACCACCCACGAAGACGCTGAGCATGGTGCGCCAAGAGGCGATACCCATCCAGAGCAGGAGGCAGGCACCGATGGCGATGGCGATGACGCTGGTCTCACCGATAGAACCGGGGATGAAGCCGCAGATCATGTCGCAGATAGAAGCATCGGGGTTGATGCCCTGTCCGATCTGACCGAGCGGAGTGGCAGCGGTAAAGCCATCAGGCAGGTCGTTACCCAGTCCGAAGATCGAGTTCTGAGCCACCCACACCTGATCGCCCGTCATCTTAGAGGGATAGGCGAAGAAGAGGAACATACGGGCAGCGATGGCGGGGTTGAAGATGTTCATACCCGTGCCGCCGAAGATCTCCTTACAGAAGATGACAGAGAAGGCGCAGGCCAGAGCCAGCATCCACAGCGGACAGCCGATGGGGATAATCAGCGGGATGATGATACCCGAGACGAGGTAACCCTCCTGGATCTCCTCACCCTTCCACTGGGCCCAGGCAAACTCGATGCCGAGACCGACGATGTAGCTGACCAGAATCTTTGGCAGTACGGCGAGGAAGCCGAAGCAGAAGATCTCGAGGAACGAGGCAGAAGCCAGCGTGCCGGCAGCGAGATAGTTCTGGTAGCCGATGTTATACATACCAAACAGCATGGCTGGCATCAGGGCGATGACCACCATACTCATAATACGCTTCGAGTCGATGGCATCGTGGATATTGACACCCGACTTGGAAGTATCGTTAGGCACAAGCGCAAATGTCTCAAAACCATCGAAGACACTGCGGAAAGCATGCAGCTTGCCACCCTCTTCG
>OMXO01000069.1 GCA_900315035.1 uncultured Prevotella sp.
GATTGAGGCAGATATTCGCTTCATTGATACCAATATGCGTGAGATTGAGTATCAGAAGGATTACTTCCTCGATGTAAAGAACGAACTGGAGTTTGTGGGATCTCCTATGCAGTCTTTTGATCAGATTCATGAAGCCTATCTGCAAATGCTTGATAGTGATCCTGTTCACAATTATCTGCAGATGAAAAAGGAGTACCAGAACGTCAAGGACTTGTACTACCAAAACATGGATCATCAAGCTGAACAGATGATTAATGGATATGGAGACCTGTTGACCCGTATAGATGCAATCAAGAAAAATGCTGAGCAATACCCTGCAGAATGGAACACAAGGCTGTATGCTAAAGTAAGGGAAAAGGAAGATGTATGCAAAAAATACATCATTTCGAAAATCCAGTTGAAGGACTACGAGATTCGTTGCTCAAATTGTCACCTTCAACTTCGTGACATCGTGAGTGCCATCAATATGTTACCACAGCTGAATGTGGACGTGGATGTGATGGAAACAGAGATTTGTACATCTGACCCGAAGCCTGCACCTCAGCCCCAACCACAGCCAGGTCCTGGAGATCCCAATCCGCAGCCACAACCCAAGGAACGCAAGTTGCGTAGCCAACTGCCAACTGGACAACTCAGTGTGACTCAGTACAAGCAATGGCTGAAACAACAGTTGGCGATGGTCAATCAATTTGATACAAACGACATTCTTAAATTTGACGAATAAAAATGGATATTATGGAAGATTATGTATTTGATCAGATTAAAGAGGAAATCGATATAGAACCAGAAGACAATAGCATAGAAGATATTCATGGGCCTTTTGACCCCAATGCTATAGATGTTGATATATCGGTTGTGAATTTAGGTTCTCTTTTGGAGCAACTTGAATATAATGAAATTGATCTGCGACCAGAGTTTCAACGTGCAAGTGATGTCTGGTCACAAGTCAAGAAAAGTCGTCTGATTGAATCTGTTCTATTGGGTCTTCCTTTACCATCATTTTATTTTAGTGAAGATCCGGAAACCAACAAACTACTTGTAGTTGATGGGCTTCAACGTCTTTGCGCATTTTCGGATTTCTGTATCACAAAAAAGCTCAAATTGAAAGGAATGCAGTTCCTGACAAGATTAGAAGGGTGGACGTATGATAAATTAGATCGCACACAGATTCGAAGGATCAAGAGTCTAAAGGTCACTCTTAATACATTACGCAAGAATACTCCTCAAAGAGTAAAGCTTGTGATATTTCAACGCGTTAACACCGCTGGAGTTCCCTTGACGCCACAAGAGATGCGCAATGCTTTATACCAAAAGAAGGCTACTGATTTGTTGAAAGAAATGGCAAAGTTGGATTCTTTTAGAAAGGCTACTGGTGGAAAAATTCCTTCAAAACGAATGACTGACTGTGACTTCGCTAACCGTTTTGTCGCATTCTATCTTTATAGAAAAGAATATGACGGTAATCTTGATGAATTTATGGGCGATGCATTGGAGAATATTAATAAAATGTCGCAACAAGAAATAGATAGCATTCATGATACTTTCGATAGGTCAATGAAGATATGTTACAAACTTCTTGGAAATACGGCATTTAAACGGCCAGATCCGCAAAAACCTAATAGTTTTTTAAAAACGAACAAAGCTATTTTTGAGGTCTTAAGTGTTTCAATAGCCCAACTGTCAGAAAACGAACAAGAAATTCTTGTTCAAAGGAAAGCTCGATTTCAAAACGAAATATATTCGTTGTTTATGAATGAAGATTTTATTAAATCAATCACTTCAGGAACAGCAAAGACTCCTCAAGTCGAATATCGTCACACAAAAGTTCAACAACTCATTAAACAAATAATTGGCTATGATAACTAATTTGATATTGAAAGACTTTAAGATTCATGACAATCTTAATATTCATTTGAGTAATATTACATTGCTCACTGGTCAAAATGGTATGGGTAAGTCATCGGTCATACAGTCACTCCTGTTACTTAGGCAGTCATACACGGGAAACACCCCATTGGCAGGATTAAATCTAAAAGGAGATTTGGCTGATTTAGGTATTGCCAATGACGTTGAATGTCATTCTTGTTCTGATGGGGTATTGAACATCCAATTGGAAGATGATTCGGAAACCTTGAATTTCGAGTTCTCTTATGAAGATACGGATAGTTATGAAACATATCTGCCTGCTATCAATGTGGAGAATCAGAATAAATATTTAACGAAATGTTCTCTGTTTACTTCAAATTTTCAGTATATAAGTGCGTTTCGATATGGTCCACAGAAAGGATATGAAAGAGATACAAATGTGGTGCAGCACCAAAAACAGATTTCAAAAATTAATGGTCAATGTGAATATGCAATACATTTCTTGAGCCATTTCGGAAATAAGATACATTGTATTCCGGAGTTGCTGTACGATAATGAAAACAATGATCTCTTATCCACACAGGTTCAATTGTGGATGCAACAAGTGTCGCCTCGTGTAAATATCAATATTGAACCTAATGGAAATGATTTCAAGCTAAATTATAAATTCAGCAGAGAAGGGAACACTATGACAGAACCAATGTCAGCGATTAATGTTGGTTATGGTATTTCTTATGTCTTGCCAATTATTATTGCAGTCCTGAGTGCTTCTCCTGGCGCCATTCTTCTTATAGAAAATCCTGAAGCGCATATTCATCCTCGTGCTCAGGCAGAACTTATGAAGTTGCTTATGAAGGCAGCAAAGGCAGGAATACAGATTATCATAGAAACACATAGCGACCATATTATGAATGGCGCATTGGTCGCTATTGTGAATGAACCAGAATATCTGCCATTGGTTAAAGTGTATTATTTTGAACGTGATGAAAGCCAGCATACGTCTAAACCCTGCAAGTTAGAGATACTTGAGGATGGTAGAGTTGCTAATCCTCCGAAAGGGTTCTTTGACCAAATAGATATTGATATGCGAACAATAATGGGTTTCTAACAATTAATTAATATGGCAGAGAATATTATTGCCTTGATGTTTCCTGAATATGACGATATAGGTAACCTGGTCATTTCAAAAGATTGGGTTGTTAATGAGTTGTTTGATGACAAGACGATGGGGGTACAGATAAAAGAGACAGGCATATTTGTCGATTTCTTTAATGATGAGGAATGCAGCATGATTTATGATTCGATGAACATAAACGCATACTTGTATGCCGTAAGTGTACTTCCGGAATGCTATCCTTCAAGGGTAAGACAACTTAGATCAATATTTAAAGGATTGAAAGATTGGCGTAGAAATCGCATATCTTCTGAAACAGAAGAATACGGCATTTACGATGAGACAATTAAAAATGAAATCAGAACAGAAATAGCCACAAGAATAGAATCTACACCTGCAAACTCTTATCTCATTGCTACAAATGTGTTTGGTGATAAAGGTAAGACCTGGGATTTGAAAACTAAAACTTCCACTATCCCCGTAGGCTCTCTTCCAATGTCAATATCCCATGTGTTTGAATGGCTTTCCAATCATCATAAGCCATTGAGGGTGTATGAATGGAATGAGAAACATGGAGAAAATGGTAAGGGCGCGCATCCTGAAAATAAAGGCGAAGAAGTCTCGGTATTGGAATCTTCCAGAGAACATGCAGGAGAATTGTTGCCTAAAGCTATAGGACTGCCTAACTATGATACCCTGTATTGTTATGATGTTAATTTTAAAAAATACATGGAATATAAAGCAGGATGTAAATTTGAAAGACTTCCTGAAAATGCAGTAGAAAGGAAATATCATTCATTCCATATCAATGATGATAGTCGCGTTCCTAAACGTGTCGTTTATAAAATAAAAACTCTTCAAAAATTAAGTGAATAATGAAACTGATAAATCACGTTCTCGACATACGCCGCCTGATTCAGCAGGCATTTGATAATCGTTTCTCTCGCATGGGACTTCGTAAGGAGGCTGCCTTACCTGTAGAGCAGATCCCGGCAGAGCACCAAGAGAAGCGCAGGAAACTGGATGAACTGATGAACAGCCACCTGAGCGAGTTGGGTGACTATGAGGAGGCACGTCAGGCTGCCATCAACGAGTGTGTCTTTACGCTCTTCAACCGCATCGCTGCTATCAAGGTGATGGAGTCGAAGGAATTGTTTCCTGAGATTATCACCCGAAGGAAGGAGAATGCAGGACGTTCTTTTGAGCATAATGTGTGGCTGGAGAACCACCCGGAGGAGCGCAATGCGGAACGTGAGGGATTGAAGCATTTCCTCAGTGACCAATTCGACAATCTTGGTGAGCACATTCCCCTTTATCGTAAAGACTATCCATACGCATTGCTGCCGACAGCCGATGAACTGAATGAGATTATCGAGCAGTTCAATGCCATAGAAGCGGATGCTGACTGTGGAGCTGATGTCTGGAAGGGTGACGACATCCTTGGCTGGCTTTATGAGAACTTCAATGCCGTAGAGAAAGAAGCATTGAAGCAGAGTGGCGAGAAGACAGAATATAATAAGGTGTCGCTTCAGAGTCAGGTTTATACGCCCCAATGGGTAGTGAAGTTCCTTGTTGTCAACACGTTGGGTAAGGCATATATGGAGATGTTCCCCGATAGCCGTATCAAAGAGAAATACCAGATAGCAAATATACCTGACCATCAGGTGCGCCATCCCAAGGACTTGCGCCAGATGCGATTGCTCGATCCAGCCTGCGGTTCGGGCAACTTCCTGATTTACGCCTTCTCGCTCTTCTACGACTTGTACGTAGATCAGATGGAGAACTACGAGCGTGACTACAGTCGTCGTGATATTCCGAAGATGATTGTGGAGAACAACCTCTTCGGTGTTGATTTGGATGAGCGTGCAGCCCAGATCTCTCAGATAGCACTCTTCATCAAGGCGCGAGAATTAGGTGGTCATCGCAGTCATTGGCCTGCATATACCAATGTGGTAAGCACGCACTTCTTCCTTCCCCAATATGAAGAATTGCAAGGTACATTTGAGATTCTTGGTTCATGGTCGCAAAAGCAAATTGAAGCCATTGAGCATATATGGAATGATTTATGCTCAGCCTATAAGTTTGGCTCATTGGTACGTGTGGAAGAGCGCCTGAACGAAATGATGCCAAACGATGTTAATCATTCTATGTTCAAGGAGTTTGAAATGGAGAGTCTCTTTGAGTATAAGAACAATGTCATTACCCAGCTCCGCAATAATGTAAACAAATGGGGTGGCCAGGGCAGTAATGACTATACGTTGGCTAAAACCAATGACGCCATTTCTTTCCTCGATATTATTTCCCATAAGTATGATGTAGTGGTGGCAAATCCCCCTTATACTGCGGCTGCCGATTTTGGTCAAGAACTAAAACAATTTATAGATTCTAATTACAGTAAGCCTCTAAAATTCAATAAAAACTTGTATGCCTCCTTTGTCAAAAGATGCTGTGAACTAGCAAATGAAGAAGGCAAAATCGGAATGATTCATCCTTTAACTTTCATGTATATCAAAGATTTTGAGGATGTTCGTAAATATATATTAGATAACACAACAATTAATATATTTGTCGAGCATGGTGCAGATTCCACAAATATGTTCTCTTCTGTTAGTGGATTTGCTAGCGCGCCAGCATATTATTGCTTGGACAAAGGCTTAAAGGCTAATGATTCTCTTTTTATATCTCTTGATCAATACACAAGAACACCAGAAGAAAAAAATAAGAAAAAATATTGTTTATTAGCATTAGCTGATGAGGTGAATAAGAATCCAAACAAAAATTTATATTATGTGTCTCAACTTAAGCTGAAAGAGATAAAATCATGGCCATTTATTTATTGGATATCGGATGATTTTAGAAAGAAATTTGCGAGCGAAAGCCTTGACTCTGTAATGGACAATAAACAAGGGCTAGCATCTGGTCTTAATGAACGCTTCTTGAGATTTTGGTGGGAGGAAGATAACAAAGCTATATCTACGATTCATGGAGATAATAAAAAATGGATAAGATATTCGAAAGGCGGACCATTCAACAAGTGGTATGGAAATTTATGGGTGCTTGTTAATTGGGAAAAAGATGGATATGAAATTAAGCACTTCGTTAACGAAAAAGGTAAATTAAAATCTAGGCCTCAGAATGAAAGCTATTATTTTAGAGAAGGAATAACATATTCAGCATTAGGTTTTAAGGTGTCGTTTAGATATTTACCTACAAACTTCATGTTTGATGTTGGAGGCTCTACTACGTTCTCTAATAAATACAAGAATTTAAATTATTCTATGGCCTTTCTAAACACCTTGTTAGTAAGATATATTTGTAGGTGTCTTAATCCAACAGTGAATACAAATCAAGGTGATTTGGATAGAGTTCCATTTGTTATTCCTGATAAGGAGAGTGAATCTTTGCTTGAGAATCTTGCAAAACAGAATGTTTCAATTAAGAAGCATCTATGCGAGTATTCTCTAATAGAGTTCAATTTTACACATTCTCCTATCGGGACATCTTCTGAGTCCCAAAAGGAAATTGCGTATTATTTTAATTATGAGAATGCCCTCTTAACCCAAATCCTCCTTAACGAGGCCATTATAAATAAGGTAGTATTCGATGTCTATGAATTGAGTGAGCACGATAAGCAGATGGTATTGGACAAAGAGGGCATTCCTGTTGGCGACCTGCCTGTGAGTCATGAGGCAAAGGTCGCCTATAAGCAATGGTTAATGTTAGAAAGCGAGTTCAAGCCAGCGAATGATGTACTGGAACATTTAGAGAACTTGGAGGAGTGCGATGACCTGCCAAAAATTACAGACTTCGACACTCTCTACCAGAACAACAATGAATGGGAGGAGTTCTGCATCAAACGCAATGTGAACCCCGTGGAAGCATGGTGGCAGTTCAAGAATGCCAATGTGCTGCCCCCACAGCGCACACAAGTGTTGGCCTTTGAGCTGATAACCGATGTTATCCGTACCGTGCTGGCAAAGGATGATGACGGCATCATTCCATTGGGTGACCGTCTCGGCGAGGAACGCCTTGCCATTCGCATAGAAAAGGAAATGATGGAGCGTGCCTACTCGGCTGCGCAATTTTCTCAGGTATGTCAGTTGTTAGGTTGCCCATTGGAGAAATATCTGCAAGAGCGATTCTTCCAGCAACTCAGCGACCACCTGAACCTCTTCATGTATCTGCCGAAGACACCGTTCATCTGGCACCTCAGCAGTGGGCCACATCATGCCATAGAGCTTTACGTCAGCATCTACAAGTGGAGCCGTGATACTCTGTATCGTGTCCGCTCTATATATGCCGCCAACCGTGAGGCCGCCCTTCGTGACCGTCTCAACTCCATTGATACTAGCAACACAGAAGGGCGCATGGAGGCACAGGAGCTTCGTGCCACACTGACAGAACTGCAGGAGTTCTGCCAGAAAGTGGATGACCTCCTTGCTACCGGCTATGACCCGAAACTCGATGACGGCGTTGGCAAGAATATTGCACCACTACAGAAGCGCAAGATGCTCAGCTACGAAGTGCTCAATGCCGGACAGCTGAAGAAATATTTGAATGCAGATTGGTAAAATTTGAGTGATTATGATAGTAAGCGATAAATATACTTTCAGAAAGCAAATACTCGTATGTGAACAAATCCTTGACATGATAGACAAGGATTCATTGAAGTTTGTTGGCCATACCTATGGAACAAACTCCAGATGGGATGTTGGACTAAAAAGCATGTTCATATATCAGTTGCTTTCAGGTTTTCAAACTCCAGAGCTGATGTTGGATGGAAGCGAGAAGAACTGGTATGTAATAACCGGGGAGCGCCAACTGAAGTGTATTTATGAGTATATTAATGGCTCTCTTACTTTGAGCGAAGAAGCACTTGGAGAGTTTAAGAAATATAAACGATTTGAAGAACTTCCCCTAATGCTGAAAAGGAAGCTTCTTAATACGGAATTCTTCATTACGGTTCTTAACCCTGGTGTTACTCGGAGCGATAGGTATCGTATCTATGAGATGGGAAGTGTAACAGAGGGAAGTAGCGATTTATGGGCAGTAGCCAAGTTTGTTTTTCCCGAAGGGTATAATAATCTTGAAAGAATAGTAGATAATATCATTCTATCATATCCGAGCATAAAACCGAATCGAAGACAAATAGTACGTCTCCCGTTGTTATGGAATATTAGAAATGACGTAGAGAAATTTACTTCAAGAGTTTCAATCTCTGGTAGTACGAAAATTGATTCTATACTTATACCTCAGTTGGAAGACTATTGTTCTGCAGGGATTGATGAGCAAGCTATGATAGACAAACTATCTTTCTTGCGATATGAGGCATGTAAAAAGTTCTTCTCATGGAAAAGCCAGTCGCTCAAGACAATCATAATCCTATTGATTATGAATGGTAGTGTGAAAGTTGACAATAATGATTCACTTGATACACTTATCAAGAAGTCAAAGAGATTTTGGGAAAAAAGGCCTTACAATTTGCGTTTCTCTTCATACAATATGTTATCAGAGCAAATCAAATATATGTCAAACAAATTAAACAAGTAATATATGTTATCGTATCTCACATTAAAGAACTTCAAATGCTTTGAGGAACAAAGCTTTGCATTAGGGAACCTGACAATAGTCGCAGGTGCGAATGGCGCAGGCAAATCAACGCTTATCCAAGCATTGATGCTGCTAAGACAGAGTGATATGGACAAACGTACACTGTTGAGTGAAAAAGTACAGTTGCGGGGCAGTCTTGTTAATCTCAAAAGTGCTGACTCGATACGATATTTTGAGAGTGAGGATACAGATGTAATCATCTCTATAGAAGACGACACTATCGATGACGCACTTGATGTGACCATAGTCAATGCGGTTAAGGATGAAGATACATGTACGACTAATGTATCTGGTAATCTGTCTGAGTTTGAAAGTAATTGCGCTCTCTTCTCAAAAGACTTGGTTTACTTAGCTGCTAATCGAGTTGGGCCTGGAGAAGTACATTTTAGCAATCTGTTATTAGATTCGACAGAGGGGAGAATTGGTGATAAACTGGGGTTGACGGCTGCTTCATATCTATATCATGCCTTAAGTGAAGACGAAAAGATTCAAATTCCAGAATTCGACAAATCTGGTGACATGAGAGTTTATTCCAATGTGTCTGCCTGGATGAGTTATATTATGGATTTCAATCAAACCGTTAATGTCACAGAACAAGATAAAGAGCATGTAAAGATGACATATTCCGTGAACGTTAATGGTATCAACACTGAAGTCTCTCCACTCAATATGCCTTTCGGTAACAGTTCTGTTTTCCCAATTGTTGTCGCCTTGATGACTGCTCCAAAGAATTCTCTTGTTGTAATCGAAAATCCAGAAGCCCATATACATCCAAAAGCTCAGACAAGAATGGGAGAATTACTATCTATGGCCGCAAAGAATGGTATTCAGATTATTATCGAGACACACAGTGATCATTTGCTCAATGGCGTAAGAATCGCGGTTAAGAACCAACAGATAGACGAGAACAATGTAGAAGTCCATTTTCTATATGCTGACAAGGAGAATCCATTGCTTCACCATACTAAACATATACAAATCCATGATGATGGTTCAATGGAAGATTGGCCTGTTGGTTTCTTTGACGAATGGGAGGAATCATTGAGGACATTAACGAAGGAGGAATAACTATGGCATTCTTGTATTTGAATGATTGGTCAATGACGGGTGAGGGAAATCTTTCATCCCAATGGTCCAAGGTGGAAAGATGGTATGGATTGATGACGCATCTTTCGGATACCTATGGTATTGCCAAAATTGGTGTTCCTCATGATTTCAAAACCAGAGAATTGTGTGGTTATCAACTTTCTTTATGTTATAACCCTTCTGATGAAACATTGGCAGAAGAAAAGAAACAATTATTGTTGAACATACTTACAAATCGTGTTAGCAATATAGATACAGATGAAACCATTTCAAAAGTATATAATGATTCTGGTATCTATTCTACATGTATTAGTTTAGCTCATGACCAAGAAGCAAGTGTTGTAAGTTTTACTTTTGATGGAAAATATGAGCAAACTGCAATAACGGGAGTTGTTAAATCTGATGGGAAAAAGGATACTACTTGTCAAATAAAAAACTTATTTGATTCTACTGCAGTGTCTTTAGATTATATAGTTCCCCTCAAAGAATGTGCACAGCATAAAGCGATGGATGAGCCAATGTGGAACCACGAAATGATGGAAGCCTATTGTACTAATATTGGACATGAACCCGATAGAACGTCTGCCAGTACAGGTGAAAAAGTCGCCTATTTGCGAAAACACGGGAGGATATTGGCAGAAATGAATGGATGGGTGTACGATGAAAACAAGACGAAGCTTAACCATGATGATGAACATCAGAGAATTATCTTCCATTCAGGTCGTTTTAGAAATGACGATTGTTATCTTAGCATTGATTTTGAAAAGGAAGATTTCCATTTTGAGTTACTAAATCATCGGGGAAAGCATCTGAGAGAAATCAACTGGCATGGAGATAAGACAGGAGATGCTGACTCCAGCCATGATATTCGGTTAAGGAGATAATTCTATGATAGGGATTTGGTTTAAAGAAGACATAGAGCGCATATTGGCTGAGCATCGCTACGTAGTGGTGACAGATGCCAATGGTGAGGGTGAGTTCCTGCTGAAATATCTTCCAGAAGACATTAAGCAGCTACCCATCACGGGTGAGTACAGCGAGATAGAGGCGAAATATCTGGCAGAGTCAAAGTATGCAGATAATCCTGTGCTCTTCTATGTCAAAAAGAAAGCGCTACAATTGACTTTCTTGCAGGAATACGTACAAACAGGAGGATTATTGGTGCTTGACGACATGGAGGCATATATCAAGCAGAAACTGTTTGAAGCCACTGGCAAGAATACTCATCTGACCAAAGACCAGCTTCTGCTTGCCGCAAAACTTAGCGAGGGCAAGAATAAGAACTGGTGGCAGTCTGTAGCTGATGGTATTACTGAGCCACTGCGATTGGAGGACTGGCTGCTTGACTTCCTTCATGCACCTGCCGCAACCCGTCAGAAGATGGATGAGACGGTGTGGAATGTGTTCAGAAGTGAAGTGTATCACCTTATCGATAAACCTCAAACGGAACAGCCAGCCGAAACGATGGTACAGGAGGTGGTAAACACCATCCTACAGTCGTTGGCTGACAATACGATAGAAGGACTCCTGCTAGAAGTCTATTACCAATGGGCTGACAGCACAGAGAAGATAGATACGCTACGGAAGTATGCTGAAAACTATGCACTTCCAGCAGACATCAATCCGTTGAAGGCTCATCCCAACCATCCTTTTTCAGCACTTGACCGCCAGTTGATGATGATGCTCAGCAATGCCTTGAAGTTGCATCAGGACACGAAAGAATTGACCAAATTCATCAAGCAGCGCACACAAGACAGGAAGGCAAAAGCATTAAAACCGCTATGGTTGCAGAGTGTCTGGCTGCTTTGTACGTTTAAGGTAGAAGGTCTTGGTGCTATCTCTACCTATCAAGATGTCGCAACATATTATAGGCAGCATTTTGCTGCTCTCGATACAGCCATGCGCCGTATCTATACGGATTGGCTGAACGATCCAGCCACCTTGCGTCCGCTACAAGAACACTATACCATCTTGAATAATGAACTGCTGACATGCTGGTTCAACATAAAAGAAAATTATATCTCAACACAGAAGGATATTGTAATCAATGCTCTTGCTAGTGATAAACGTACTGCGGTAATAGTCTGTGACGGGTTGCGCCTTGAAATAGCAGAAGCCGTTGTCAGTGCCATTACCGACAAGAATGTGAAGATAGACAGGAAAACAGCACTGACAGTTCTTCCTTCTGTAACTGAAAACGGTATGAGTGCTCTATTCGGATGCAGTGAGCCAATCATGAATGCTCAATCCAGATATAATACATTGAAGTCGGTCTATGATGATGTGGTCATCATGCCTCTCAACATGCTCAATGATGGTGTTACTGCCAACCGTCTTGTACTCAATTATGGAGATATAGACGAAGTGGGTGAGAAAAAGCAAATGGGCGCACTTAAAGACATTACAAACTACGAGCCGGAACTCAGAGAGAAGATAGCCCATCTGTTCCGTCTTGGGTATAACAAGATAGTGCTTACCACTGACCACGGCTTTGTCCTCACGGGTCTATTGGACGAAGCGGATAAAGAACCCCGTCCAGAAGGGAACATCCTGAAAATAGAAGAACGCTTTGTGTTGACAGAGGAACCTCTTTCTGCCACGAATCTGATTGAAAGGACAGGACGCTACTTCAACAGTAACTATCAGTACTATGCCAAGACTGATAAACCATTTAAGACCACAGGCAGGTATGGTTATTCCCATGGGGGCTTCACTCCCCAGGAGTGTATCATTCCCGCATATGAGTTGAATATTGAGTCAAACGACATGGCACTGAGAGTGATGATTTCCAACAAGAAGGAGCTTAAAGCCGTGACAGGAAACTATTTTACAGTAAAATTGCTTGCAGAAGGTTGCGAATCAGATCTTTTCCGCAATGAGCGTAAAGTAAAATTGTTACTTTATGCAGGCAGTAAATTGGTCATCGGGAATTTGATATACTCGATGAAACCTGGTGAGACAGTGAATGTAGAGTTTGAGTTAGCTCATGGCATTGACAAAGTTATTGTTGTGGATAAGGACACTTCCGAACAGATTGATAGCTGTGCCATCAACAAATCACTGTCAAGAGACATTGATGACCTATTTTAACGATTAAAGACTACCAAGATTATGATAGAGCTTGATTCTAAATTGTTGGACCAATTCAAAGGTTATGTAGTCCGTAAGGATGTGGTCCGTTCAGTAAAGGGCGGTGCCAATGTTCCTGTCTTTGTACTGGAATATCTGCTTGCTAATTCTTGCAGCACGGATGATGAAGAAAAGATTCAGGAAGGAATTAATAAT
>OMXO01000159.1 GCA_900315035.1 uncultured Prevotella sp.
CATGCTGATGAAGCAGGCTAACTTGTCCGATCCCGTTCGTAATCTGGCCATCTTCCTTTCGGCCAATCCCACTTGGGGTGTATATAGCCCAAGCTGGACCATTGGCGGGCAGAAGTTTTGGAACACGATGACCTACGACGATCCTCGTAGCGCCACAGGCAAGACGGATGTGACCTTTACTAAGCCCATCTTCTTCTTCGACATCTACAACACCTTCCGCTTTAAGCACAGCTGGCAGTTGGAGGCCAATGCCAACATCCAGACAAAGGGTGATGTACTGAACTTCCGTATTCTCTCACCTTCGTATAATGTCAGTTTTGTGGTACAGAAGTGCTGGTTGAAGAATGATGCCCTGTGCCTGCGTGCCAGCATCAGTGATGTGTTCCAGCGTAGCGTACAGGATATGGCTCATGATTGTGGGCAAGTATAAGGGAACAGGCGCAGGTAAAGCCGAGCAGCAGCGAATGGGCAGTAATTAATGTCCATTTATCAAAAAACCATATAGAATATCCCAGATATTTGGCAGTCTCGGCAATTATGTGTAATTTTGCAAACAAGTTTGCGAGAATCATATAAATATATGATGAAAATTAGACCATTCAAAGTCAACGATGCCTCGACGATTCTGAGCTGGTGTAAAGATAAGCATGCTTTCCGGCTTTGGAGTGCCGACAGGTATAAAGAATTCCCTGCTCAGCCAGAGGAAATGATGGAACAATACGAGGGCGATAATATGTATCCGCTCACAGCTATTGCTGATGATGAGATAGTCGGGCATATTCTATTGAGATTCCCATCAGAGGATAAAAGTCTTATTCGCTTCGGCTTCGTCATCGTGGATGATTCGAAACGCGGCAAAGGCTATGGCAAACAGTTGCTGCGCCTCGCTATCGATTATGCACACCAGGAACTGGGTGCGCAGAAAATTACCCTTGGCGTGTTTTGCGACAACCACTCCGCCGTCGAATGCTACAAGTCTGTCGGTTTCCGCATCACAGGCGAAGATGCCTATTCGATTGACGGAGAAGAATGGAAAGAATTTGAAATGGAATTAGAAAAGATATGAACATACTGATCATAAACGGAAGCCCTCGAAAGAAAGGACTGATTTCGCAGATGCTCGGCATCATGCGGGAGGAGGCAGAGAAACATGGTGATACGGTGGAGATGATATATACCAACGACCTGACCATAAAGCCCTGCACAGGCTGTATGGCCTGCCGCACGAAGGGGAAATGCGTACTCACCGAGGATGATTCGCAGCGAATACTGAAGATGATGCAGCAGGCTGATGCCATCATCATGGGTGCGCCCTGCTACTGGGGCAACATCCCCGGGCAGATGAAGGTGATGTTCGACCGTCAGGTCTATGGTATGATGCGCGACACCCCTCGCTTTCCAGAACCGCTGATGAAAGGCAAGAAGTGCATCCTCATCAGCACCTGTACCACGCCCTGGCCTTGGAATATCCTGTTCAAGCAATCGCGCGGCGCCATCCGTGCCATGAGAGAGATCGCCCGCTATGCAGGATTCAAAATAGTGAAGACCATTGAGCGTGGCGGCACAGCAATGCATCCAGAACTGACAGAGAAAGACAAACAGAAGTGTCGGAAAGCATTTGAAAGATTGTATATATAAACGACCAACCATTCGTCACAAAAATAACGCTCGGCGTGCAGCGCGACTTCAACCTCCGCCGCTTGGGACAGTTGACCCTCGATGTGCGTTGTGTTGACCTCTTCAACACCAACAAAACCGATGCTACTATCTATGGCATCCGCGAACTGACGGTTCACAACCCCGCCCGTCGCACGTTCCTAATCAATCTCACCTGGAAGTTCAACGAGGCTCGCTCGAAGTATCGCGGAAGTGGTGCTGGCGAGAAGCAGAAGGCAAGAATGTAAACGGTAAATTTGGAATACTCCGCAATTATTTGTATCTTTGCGGTCGAAAACCGCGAAAACGGGCTGCGCCTCGGCAATTAGAGCGAGCTCTATTGCACTCGGCTTGCACCGTCCTTGCAGTCGAAAACCAAATGATAAGTATGAAACAGGAAATCAATCCCAAGGACACTAGTAGAGCCATCGCATTCGAACTATGGACGAAGTCGCCCATGCCGATGGTGACATTCACAAA
>OMXO01000146.1 GCA_900315035.1 uncultured Prevotella sp.
ACCTCGGCAATGCTGAGCATCGTACCGTTCTCGTCCATCACCCAGGCATCCATCGTGGGGTCGATGTAGAGCCATTTCTGCAACTGCTCCGACCACACCGTATTGATCACATGGCACTCGTAGTCGAGCGGATCGGCAGGCATACAGGTGACATAGCGAGCTGGGATACCCATCGCCAGATACATCTCGCAGAGAGAGATTGCTAATTGTCGGCAGTTGATGCCTTTGCCTGTAGTCTTACAATAGTTATACAGGTCGATAGCATCCATCTCGGCAAAAGCCCTGTTGCCACCGTCGTGGCGCATATTGTCGTGAGCAAAGTGTAGTAGGTTGAGGATCTTCGATAGCTCATCGCCCTGTCCAGCCACCGAGTCGAGTTTGAAATACTCGCGAACCATACTCAGACTCCGCGAATCCTTTGACTCATAACGGAACGGATTATCTATTTTTGTAGAATCTGGGGCATAGGGAGCCGACTTTCTAAGAACGCTAAGTGGTTGGCGGTCCTTAACCACAGCTAGCAGAGCCTGATACTTCTTGTCTTTACGGAGCGAGACAAGGTCGTTATCGTTGAGCATGTTGTCGTAGCGCTTATAACCGCTATCCACCGACTTCTCAAGTGTCATCAACGCCTGTTTCTTCTGCTTCGTCAGGGCATAGCAGCAGGCTAAATCATAAAGATAATCGGCCTTTGCGGCTTTTACCATTTCTTGTATTTCCCATCCTTGATGAAGTTCTTATAAGTGGTATCATGTATAGACATCATCATCTGGAACTCCAGCATTCGCTGGCTCTGAGCCTTCACGCTCATCACACTCATCAAACCAATGGCCAGTACTGCCCAAAATCTCACATTTTTCATATCTCTTTCTGCTTTTTACTTATTTGACGATGCAAAGTTACGAATAGTTGCAAATCTTAATTCTTGATATCCACGCCGCCCAGGAAATTGCTGGCGACGATGTGAAGGGTCGGGGCTTTCGGGTCGGCGGTGTGCATGGCATGATTGCCGACGCCACCGATGAAACTTTGGCTTTTTATTTCCACATTGACCGTTGTGGGGACAAAGATTTCAATGCCGCCGCAGAAGGTGTGGATGTCGATTTCCTCATCCTCGGTGATGACGGCCTCGCGCATATCCATTCTAATACCGCCGCAGAAGGCATTGAGACGGGCACCGTGGAAGGTTTCGCCGCGATAGACGTACTCGTCGCCGCCATAGTGTACAGAGCAGCAGATGCGCTTGCCGTCCTCGCCGATGGGTAGCGAGCGTTGGAGCCACTGATCAGGATCACGTCGGTAACTGTCGATGATCAGATTCACACCCACATAGAGCACCACGAAGATACAGAAATATGTGACCCAGGGTTGCTCGGATATCTGTGTAAACCAACTCCAATGAATAAAGCCCCAGATGGTAGCCAGTTTCAACAGACTGGCAACAATGAAAATAATTCCGATAATCGTTCTTGGTTTCATAACTTTCATATTTAAAAACTCGCTGCAAAGTTATGATGTAATGTTAATCCCTCCAAATTTCTGGGATATTCTGCATGGAAATGTGACGAATGTCACTTTTTCTTCGTACCTTTGCGACTTGTATGAAACAAGGTCGTATAGAAACGATAATAACAAGGATCATTAGTACTACGTTTATCGTGGTGGCGCTGGCTGTGTTCAAGCCCTTCGGATTGGACGCGTGGCAGTGGCAGGTCTACGTGCATCTGGCAGCCTTTTGGGTGATAGGATTCTCGACATGTATGTTGACCGACATCATCCTGAAGTATGTTGTCAGGATGCCGAGGTCGTTCAAGAAAGGTGTCGAATATATCATCCGCCGTAACCTCTGGTTCCAGTTAATCAATACACCGCTCGTGGCACTGGGCATCTGTCTCTATCGCCACTTCGTGCTGAGCGACCGCGTAGAGGGTAATCAGTTTTCTATCATCAATTTCTTCGAAACCCTTGTTATCATCGCCTTCTGTTCCTTCGCCATCGGACTTTATTGGCGCTTCAAGTTCCGCAGCAAGTATCTGGCAATGGAACTGGAGGAGACAAGACAACTGAACGAGGAGTTGAGGAAACTTTCGACAAGCGAAACGGAGGAACCATTAGAGACGCTCCGCCCGCAGGAACTCATCCTCACTGGTACGACCAACGAATCTGTGACGCTCCAGATTTCCCACCTATTATTTATTGAGGCCGTTGGCAACTACGTTAAGGTCAATTATCTGCGCAACGATCAGGTGCATACCGACATGCTTCGCGCCACCATGAAACAGATGGTGGAAGCACTGAATGACTATCCGATGATTGTCCGTTGTCACCGTGCCTTCTTAGTCAATCTTGGTCAGGTTGAGCAGATTGTTTCGCATTCTGGCTCCACCCAATTGTTGATCAAGCACTGCAATGAATCACTTCCCGTCTCTCGCAGCAATATGTCTCAAGTTAAGGCTGCGATTAAGAGAGGGCAGAGTGATGCTCACATCGACTCTGCCCTCGCATGAGTAGTTTTATCACGTTTGTCCTTACAACGTTATGGGAAACACGACCTTGAAGGTGATGTTGCGCCCCATGTTGTAAACGCCACGACGACCAGTAACCACGTTTTCATCTGTATATTTCAGGCGGCTCAGGTGGTTCTGGTAAGCCTTGTTCAGGAGGTTGTCGGCGGTGATATAGAATTCTGCAATTTTCTTGCCCTTTACTTGGATATCTGTGCCTGCCGAAAGACTGAGCAGGGCATAGCCGGGCGTCGGTGTCTCGGTATCATCGGCGCTGTAGATGTGCGTCTGTTTCAGATAGCAGTCGAGACCAGCGGCGATGTAGAGATTATTGAGTGCGACTCCGCTCTTGGGATGGGTATGACGGTACTCGTGCATGGCGTGTGGACTGACCGTACTATGCGTATGATGGAACAGTTCCCACTTCAGCTCAGATGTCCATTTGGGAGCAGGCGTAAAAGGGAGATACTTTGTGTCGGGTGTTGCATCTAACAACTGGGCATCTACATACGAGAAGGTGTTGGAGAAATGGACACTATGGACGGGATGGAAGTCGACACCAGCCTCAAAGCCCAGCAATCGGGCATCGCCCTGGGTATAGAAGAGACATAGCGTGAGGTGAAATCGACGCCGAGGTCGGCCTGCAAACTGTATTCAGCCTTCAAGTCCTGATTTCCTATCTCATAGCGCAAAGAGCCTTCATGCACACCATTTGAGGCCAATTCACTCATGTTGGGTGTGCGGAAACCGCGGGCTAGATTCAGGCGCAGATTAAAGTGCTCGTTAATGTTGCAGACGGCACCGATACTTCCCGTCACGCCGTTGAAATGACGTGTGAAATCCACGAAACGCTGTTCACCATCCTCTTCCAGAGCATACCCATGCAGTCGGCGGTGGTCATAGCGCAGACCACCATTCAACGTCCATCTATCTCCAAGTCTTTTCGTGGCGGTGGCATAGATGCCGAAGTCGAAGAGGCGATAGTCAGGAATCAGATATTCCTCGCCCTCGTTGCCCGACTTCTGATACCTTCGTACTCCTGACGGCGGTTCTGCTGATAGCCGATGATAGCCTTGAGATAGCCTGACGAGAGATTCAGTGAGTTGTCCCACACCAGTTTGTAGTGCTTCACCTGTTGGAAGGGTAGGGATTTGGAGTATTGACATCCCTTCCATCCCTCTTCATGTTCCAGTTCGCCTGTTTCTGGGTCGCGCTCTCCCTCAACGATGCTGGGTGTCAGGTGATAGGCCGTCCACGTGAGTCGCGAGTGTCCCCAAGATTTGTTCAATCCCAGCATCAGTCGTCCGGCCCGTTCACGGAATTGTGAGCCAGGCACGTAGCCGTCGTACTTGTTCTTATACGCATGCGCCATCTTGTCGCTGTAGCGGGCATCCCACACAAAACCTTTCTGATTGCCGGCCATTTGTAATGAGTAGTGGAAGAGTCCGTTGTTGGTCTGATATTCCGAACTGACATTTGCTCTCATCTCACCCTCGGCCAATGTGGGCTGGGCGTGCAGGATCACCACACCTGCCATCGCATCCGAGCCGTACATCAGCGAGGCAGGACCTTTCAGGATCTCAACGCTGTTCACACTACTGCCATCCACTTCCACGCCATGCTCGTCACCCCATTGCTGACCTTCCTGGCGAACACCTTCACTCATCACCACCACGCGGTTATAACCTAGTCCGCGGATGATGGGTTTTGAGATACTGCCGCTTGTGGTCAGTTGACTCACGCCTGGCTGATGGGCAATGGCATCGATGATATTCGTGGAAGCCGTAGCCCTGAGAACCTGTGGTGATACGATACTCACAGGCGTTGTGGCATGTTTCAGTTTTGTATCGCCAGTCACACCCGTCACTGTCAATTCATTCAGTTGCAGATGGCGGAAAAATACATCCGTCGAATCATCTGCATGATGATGTTTATCTTGTGCTGCCACTGTCGTGCATATACACAACAGCAGCAAAATAATAAATTTTGCTTTCATTCTTGATTAATGGTATTTAATAATGTATGTAAAAAAAATGGGAGGGGCGTCAGGCGGTCGGAGGCCCTCTAGTTACAATAGCGCCATAGCAGGCAGTATGACAATCGCATATTGGCTGGGCGCAGGATTTCTTACATACATGAACATATACCGTGACAGTCATCACAGCGGCTGTCAACATCGTCAGAGTCAGGAACTGACACAGCACGCAGTCGTGCTCCCACGTGGCCATAGCAGTCAAGTGGCCATGACAACTATGGTGTACACAGTCGGCACATTCCGTCTCTATGGTCTCGCCAGTTTCATGGATATGAACCGACGATAACAGCAGCATTGGCACAAACACCGCCAATAGCAACCACGAGGCAATATGTCTTCTATGTTCTTGTTTCACGACTGCATATTATAAGTATGTACACTCGAACCTTGGGCGGAAGGCAGATAATTGATGCCCCACCAACACATCTGTAGGAGGACGAACGATCCGATGAGCATCCAGAGAGCCAGTCGTTCGTGATGACGAGGTAACTGACGATAGTGGACGTAAACGAGATAGGCTAGCCAGGTGATGGCGGCCCATGTCTCTTTAGGATCCCACGACCAATAGTGTCCCCAAGCCTCTTTTGCCCAAAGTGCACCGAAGAGCATGCCGATGGTGAGGAAGGCGAGGCCGACATATACGAGATTGTCGGTGATGTCGAAACCAAGTACGGCATAAGCGAACATATAGACGATGACATGAGGTGCAAACCACGGACTCTGAAGGGCGGGCATTAGTGTCTTGTCGTGCATCTCTGGCTTGAACAGATTCACGCAGATGAACACCAGGGAGAGAATGGTTGAGAACGACAGAATCCACTTGTATTTCCAACGCGAATAGACGATGAGTCCCGCCAATGGCAGAAAGAACGAATACCAGAGCCGTGTTTCGCCCATCGTACGTAATGGCGGTCGCTCCAGCGAGATCCACAT
>OMXO01000135.1 GCA_900315035.1 uncultured Prevotella sp.
CCACTCTGCTCCGCATTTCGAAGGGCACTATGTTGAGGGGATGGAGGAATGGGCAAGCCACTATTGCTTCAACAAGAGGGATGACGGCAAATACGAAGCCGAGCTTGACGAAGCATGGAATGAAGGCGGTCACAATGGTGGAGGTACCATCTGTGTGGACATCCCGCAGGAGTGGTTCAGGCTTTCTTACGATGTATTTCTTGAACGCGTCATCACCCTTGCAGCAGCCAGTCATTACGGATTTACCGTAGATGACCTGAAGGAGAAAAAAGGATTAAAGGAATTTTTCGGATTTAATAGTTATTCATTCAACTCTGGAAATATATGAATCAATAATTATATGGCAGAAAACAAGTATCATCCAATAGACATCAACAACTGGGACAGACGAGACCTGTATGATCATTTCTCACGGCTGAAGCTACCACACTTTGCAGTAGCGGCATATATCGACGTGACACGGCTGCTAGAGTATAAACGGCACGAGGGGCTGTCATTTTATCTCTCGCTCATTTACCTGACAACAAAGGTACTCAACGGCATCGACAACTTCCGACTGCGAATCATCGACGGGCAAGTGGTGAGTTTCGACACGATACACACCAATTTCACCCATAAACGCCCTGAAGAGGAGGTGTTCCGATTCCACACGGCTCCCTTTGAAGGCACGTTACGACAGTACGTTGAAACCACTTCAAGGGCCATAGCCAGCCAGACGACCCTTTTTGGAGGAATGAGCGATATTTCCAATGTGGTCTATTGCTCGTGTACGCCAAATCTCGATGCTACGGCACTCATCAATCCTGGTATGGAGGATCCTGACGATGCTATACCCAGAGTCAACTGGGGGAAATATGTGGAGCGTGACGGACGATGGATGATTAACATCACCTTCACGGCTAATCACCGTTTCATTGACGGCTACCATGTCGGGCTGTTCTTCGAACGCTTGCAAGCTGCCATCAACGAACTTTAAGGATAAGATGCCGCTCGGCTTTGCCGCTTGCCTAAACAGGAACGGCCGTGGTCATCTAAATGTTTAACCGAGTTTAATAAATTGTCAGTATAGTTGTAGATTGCAAGCGTTCAGTAACTGAATCCGTGACCGTTCCACTTCAGTGTCTTCTGTGTCTTCTTGCCATTATCTTCCCACGTAGTGACAGTGATATCCTTTCCAGTTCGTGGCAGGGCATAGGATTTATTGAAATATTCCACGTCGAAGCCAGGCGATTCACACCAGCTCATCTTCTTCGTGGCATTATCGTAGCGATAGAAGCCGAGATAGTCGTATTGCCCCATCATAGGTTTTCCATTCTCGAAACTCCATCTGTTACAGGCAAACAATTTGTGTTTTCCGTCGGCTTCGTTCCAGTAGCACATCTCTATCCTGCCGAGGTAGTCAATATATTTATGCTCATAGACGAGGAAGCCGTTCTTCTGGTCGATGGTAAGTGTTCTGTTTGCTTCGAGTGGCAATCCCTTGGCTTGACACTTGATGGCGTCTTGCAAGTTCTCGTACAGAGACATTCCCTCTTCATCACACTCTTCTGCCTCAGAAATGAGAGAGGTGATATAGGCCAAGGCAAAGTCTTTGATAGTAGGTTTCGCTCCCTGATAGTTTACACGGAAGCCATCTTCCTGTGCAGCTATGGCCAGCGTACAACAGGCAAAAATGATTGCTAATGAAAGTCTTTTCATATTATTTCTGTTTAATGTATATACTCGGATCTTACTCATTTCTTATAATAACCTTTTTTCACCTGATTTATTGCCCTCTATTTGTTTGATGAGTTCGATATTCAGACTTTCTACCAGAGACAGCTCATCATTAATGCCATCGTTTGAAGGACGTGGACTGAACCAAGGCTGACTGGCGAAATAATCTGCCAGGTCACGTGAAGAGAACATATAGCCATGACGGGCTAAGATGGAGTTACGCATGATGCGAAGCGTGGATTTAGGCATCTTCTGGAACAACTTGTCGTTGAGCAGGATGCGGTTGGCATAGCCGAAGCGTGGCTCTGTATTCACCCAACTCAGCGTCTTCTTCTGATCCTTACGCTTGAACATGCCGTATTCGTCTTGTTCTACCTCAATGAGAGTAAGACCATCGAGCGTCTGCACAGCCTTCCACGTACCTTCAAGGTCGGTGAGTCCGCTAATTCTGAGCACGCCTGTAACAGTGCCGTTGAAGGCGATATTCTTATATTCAGCACGGGCTACACCTTTCTCATAGATGATTTCATGGCCGATCTCTAGCGTGTCACCATAACTATCGGTGTACTTACCCATGATCTGCTCCATCCACTTGCCCATAGCCACCTTCTCCCCTTCTCCGAAGAATGAACCGTCGAGCACATTGTGCAGATTGCCTTTCTGGTCATAAAGACAGATCAGTTTCCATCCTTCTTTCTCTATGTATTTGGCGCGAGGTGTCTTGCTGAAGGGATTAAAGCCGTCAGCATTCTGATCCTCAGAGAGAACATACTCATTCTTCTTACTGTTGTTGGGTGTCAGTCGGAAAGCCAACTCTTCACCCTCAGCCATAGCCGTGAAGGTGATGGTCTTGTCTGTATTTACCTTGGCCTCATAGACCAGATTACTGATATTCCACTTGGAACCGCTCTTAATAACCTGTGCGCTTGCCGTCAAACTCACAAGGGCAAACATCATTATAAAAACCTTTTTCATTTTGCTTTGAATGATTCGTTAGTTAATAAAAAGAATCAGAAGCCCAGGAACTCTTTGATGCGAGGGTCGCGTTCGAGATCGGCCCTGCCCACGTAGAATGAGCCGGGGGTAGCCAAATCGAGATACTTGTCAAGAAACTCTTCCCAACTCAGCTTGAAATAGGAGGCTGGAATAAAGACCGTCTTTGACCCTCCTGCCGAGCGGTTACCAGCCGTTACATAAACCGAATAGCCGCCCTTCTCATGCTTCTGAATCTGATAGCACTCCAGAAACCAGTCGCCGCTGCATCTGTTAGAGGCTTCCACATCGATGCATTCCTTCACGGGATTGGCTTTTTCCAGTTCCCAGTCATGGTCACTGGCCAGCC
>OMXO01000039.1 GCA_900315035.1 uncultured Prevotella sp.
TGTTCAAATGTTAGGTACAATGTTAGGTATGACGTTAGGTTTATGTTAGGTATCATGTTAGGTATTTGGGATAGAAAAATTGCTCAAAACCCCTTTAAATAAAGGGATTCTCATGAACAGGATGTTAGGTTTAGCCAAAAAGTGGTGAGTATTCTAAAATATCCGATACTTATTGAGCGATAACTGCCACAAGTCTTGAAATAAGTGCCCCTTATTGTGTCTTTTTGTAGATAAGGTTGACACCTAAAGTCACCTTTTATGAAAAGGAAGAAATTAGATCAGTATCAGAAGGCTCAGAATCGAGCTCTTAGTTACAAAGAAGTTTATGACCTTTATCATGGTCAAAGTTTGTCATGGAAGGAAGTTTGTGAAAAAACTGGTTACTCGCGTAACTCTGTTTTCAGAATTCTTCGTACCTTTGAGGCCGAAAACCCCAAAATGGCAGATCAGATGAAAAAGAAAGGTAGAGATGTTACCCCAGCGGACTACAAGCAACTACAGTCAGAGATTGCCCGTCTGCAGAGTGAATTGAAACGCGAAAAGCTGCGTGCTGACTTCTATGAGGAGATGGTCGACTTTGGCAAAGAAGTGTATGGCATCGACTTAAAAAAAGCTGGCACCAAGTAGTAAGTAGGCTTTACGCTCGCGACGCGAAGGCTTATCCCGTCACGTCGCAGTGTAAGCTGCTTGTAAAGGATATCCGCAAGAAAGACCGCGGCATGGGGGGTGGCACGCTGTGGTATAAGTATAAAGATACATTTGGCGAGGAACATAGTGTCGGGTACAACCGTTTCTATGACATCATCGACAAATACAACCTAAAGGTGCGCAAGAAGAAACGTCGTACCAGGACGACAAACTCTGACCACGACCTGCCCTTGTATCCGAATCTGGTGAAGGAACTCATCCCATTGCGTCCAAACCAGTTGTGGGTAAGCGACATTACCTATATGCTCATCTATCTCAACGCCCAATCGGGCGAATACGATTTCTGCTACCTATCGTTGGTAACAGACTACTATACAAAGGAGATTATCGGTTGGTGTGTGGGTGAAACGTTGGAGGCAAAGTTTACTATTGAAGCACTCAACATGGCCCTTAGGCGGCTTGAGGGTAATCCTGCTCACGATCTCATCCATCACTCTGATCGCGGTGTTCAGTACGCCAGTTATGCCTACACGGACATCCTGAGGGCTAACAACATCAAAATCAGCATGACCGAGTGTGGAGATCCTAAAGAAAATGCTGTGGCCGAGCGTGTCAATGGCATTGTAAAGAACGAGCTGCTTATGGGTATGTCCTTTTTCTCCATCAATGAGGTGAAGGAAGCCATGAAAGTCGCTATTGACTTCTATAACAATGAGCGTCCGCATATGAGTCTCGACTGGAAGACACCTGCACAAGCAGCACTCTGCACAGGAGAATTGAAGAAAAAATGGAAGAGTCATAGAGAAATTGCGCTCAAAGGTTTGGTTGCATAAAATAAAATATGTACTTTTGCGGCAAATAATGATGTAAACCCAAATTATGACTAACGTAAAGTCGAGTCAACATGAATCAAAAATAAGTTTAACCCCAGGTCAACCCTTATCACAAATAAGGCTCCAAGTAGTCAACTAAAATCGTTAAACTACAATCAGTACACTACAGTCTTGATAGTTGCAATAATTTGCTCCCTAGTTAGGAAACAAATATTCCCAGCCTGGGAACAAAGTATTCCCATTAAGGGGAATATTTCGCCGCAATAAGGGGCACTTATTTCAAGACTAGTGGCAGTTATCACTCAATAAATATTGGTTATTTGGGAATACTCACCACTTTTTGGCTAAACCTAACATCCCTGTTCAGAAATCTCCTGTGTTTAAAGGGGTTTTGAGCAATTTTTCTATCCCAAATACCTAACATGATACCTAACATAAACCTAACGTCATACCTAACATTGTACCTAACATTTGAACAGTTTGATGTTAGGTGTGAAGAGCCTATTTTGGAATGTAAAAGCCTGAAAATAAGGTGGTTGTAAAATTGTCATGTTAGGTATGACGGAAAAAGATCCATTACTTCATTTGGTGTGATGAACAGAGAGACGTTGCCTGTGGCTATTGTCTTTTTCCATTTTATGATTTCCATTTTATGGAAAAATGGTTATCTCTGCCAGAAGATTTAATAGGAAAAACTACAGTTTTTTGAATTATGCTTTGTGAAAAGGTTGGACTTTGGAGAAAAAGTGATACCTTTGCAACCTGATTATGAGTATCAAGCAATTTGTAAAAGACTGGACGTTGCCTGTGGCTATCGCTGTAGGTACGATTGTCTATCTCACGTTCTATTTCGTTCCCCAGCTCGATGCGGCGGGCGAAACGCTGGGTGAAGTCGTCGATACCATCTTCCCGATGATGGTGTTCTGTACGCTTTTCTCAACTTTCTGCCGTATCGATTTCCATCAGATGAAACCCCATCGCTGGCATGTCGGCGTGATGGTTGCCCAGTTGCTGCTTGTGGCGCTGAACTGTTGGATTATCTTTGCCGTCGAGGCCAGTCCTGGGCAGAAGATTCTGTGGGAGAGTGTGCTTACCTGTATCATCGGACCTGCGGCAACGGCTGCGCCTGTAGTGACGGCGAAGATTGGGGGTAACATCAATACGATGACGGCCTTTGTCGTTATCTCCTCTTTCGCTTCGGCTCTGATGATTCCGACTGTGTTCCCCTTGCTCGAACGGGGCAGCCATCTCACGTTCTGGAGTGCTTTCATCATCATTCTCGAGAAACTGGCTATGGTGCTGATTGCCCCGCTGGCTCTTGGCTGGTATATGCAGCACTTTGCCAAGCGTGTGTGTGCTTGGATTGTGTCCATCCCCGACCTTTCATTTTATCTCTGGGCCGTGCAGCTCAGCGTCACCTCAGGCGTCACTGTGCGTAATATCGTGCATAGCGAAGCAGGACTGCCTGTGTTGCTCATGATTGCTGCGATGAGTCTTATTCTCTGTTTTGTCCTCTTCCTGGTGGGTCGCAGTATCGGCCGTCATTTGGGGGATGAGATTGATGGCGGACAGGCTTTGTTTCAGAAGAATACGGCTCTCAGTATCTGGGTGGCTTATACCTATCTGAACCCAGTCGCTTCTGTCGGAGCAGGCTGTTATGTGCTTTGGCAGAATATCATCAACTCCCTGGAACTTTGGGAGTATCGCAAGAAACAACAAATGCTCCAAACCTGAGTCTGGAGCATTTGTTGATATGTGATACAGCTTATTTCTTAATCTTATAGAGGCGGAAGCTCATGGGCTGGAGCTCATCGTTCAAGACGGTGTTCTTCTTTCCAGCCTCGCATTGCAGCGTGCCCTGCTTCGAGGTAATCTTCTCAGGATTGTCGAGGGTGTTCTCATCGTCCATGCCGTCGTGGCAGAGGGTGATGGTCTGAGCGGTGCGCTCGCCCTTGATACCCAGCAGGTTCAGAGTGATAGCCTGCTTCTGCTTAGAGGTGTTGATGACCTTGACAATAACCTCGCCCGTATTCTTGTCGAAGACTGAAGAGGCAAACAGACCGTCCTGACCATCCTGACCAGCAACGGGCTTGTTGTCCATAGTCAGTGTCATCATGTTGGTACCCTTGTTCTGGGCATACATCTGCTGAACATAGTAGCTGACGCTCTTAAACATACGGGTATTGTCGAACCAGATGAGGTCGGGACGCCACTGCCAACCCTCAACGTGGGCAAATAGCGGAGCATAGGCCGTCATATAGACCACGTCGGCATTACGCTCGAAATCAGTCATGAATCCAGCCTCGAGAATGCTGGCCTCGTAGTGGTTCCACTTCTTGCCTTTGCCGTGGCAGGCATACTCACCAGCAAACACCTTCGGACCCTTGCGGTCGTAGCTCTCGTAGCGCAGACCACCGCACTTGTCGCCATACTTGGCCTTGGCCTCTGGAGTGCCCAGGAACCATGCTTCAGGGCGGTAGAAGTGCTCATCGACGAGGTCGGCCTTCTGCTTGGTCATGGCAGCCCAGCCTTTCTCAAACATCTTGCCTTCTGAGTCGGGACCGCTGGTGCCAACGATCTTGATGTTGGGGTACTTGGCGCGGATTGCTGCAACAAATGGCTCCAGACGCTTGAAATAAAGGTCGTCCCACTGCTCGTTACCGACACCGATATACTTCATGTTGAAGGGCTTTGGGTGTCCCATTTCTGCGCGGATCTTACCCCATTTTGAGTCGGCAGGACCATTGGCAAACTCAATGAGGTCGAGACAATCCTGGATATAGGGCTGCAACTGGTCGTATGGTACGTGAGCATCCTCTGTCTCCCAGTTCTGGAACTGGCAGGCCATACCAACGTTGAGTACGGGTAGCGGCTCGGCACCGATGTCCTCGGAGAGCTGGAAGAACTCGAAGAATCCGAGGCCGTAACTTTGGAAATAGTCGGGATAGAAACGGTGTGGGAAGGTGTATTCCCAACGGTTTTCGTTCAGTGGACGGTTTTCTACTGGTCCGATGGTGTTCTTCCACTGATAGCGGGTAGCGAGATCAACGCCCTCGACAATACAACCGCCAGGGAAACGGAGCAGGCCGGGATGGACGTCGGCTAAGGCCTGGGCCAGGTCTGCACGCATACCGTTCTTACGGTTCTTGAACGTGTTGACTGGGAAGAGACTGACATGCTCCAGATCGACGGTCTTGTCGCCATCGAGATAAATACGGAGCTGAGCCTTCTGGATGGTGCGTGGTGACTTCATCACGACCTCGTATTGCTTCCAATCGCTGGAGGTGATATCGAGCTTGGCCTCAGCAAACTGCTGCTTTTCCTCCATCGTGGCGCGGTCGATGAACTGCACAATAATCTTGCCGCTACCTTGAGGAGCCTTGGCCCAGACAGAGAAGCGGTAGTCTTCACCCTGTTTCAGGCCGATGCCAAAGAATCCATCATTCGAGAGACCAGAACGACGCTCCTTATGACCAGGGTAGCGAAGTTCCACATAGTGAGGACAGCGCTCGAAAGGACCATCGTCCTTCACCTCGAAGGTTCCAAAGGGTTCCCAGCCCATCAGACGGTCGGGAAACTCAAACGAACGGTTCTTCACAAGTTCGCCATAGAGTCCGCCATCAGCGGCATAGTTGATGTCTTCGAAGAAAAGTCCGTACATCGTCGATTGTACGGGAGCACCGATTTTCTTGGTGTTTACATCCATCACGTGGGTCTGAGCCGTCGCTGTGAGGGAGGATAGTGCCAAGGCACATGTTAGCAATTCAAATTTCATCAGTCTTGAAGTTTTTTGATAGTTAATAGTTCAATTTTGCCTATTCTGATGCAAAATTAGTTAAAAAGTTGGATAAAAGCAAACTATTTCCAATTATTTGATGTAATTTTGTAACTTATTAAGATTATCAACATGCAACAGACTCAGACCGGTAGCAAAAGCTACTTATTTACAATCGTGCTGGTTGCCGTTCTCGGCGGCCTTCTGTTTGGTTATGACACAGCCGTCATTTCCGGAGCAGAGAAGGGACTTCAGGCTTTCTTCATGGAGGCAAAGGATTTTACTTATACAGACGGATGGCACGGCTTCACGTCGGCCTCTGCCTTGATAGGCTGTATTATCGGCTCGGCTCTTTCGGGCTATCTGGCCACGAACCTTGGCCGCAAGAAGTCGCTGATTATTGCAGGCCTCTTGTTTTTCATCTCGGCCCTTGGCTCAATGGATCCCGAGTTTATGTTTTTTGAGTATGGAGTGCCGACCTATTCTCTGCTTATCACCTTTAATATATATAGAGTGATTGGCGGTATCGGAGTGGGTCTCGCCTCTGCTATCTGCCCTATGTATATAGGTGAGGTGGCTCCCTCTAATATTCGTGGTATGCTCGTCAGCTGGAACCAGTTTGCCATTATCTTTGGTCAGTTGGTGGTTTATTTCGTGAACTTCTTTATCCTAGGCGATCATATCCAGCCACTCGTAGAGGAAATGGGCAAGGGCTTGGCTGCTATCAATCCCGCTGCACAGTGGACGGTGACAACAGGCTGGCGCTATATGTTTGGAAGTGAGGCTGTGCCCGCAGGACTCTTCGCCCTGCTTATCTGCTTCGTTCCTGAGACACCGCGCTACCTTGTGAGTATTGGCGAAGACAACAAGGCACTGGGTATCCTCTCGAAGATTAACGGTTCTGCCCGGGCAACTCAGATCTTACAGGATATTAAGGATACAATGGTAGTGAAGACCGAGAAACTGATGACTTATGGTGCGCTGTGCATCTTTGTGGGTATCATGCTCTCTGTGTTCCAGCAGGCCGTAGGTATCAATGCTGTGCTCTATTATGCACCACGCATCTTTGGTGATATGGGCATGGACGACCCGATGATGCTGACGGTATTCATGGGTATCATCAACATCTCGTTCACACTGGTAGCAGTGTTCACTGTAGAGAAATTGGGCCGCAAGCCGCTGCTGATCTGCGGATCTTTGGGTATGGCACTTGGTGCCTTCGGCGTAGCTTTGACCTTCGGAAATGATAGTCTGGCTATGGTGACTGCAGCCTCGCTGTTGCTCTATTCAGCCTCGTTCATGTTCTCTTGGGGTCCTATCACCTGGGTACTCATTGCCGAGATATTCCCCAACACCATCCGTGGTGGAGCTGTGGCTATTGCTGTGGCTTTCCAGTGGATCTCGAACTTCATTGTCAGTTCGTCGTTCGTTCCGATGTTCAATATGCATCTTACCGAGGGCGATGACTTCGGACACTGGTTTACCTACGGTCTCTATGGCCTTATCTGCGTCATTGCAGCCCTGTTCGTATGGAGATTGGTTCCTGAGACCAAGGGTAAGACGCTGGAGGACATGAGCAAACTCTGGAAGAAGAATTAACAAATAATTATATACCGCAATGAAAAGAGTATTAGTAGCAGAAGACAATGACAGCAACTTTATTCTGATGTCATACATACTGAAGAAGTTCTTCCAGTTCGACCGTGCGCGAAATGGTAAGGAAGCTGTTGAGATGGTGGACAAGGCCCCCTATGATATTGTACTGATGGATATCAAGATGCCTGTGATGGACGGCCTGGAAGCCACCAAGCTGATTAAGGCATCACATCCTGACCTGCCCGTGATAGCCCTGACGGCCAATGCTTTCGACAACGATCGTCAACTGGCTTTTGAGGCTGGCTGCGTGGATTTCCTGTCAAAGCCAGTGACCAGTGACCACTGTGTGTCAACGATCAAGAAGTATGTAGGAGAGTAGGGAGCTGACAGTTTATGCCAACTCTAGATCGAATGCCTGCCGTAGTTTCTCTACGGCAGGATTTTCTTTGCTTAAGAGTTCGAACTGCTCGCGCCGCGTGAGGGTTTTCTCTTGTTCCTGACGTTCGGCAACGGTGATGATAAGTTCGATTTTCTCATTCTGAAGATTCTGTCTGAGCGTCTTGACGATACGACCTTTAAAGTCGTCCATCTCCTGCTTGATAAGGGCGTTGTCAACCACCACCGTCACGATGGGTAACTCAGTAATGACTGGGTTCATGTTTTTCATGCGGGTGGCAATACCACTATACTCTTGGGGCATGCGATTACACATAGACATCCATTGCAGTTCTAATTCTTCTTGTGTAAACTCGGCTTCAGTCTGCACTTGCTGTCCCGTCTGCTGAGGGATGGTGCCAGGAATAATGCGCATTTTATTGGGCTTCCCCTGGCCACGGAGATTGTTCCAGGAGAAACCGATGCCACCAATCTTCATGGTGGGAGTAGGCGTCTTTACTTGTGCTGGTGTACTCGTCTGACTAGTAACAGAAGCGATATTGGTCATGGTGGCAGCACTCGAAACGGGCTTGCCAGATGCGACAGGCTTAGCCGCGGCTACCTGCGGGGCCGCTGTCTTGGGCTGAGACTGACGTATCAGATTCTTGAACAGGGATTTTAATCTTCTGGGGCGGCGCCCCGCGCTTGCTTCGTCGTCGGGTTGCGTAATCTGGGCTATCTCAATGAGCGTCAGTTCTACGAGCAGACGTTTGTTTGACGACTGCCGATAGTTGATGTCGCACTGATTCATCAATTTGAGTGCCTGATACAGGAAACGGGTCTCGCAGCGTTTAGCCTGATCCTGGTAACGCTCTCTCTGTTTGTCGCTGACTTCGAGCAGCGGAAGCGTCTGGGGATCCTTGGCCATCAATACGTTACGCACGTGCTTGGCCAAACCTTGGATGAGCAGACCACCGTCGAATCCTTTGTTGATGACATTGTTCAACAGCACCATGATATCGCTCACCTTGTTCTCTACAGAAAGGTCGATGATATTGAAATAGTTCTCAATATCGAGCACGTTCAGGTCTTCGATGACTTTGTCGTAGGTGATGTTACCTTGACAGAACGAGGCTGCCTGGTCAAAGATGGAGAGTGCATCGCGCATACCGCCATCGGCCTTCTCGGCAATCACCGCCAGAGCCTGCTCTTCGTAAGTGATGCCTTCCTGTTCGGCCACATGCTTCAAATGATCTATCGTGTTACGGATAGTCATACGCTCAAAGTCGTAAATCTGACAGCGGCTGAGGATGGTGGGCAGAATCTTATGCTTTTCTGTGGTGGCCAGAATGAAAATCACGTGTGCTGGCGGTTCCTCGAGCGTCTTCAGAAAGGCATTGAAGGCTGCAGTGGAAAGCATGTGAACCTCGTCGATGATGAACACCTTATATCTACCCAATTGCGGCGGAATACGAGTTTGTTCCATGAGCGTCTTGATATGCTCCACGGAGTTGTTGCTGGCAGCATCGAGTTCGAAGATGTTCAGTGAGCGCTGTTCGTTGAACGACTGGCAGCTTTCACATTCGTTACATGCCTCCCCGTCGGCAGTAGGGTTCTGACAGTTGATAGCCTTGGCAAAAATACGGGCACAGGTGGTCTTTCCCACGCCTCTTGGACCACAGAAGAGGTAAGCATGAGCCAGCTTACCGCTCTTGACAGCATTCTTCAGCGTAGTAGTCAGTGCCGCCTGACCCACAACGGTGTCGAAGGTCATCGGGCGGTATTTCCTGGCCGAAACAATATATTCCATAATAATCAGCGTAAATTTTTGGCAAAGATACTAAAAAAATAGGAAATAGGAATGAAGAATTAAGAGAAATTTGTATCTTTGCAGACAAATTACAAATATATGAAAACATTTCGTAGTGTGAAGGTCTTCCTGCTTAGGGTGCTGCATTCTGCTGTCTTTAAATATAGTGTGGTCTGCATTCTGGGAATTCTCATCGTGGGTTTCCTCGATGAGAATAGTGTGTGGAGTCATATGAAGAACCGCCAGCGTATTGAGGAGTTGAAGGAAGAGACAGAGAAGTACAACGCTGATTTCCGTCGTGACCAAGCGCAGATACGCGAACTTGAGCGTAACCCCAAGGCTATGGAGAAGATTGCTCGTGAGCGCTATTTCATGAAGGCCGACGACGAGGATATCTTTGTGTTGAGTGACGACGACCGTGAGGCTAAAGGCGTTATTAAGCATGAGACAACTGAATAACTGGCAGAATGCCATCTATCTGATTGGTGCCATGCTGATGGTGGTTGGTGCAGGAAGCAGTGTGCTGGCTTGGTGGGCGGCACCTTATATCTTTGCAGTAGGGTCGATAGCCTTTGTCACCATGCAGCTTCAACAGCGATACGAGGGGAATAACTTTGTTATCCGCCGGCTGCGGCGCATCATGATCTTGAGTGATGTACTTTTCTTAGTGTCAGCCCTGCTGATGATTGCCAACACAGGGAATTTCCTTGGATTGAGTCATTTGACATATATAGAATATGTGTATAACAAGTGGGTCGTTACCCTTCTGGTGGCTGCTATTCTTCAGCTCTATTCCACGCACAGAATCGACCATGAGCTCAAAAAAGAGGCAAAAAAACTATAAAAGATGCGCATTTGTTTTAAAATGCGCAAATTTATTTTTCTAACTCAAGATATCGTTGTACTTTTGCGCCACGAAACGAATTATATATGAACAAGATTCTATACGCATTGATTGTGATGGCAACACTCGCGTCGTGTGCTGAGTCGTACTCGATTCAAGGCACGTCGTCTATTTCTTCGCTCGATGGTAGTAAACTCTATCTGAAGACTGTAAAAGATCAGGAGCTGAAGAATATGGACTCATGCGATGTGGTACATGGCAAATTCCGCTTTGCAGGTTTACTGGATACGGTAAAGCTGGCTAACCTCTATATGGACGATGAGTCGCTAATGATGCCTGTGGTTGTAGAGAAAGGAGAGATAGAGATCCATATCGATAATACAGGGCGCCGTGTAAGTGGTACACCACTGAATGATAAACTCTACCAGTTTATCAACCGTCATGATCAGATCGGAAACGAGATGAATGAATTGTCGCACAAGCAGAGCCGTATGTTGCTCGATGGTATCGATGAAGCAGTCATCAATAAGCAGCTTTCTGCAGAAGCAGCCCGGCTGGCACAGCAGGAAGACAGTCTGGTGACCAATTTCATTGTAGAGAATTTCGACAATGTGTTGGGTCCTGGTGTCTTTATGATGATGACTAGCGGCTATCCTTATCCTGTGCTGACCCCTCAGATTGAGGATATCATGAGTAAGGCCACGAAGAAGTTTAAGGCTGACGCCTATGTCAAACAATACTATCAGACGGCCAACGAGATTCAGGCGCGCCAGAATGGACTTGTTGAAGATGTGCCTCAGACACAGGCGGCTCCTCCTGCAGTTCAGCAAACTGATTCCACACAGTTGCCGTCGCTCAATCTGCCTCAGAAATGAAAACGCTGATTCAAGGTGGAACCCTTGTCAATGAAGGGAAACTATACGATGGTTCCATCGTTGTTGAGAACGGTAAGATTCAACAAATTATTTCAGGTCGTCATACGCCCGAAGCATCTTGTGATGAAGTCATAGATGCTTCGGGTTGTTTTGTGCTCCCTGGCATCATAGATGATCATGTGCATTTCCGTGAGCCAGGACTCACAGAGAAAGCCGACATCGACAGTGAGAGCCGTGCTGCAGCAGCAGGAGGTGTGACGACGTATTTTGATATGCCAAACACTGTTCCGCAGACCACTACTCTTGAAGCTTTGGAAGAGAAGTTCGACCTGGCTTCCAGAAAGAGTCATGTGAACTACAGTTTCTTCTTTGGTGCCACGAACGACAATGTGGATATGTTTCCCCATCTTGACAAGCAGCGCATTCCTGGCATCAAACTGTTTATGGGCAGTTCTACAGGAAACATGCTTGTTGATCGCCGAGAAGCCTTAGATAAGATTTTTGCGTCTGCCGAACTTCCAATCATGACTCATTGCGAGGATACCGATATCATCAATCGGAATATGGCTAAAGCCAAAGAGAGATATGGTGATGATCCGGCTGTCATCCATCATCCGGAGATTCGCAGTGCTGAGGCTTGTTATGAGAGTACACGACTTGCTGTGGAACTTGCCAAGAAACATCATGCCCGTCTGCATGTGGCTCATCTCACAACGGCAAAAGAACTGGAACTGATAGACCTATCTGCCTCTATTACCGCTGAGGCAACAGTCTCGCACCTCTATTTCTGTGACCGCGATTATAATGCTCTTGGTACACGTATCAAGTGTAATCCGGCTATCAAGAGCGAGCATGATCGTGAGGCCTTACGTCAGGCCATCAACGATGGTCGCATTTCTGTGATAGGCACAGATCATGCGCCTCATCTGCTCTCTCAGAAAGAAGGAGGATGCTCAAAGGCAGCCAGTGGTATGCCGATGATTCAGTTCTCGCTCGTCACCATGCTTGAACTCGTGGATCAGGGCATTCTCACCATAGAGCGCCTGGTGGAGTTGATGTGTCATAACCCAGCCCGTCTCTTTGGTGTCGAAAAGCGTGGCTTCCTCCGTGAGGGCTATCAGGCAGATATCGTCATCGTACGTCCAAACAAGGGGTGGACGGTGACAAAGGAGGTGATTCAGAGCAAATGTGGATGGAGTCCGATGGAAGGTCACATGTATCTGTGGCGTATAGAACGAACCCTATGTAATGGTCATACGGTCTATCATCAGGGGCATGTGGACACCAGTTATATTGGTGAGCCTGTCTGTTTCTCTGTCCAGCGATAACAGCCTGTTCTTATGAAGTTTGATTACGATATTCCGGTTTTAGTTCCCTATATCAACTGGCCCTATTTCTACTTTGCCTGGCAGGTGAAGGCAGAACAGGAGAAGGCGCTCTTACGTGAAGAGGCCCAGACTTTCTTGGATAATTGTTCGGAACACTATCATGCTCATGCGCTCTTCGTGTTGTTCGATGCCTTTAGTGATGGTGACGACATGATTGTCGCTGGCGATAAACGCATCCCAATGCTTCGTCAGCAGGATGCTGGGAGCGGCTACCACTCTCTTGCCGATTTTGTAGCGCCTTCAGGCTATCATGGCTCAGAATCTCCCATTATTGCCTCCAAGGTAGGGCTTTTTGCCACCTCTGTTGATATGGGTATGGAAACAGATTTCTCTGCCGATCCCTATCAGAAGATGATGGCGCAGCTGTTAGCCGACCGTCTGGCGGAGGCTGCTGCAGAATATCTTCATGAACGGGTACGCAAACAGTTTTGGGGTTATGCACCTGATGAACAACTCTCGATTCCTGATATGCTGGTAGAGAAATTTCAGGGCATCCGTCCTGCGGTGGGCTATCCTTCCTTGCCAGATACCAGTCTGAACTTTGTGCTCGACGACCTGCTCGATATGAAGCAGATTGGCATTCGTCTGACGGAGAGTGGGGCCATGAAACCTCATGCCAGTGTCAGCGGTCTGATGCTCGCCCATCCTGAAGCCCGCTATTTCAACTTGGGAAAAATAGGGGAAGACCAGTTGCAGGACTATGCCCGTCGTCGTGGTCTTCCCGTAGAAGTGCTGCGGAGATTCCTCGCAGCTAATCTCTGATATCTCTATTTCTGCAGTGGCTTGCCTGACATGAGGAGTTCCACTAACGGACGGTCTTTATACGTGTGGCGCTGCTGATCCCAGAAGCCGAAGTCGGCATCGTAGCACCAAGTGGTCCAGGCAATATTGAACTCGTCGAATACGGTCAGCATGTCGCGTGTCCAGTTGTAGGCCAGCTCGCGATCTACGGGCTCATACACACCCCATTCGCCACAGAACAACTGCAAGTTGTATTTCTTAGCAGCCTCGATGGCATCTTTGAATTGCTCACGGATCTTGTTGATATCCCATACACCTTCTGTATATTGCTTCAAGTCTGCTTTGATTTCATCGGGAGCAGCATCAAAGTCTTCCTTGGAAATAAGCACACCAGGATAGTTTACCTTGCCTTTATATTTGCCCAGTGGTGTCCACCAAGCACCATAGTGTGTCAGGATCATTGGGTTGTAGTAGTGGAAAGAGAGCACGATGTTCTTGTCGCCCTCGGGCACTTTCAGGAATTTCATGGTTTCGTGACCCTGCCAACGGTTAGAGCCGATCACGAGTGTGCGCTGTGGTTCTACTTTACGAAGAGCCTTATGAACCTTTGCTACCAGTTGGTTCCACTGCTCATGCTCATCGGCTACGGGCTCGTTCATAAACTCATAGGCTACCCAGTCGCAACTGCGGTTTTTCAGGAAGTCTGAGAGTTGGTACCACAGATTAATCAGATCCTGTTGAGCCTTCTCTGAGGTGAACAGGGTATTAGCAGCCTGATCAGCTTCGTTGACAGCATTGAAATAGTGTGAACGGATGATGTGGAGATCTACGATGGCACGCAGATTGTGCTTGCGGCTCCAGTCGAGAGCATTGTTGAGCAAGTCCCAGGCCTCAGGCAGTTTGTTGCCCTTCTCATCCCAGAACTGCACCTCATCGATGGGGATACGTACGAAATCGAAACCCAGTTCTTCCAGACGTGCAAAGTCGTCTTCCTGGATGTGCAGCCTGCGCGCTTCTCCGCGCTGTTCCGACTGCGACAGCCAGTGGCTGATGTTTGTGCCGCGCTTGATGCGGAAATTATTTACTCCACCTGCCTGAGCGAAACAGGACATCGAAACAAACAGAGCCACTAAGGTCATGGCCAGTTTAGAAACATTCTTCCTCATAATCTCTATAGTTTTATGGTTATTGTTGTGATCTTAATGTCAGAACGACCACCTCGCCGGTTGCTCCGAAACGGAAGGGGATAAGTCCTCCCAAACCTGCTGAAACAAACATCGACTGTTCTCCTTCTGTGTACCAGCCCTCGAAGTCCTTGCCAAGCAGTGACATCGGGCACCAACCAAGAATATTGAACTGCATCCCATGGGTGTGGCCACTCAGGGTGAGTTGTGCTTTGCTGTTGGGTAAGATGGTGTGGCGCCAAGAATAAGGATCGTGTTCCAATAGCAGTATAAATTCGTCTGCATGAACGCCTTCGAGTGTCTTTTGGATATCGCCTTTTTGTGCGTGGGCCTTGTTCTCTCCGTCGTTTTCCATTCCTGCAATGACGATGTGCTGTCCTTCACGTTCGATCGTGGTGTGCTCGTTCAGCAGCACCTTCCATCCCATCTGCCTTTCCAGACTAATGGTCTCTCTGCAATTAGCCACCTTCATGGCATCGTCAACTCCAATATAGTCTGCATAATCGTGATTACCTAATATGGAGAAAACGCCATCCTTGGCTTTCAGCGAACTCAGTACATCCATGTGCGGATAGAGCTCAGAAGGCTGTATGTTCTGCAGATCGCCAGTAAACACGATGAGGTCGGGCTTCTGGGCATTCATGGTGTCGATGGCTCTTTTTAGTACCCAGTCGTTATGTTTCATATAACTGCCCACATGGGCATCTGAGAACTGAACAATACGATAGCCGTCGAATGCCTTGGGAAGATCCTTTGAAGCATATTCTATGTGTCTGATCTCTAACTTGTTGAATCCAATGAAACTGCCCCAGAAGAACACGAACCATACGATGGGAATGCTCAGCACTCCCAACAAGTTGCCATAGTTTCTGGCAGGACGACTCTTGAGTTGGGGCTTGCATCTGCGATATAACCATGAACAGCCCTTGCCTGCCAACGAGAAGAGAAAGAATAACAGCATCGGGACGCAGATCAGCATCACCACACCCAGATAGATGTAAAGGACTGCTATGCGGTCGTTGTCTGGGATAAAGTCGCGCTCTTGAGCCAGATGGAAAGTATAGCCCAACAAGGCGATGCAAGGTGCCCATTTAAGTAGGCGTATCCACCAGGCGTCTTTCCGAAAATACCTTCTGTCAGCGATGGCAAACGGTATGATGATCAGTAATAGGAAAAGTATGATATTTCTTGCAATCATTGGTCTGGATTTTCTACATATCCCTGATATTCAGGCACCAGCGCCGACATGACCGAATCGTAGGCCTGACGCATGGTCGCCTCCACATTCTCTGGCCCCTTGCCCACAGGGTAGATAGGCTGGTGGATTGTTAGTCTCAGCGGATGCCAGTTGATAATATTGATAAAACCTCTTGTACGTGGCAAGATATCAAACGAACCGTTAATGGTCAGTGGCACTACAGGCAACTGCAACTCATCGGCCAAGGCAAAGGCACCCTTCTTGAACTTGCCCATGTGCCCCGTAAACGACCTTGCCCCCTCGGGAAACACAGTCACGCTATAGCCCTCTTGAAGTATCTCTCGTGCCGTTTCATACGTCTTCTGGATTTTCTTAGGGCCACGCTTATCTACAAAGATCTGGTGAGATTTCCTGCAGGCATAACCTATAAATGGGATACTACCCAACTGATATTTCATCATCCATTTGAAGTTGCGACCCAAATAACCATAGATGGTGAAGATATCAAAGATTCCCTGATGGTTCGCTACAAAAACATAACTTTGATTCTTCTCCAGATTCTCACTGCCTTCTACTTGAATGGGAATCAAAAAGACCTTCAGGATGATCTTTGCCCACCAGCGACCAGGGTAATAGCCCCAGAAGTGGCCATTGCCTATCGTGGTTCCGACACCCACTTCAATAGCAGTGATAATTGTGATTATCACCAAAATGGGGAATCCAATAAATAACTGATAAATCCTATATAATAAGGTGATCATAAATGTCAATTCTCAATGGTCAATCTTCAATGATCTTCGGGTATTTCCTGGTCCAGCCGTCCCATCTCAGTCGCATCACTCCAAAGAAAGCCTCACCGAAGATGCCACCCGACATCTTGCTCGTGCCTTCCTTGCGGTTTACGAAGATGACACTCACCTCCTTGATCTTAAAGCCGATCTTATAGGCCGTATATTTCATCTCTATCTGGAAACCATACCCCTTGAATCTGATCTTGTCTAATTCTATCGTTTTCAATACGCGACGCTTGTAGCACACAAAGCCCGCTGTCGTATCGTTGACGAGAAAACCAGTCACTGCGCGCACATACTTGGAGGCAAAATAACTCATCAGTACGCGACCGATAGGCCAATTCACCACGTTGACTCCCTCTATATACCGAGAGCCGATGGCCACGTCGAAGCCTTCGTCATGACACGCTGCATAGAGCCTCTCCAGGTCGTTGGGATCGTGACTGAAATCTGCATCCATCTCGAAAACATAGTCGTAGTCGTGCTCAAGTGCCCATTTGAAGCCTGCGATATAAGCCGTACCAAGTCCTAATTTTCCACTGCGCTCCAAAAGATGCAGGGAGCCAGAGAACTCCATGGCAATCAGACTCCTCACGATGGCTGCTGTGCCGTCGGGAGAACCGTCGTCGATCACAAGGATGTGGAAACTCTTCTTCAGGGCGAACACCGCACGGATAATTTTCTCGATGTTCTCCTTCTCGTTATAGGTTGGTATGATGACAATACTGTCGCTGTTGTGCATCTTGATTTGCGCTTTGATGCTGCAAAGTTACGAAAAAACGAGAGAAATACAAAATAAAAACCGAATTTTTTTGTAACTTTGCACGCTGTTCTGGGATAGACCAGGGCGTTTCGCTGATAACACGATGAATATACAAGATTTAGAACAGTTGTACGCTCAGATGCCACAGGTGTCGGCACTGGCAAGGGAAATGGGAAAGGCCACGGGTACGATTTACCTGGAGGGCTTGTTGGCTTCATCGGCACCAATGCTCTTTGCAAGCCTTGTCGCGAAGCGCTCCTCGCGCCTGCTTTTTATCTTGCAGGATGCTGAAGAGGCCGGCTATTTCTATCATGATCTCACCCAACTCCTGGGTAACCGTGATGTTTTGTTCTTCCCGTCCAGTTATCGTCGTGCCATCAAGTATGCCCAGCGCGACTCTGCCAGCGAGATTCTGCGTACGGAGGTTCTCGCCCGCCTCTCTGAAGATGCCGTTAACTCGCAATTATATATTGTATCTTATCCAGAAGCTTTGGCTGAGACTGTTGTCTCGCAGAAGATTCTCGACACTCGTACACTGGTGTTGGAGAAGGATCAGACCATCGCTGTTGCTGACATAGAGAAGACGTTGCGCGAGTTTGGCTTCCGCGAGGTCGATTACGTCTATGAACCAGGGCAGTTTGCCTTGCGTGGCTCTATTCTTGATGTCTATTCCTACAGTTGCGAATATCCCTTCCGTCTTGACTTCTTTGGCGATGATATAGATTCTATCCGTACCTTCGAGGTTGAAAGCCAGCTGTCGAAGGATCATCGCGACCATATAGAGATCGTGCCAGAACTCGCTACGATAGCCGACGATAAGGTGCCTTTCCTGTCGTTTGTGCCAAACGATGTGATGCTTGTTACCAAGGACTTCTATTATGTGCGCGATGCCATCGATCGTGCCTATCAGGAAGGATTTTCTGCTCAGGCAAAGATGGAAAAGATGGAGCAGGCCACTGAGATGGAACAGCATGAGATCGAACGCCAGTTGCGTCGTGAGTCACAGCTGATTTCTGGTGCGCAGTTTATGAGCGACGCTGAACACTTCCGCCGTATTGACTTCGGCCACCGTCCCTCGACTTCACAGTTTAGTACCATTCGTTTCAATATTACCGTCCAGCCTCTTTTCCATAAGAATTTTGATCTGCTCACTCAGGCTTTTGAGGATTATCTGCTTCAGGGATATCAGATCTATATCCTTGCCGACAGTCAGAAACAGAATGAGCGCCTAAAGGATATCTTTGCTGAAAAGGATGGCAATATCGTGTTCACCCCCGTTGATAAAACGCTTCATGAAGGGTTTGCCGACAATGATCTGCGTGTGTGCTTCTTTACGGACCATCAGATCTTTGACCGTTTCCATAAGTACAACCTCAAGAGCGACAAGGCCCGTAGTGGCAAGATGGCTCTTACCCTCAAGGAGATCCAGCAGTTTGAGGTGGGCGATTATGTGGTTCATGTTGATCATGGTGTTGGTAAGTTTGGCGGCCTCGTGCGCATGCCTCAGGGCGACGGTTATCAGGAGATGATCAAAATCTTGTACCAGCGTGGCGACAGCATCTATGTTTCCATACATTCTTTATATAAGGTGTCGAAATACAAGTCGCAGGATGGGGGAGAGGGACCCCGTCTCTCCACACTTGGTACTGGCCAATGGGAGCGCCTCAAGGAACGCACTAAGAAGCATATCAAGGATATCGCCCGCGACCTCATTAAACTCTATGCCAAGCGGCGGCGCGAAAAGGGCTTCGCCTTCAGCCACGATACCTATCTCCAGCATGAGCTCGAGGCCAGTTTCCTCTACGAAGATACGCCCGATCAGCTGAAAGCTACGCAGGATGTGAAGGCCGACATGGAGCAGGCCAAGCCGATGGACCGTCTCGTCTGTGGCGATGTGGGCTTTGGCAAGACCGAGGTGGCTGTCCGCGCTGCATTTAAGGCTGCCACTGATGGTAAGCAGGTGGCTGTTCTCGTGCCTACCACTGTGCTGGCCTATCAACATTACCGTACTTTCTCAGGACGTCTGAAGGATATGCCTGTGCGTGTTGATTATTTGACTCGTGCTCGTACGGCTAAACAGACGACTGCTGTGCTCAAAGACCTTGCCGGCGGCAAGATCGATATTATTATCGGCACCCATAAACTGATAGGTAAATCTGTGAAATTCAAGGATTTGGGGCTGCTGATTATTGACGAGGAACAGAAATTTGGTGTCTCCACGAAGGAGAAACTTCGTCAGATGAAGTCAAATGTCGATACCCTTACGATGTCGGCTACGCCTATTCCCCGCACCTTGCAGTTCTCGTTGGTCGGTGCCCGCGACCTGAGTGTCATACAGACGCCGCCTCCCAACCGCTATCCCATCCAGACGGAGATCCACACCTTTGGGGCTGAGATTATTACTGATGCCATTAACTTTGAGATGTCGCGCAACGGCCAGGTGTATTTCGTGAATAATCGCATCAACGATCTTACCCATATCGCAGAGATGATCCACAAGTATATCCCTGATGCCCGCGTAGCCATAGGTCATGGACAGATGAAACCTGAGGAACTGGAACAGATTATCCTCGATTTCTCTAATTACGACTACGATGTGCTGCTCTCTACCACCATTGTCGAAAACGGTATCGACATTCCTAATGCCAACACCATCATCATTAATGGTGCCCAGAATTTCGGTCTTTCTGATCTTCATCAGATGCGTGGTCGTGTGGGACGTGGCAATCGCAAGGCTTTCTGTTATCTGCTGGCACCACCTTTGGCAGCCCTTAATCCTGAGTCGCGTCGCCGCCTTGAGGCGCTCGAAAACTTCTCTGATCTTGGGTCTGGCATTAATATTGCCATGCAGGATCTCGACATCCGGGGCGCAGGCAACCTCCTCGGGTCAGAACAGTCGGGCTTTATCTCTGATCTTGGCTATGAGACCTATCAGAAAATCCTTAATCAGGCCATGGCTGAACTCCGCAATGAAGAGCCAGAGTTCAGACCTGAGCCTCAAGCCTCTGTTGGTTCATCAGGGCTGGCTGCTGATTTTGTCGATGACTGTGCCCTCGAATCCGATATCGAGATGTACTTCCCCGATCAGTATGTCCCAAGTGATTCTGAGCGTATGCTTCTCTATCGCGAACTCGATAACCTCGCCAACCGTCATGACCTTGAAGCTTCTCTTGAGGCCTATCGCAACAGGTTGCGCGATCGCTTTGGTGCCATACCGCCCGTCGCAGAAGAACTGATTAGTGTCGTGCCTCTCAGAGCCTACGGCAAGCGTCTTGGCATCGAGAAGATTATGCTCAAACAACAGAATATGTATCTCTACTTTGTCAGTATCCCTGATAGTCCCTATTATCAGAGTGAGGCTTTTGGGCGGGTGCTTGAATACATGACGCGCCATGCGCGCCGCTGCAATATCCGTGAGACTAACGGCAAGCGTTCAATGATAGTCAAAGATGTTCCCTCTGTTGCCGAGGCTCTGACAGTCTGTCAGCAGATTCTGTCAGTTTGACATGTAAAATCCTTCTGGCATCTATCTTGCATGTTATGGGGTGAACGCCACAAGGCATTCGCTAAAAAAGATAACATGTATAACAATTTAAAAATAGAATTAGGAGGTAAAAATTATGATGCCAGTAATGAGAAGTAACAGTTGGATCCCCAGTGTATTCAATGATTTGTTTGATACGGACTTTATGCCGAAGGCAAACTACACGGCTCCCGCTATCAATGTGAAAGAAAGCGACAAGGCTTACACCGTCGAACTCGCTGCACCGGGCATGAAAAAGGAGGACTTCAATGTACATATCAATGATGAGGGCAACCTGATCATCAAGATGGAAAGCAAGAGTGAGAAGAAGGAGGAAGACAAGAATGTGCGCTACCTGCGCCGCGAGTTCTCTTACTCAAAGTTCGAGCAGACGCTGATTCTGCCGGATGACGTGAAGAAGGAGGAGATCTCTGCCAAGGTCGAGCATGGTGTTCTTACCGTTGAGCTCCCTAAGATTGTTGAAGAGAAAGTCAAAGTTTCGCGCCAGATTAGTATTGATTAGGCTATGATAGGTTGAAATGAAGAAGACCCCAGTACTTGAAAAAGTGCTGGGGTCGTTGTTTATCTACAGGGTTTACTGTTGTTTATCGAGTTCTGCAAGGTTCTCTGCAATCATCTCGTCTGTGACGGTGTAGTTCTGCAGATCACCCTTGATGTAAGCCTCGTACGACGGCATGTCGATCAGACCGTGACCTGAGAGGTTGAAGAGGATCACCTTCTCCTCACCAGTCTCCTTGCATTTCTTGGCTTCACGGATAGTGGCTGCGATGGCGTGGGTGCTCTCAGGTGCGGGGATGATACCCTCTGTGCGGGCAAAGAGCATACCTGCCTCGAAGGTTTCGAGCTGTGGGATATCGACACCATGCATCAGTCCGTCTTTGATGAGCTGGGAGATAATCATGCCTGCTCCGTGGTAGCGCAGACCGCCAGCATGGATGTTTGAGGGCTTGAAGTTGTGTCCGAGGGTGTACATTGGCAGCAGTGGGGTGTACCCAGCCTCGTCGCCAAAGTCGTAACGGAACTGTCCGCGCGTCAGCTTCGGACAACTGTCAGGCTCTGCTGCGATAAACTCTGTGGTCTTGCCGTCGAGCAGGTTGTGGCGCATGAAGGGGAAGGAGATACCGCCGAAGTTGGAACCACCTCCGAAGCAGCCGATCACGATATCAGGATATTCGCCAGCCATCTCCATCTGCTTCTCAGCCTCGAGGCCGATGATGGTCTGATGGAGTCCTACGTGATTGAGCACAGAGCCCAGGGTGTATTTACAGTTCGGAGTAGTCGTGGCGAGCTCTACAGCCTCAGAGATGGCTGTTCCCAGTGAACCGCTGTGGGTGGGATCCTTGGTGAGGATATCCTTACCAGCACGGGTTGACATCGAGGGGGAACCCTCTACGACGGCACCAAACGTACGCATAATGCTGCTGCGATAAGGCTTCTGCTGCATGGTGATCTTCACCTGATAGACGGCACAGTCGAGACCATAGATTTTGGCGGCATAGCTGAGGGCAGCGCCCCACTGGCCTGCACCCGTCTCTGTGGTAACGTTTGTGGTGCCTTCCTGCTTGGCGTAGTAGCACTGGGGCAGGGCTGAGTTGATCTTGTGGGAGCCCAACGGGTTGGTACTCTCATTCTTGAAATAGATATGGGCTGGGGTGCCGAGTGCCTCTTCGAGGGCATAGGCGCGCACCAACGGGGTAGAACGATAGTATTTATACTTCTCGAGTACATCCTCAGGGATATCAATCCAACGATGTTCTGTATCTAACTCCTGTACACAGCACTCACGGGGGAAGATGTGAGCTAGGTCATCGACGCCCAACGGCTCTTTGGTAACAGGATGAATTGGTGGCATGGGTTTATTGGGCATATCTGCCTGAATGTTATACCACTGTGTTGGAATCTCACTCTCTTGGAGGATGAATTTTTTTTGTTTAGCCATAATTATAAAGTTTAGGATTGGTAATATCCGTGTGCAAAGGTAGTCTTTTTAATTCAGAAAGAAGAACGAATGGTTAAGAATTTGACAAATAGGTACGATTTTTTATAATGCATGTGGCAGACTGTCGAGAAATTCGCTGGGTTGCATGCCGAATTGCTTCTTAAAACAGGTCGAGAAGTAACGCGGATCGCGGAATCCTACCCGATAGGCAAGGTCGCTCACACGGATATCTGGGTTCTCGATGGCGATGCGCTTGGCCTCCTGCATGCGGATATCTTTGATGAAGGTCGATACATTCTTGCCTGTAATGGCGCGCAATTTATTATATAAGGTGGACGAACTGGATCCCATATCGGCAGCAAGTGACTCGCGGTCGTATTCCTCGTCTTCCAAGTGGTCGAAGACGTATTGGCGGGCTTTACTGAGGAACAGCTCCTCTGGAGTGGGGGTATTGGGCTTTTCTTGCTCAGGTGCCTCCTCGCTTTCCGATCGCTCTAAGTCGGCCTTGACGCGTTTGCGGTTCTCGATGATATTGTCGATGCGCAACTTGAGGTCTTTCAGCCTGAAAGGCTTGTGCAGATACTCGTCTGCGCCTACGAGTAGCGCCTTGTGCTCGTCTTCCTCCTGAGTGCGGGCTGTAAGAAGTATGATGGGCAGGTGGTTGTAGGCAGGGTCATCCTTCACTTCCTTGGTCAGTTCGTAGCCTCCCATCTCAGGCATCATCACGTCCGACACGATGAGGTCAAGCTCTTTCTGGTGAATGATATCGAGCGCTTCACGACCATTCTTGGCAATATAGACGCGGTACTGCGACATCAACAGCTGGCGCATGAGCATGAGCAGTTCCACATTGTCCTCTACCAGCAGCAGCTTGTAACGGTCGTCTTCTGCATTGTCAGTGTCGCTGGCATCATAGTTTACATCGGGAACCTCTGCCTTGAAGTCAATGATGGGGTTCTTCGAACTGTCGAAGGTGATCTGGTGGTCTTCGTATATCTGATCAGGGGTGAAAGCCTCCTTCTTGATGGGGAGGTCGATGATAAAGGTAGTGCCTTTACCTTCCTCACTTTCACAACTGATGGTGCCTCGGTGCAGGAAAACGAGGTCTTGGGTGAGCGCAAGGCCCAATCCTGTGCCTATCGCTTTGTGCTGACGGTACTCACCATCCTGGAAACGCCTGAAGAGGTTTTTCATTTTCTCTTTGGGTATGCCGTCGCCTGTATCGCTTACATATATAATAAGGTGGTCGTAGTTCTTGTTGGTCACGGCCTTAATAGATACCTCACCGTTCTCGTGTGAATATTTGGCGGCATTCGATAGAAGATTATAGATGATTTTATCGAGTTTGTCTGTGTCTATCCACCCCATCATACTTTCCGGATGGCACTCAATCGTGAATTTCATCTTCTTTTTTGTGATGAGTGGCTCAATATATTGGGCTGTTTCGCGCACATAGCGCATCACGTCGCCTTGTGCTACGAGCAATTTCAGTTCCCCTGCCTGCGACTTGCTGGTCTCGAGTATTTGCTGTAGCAGGCGCACCATTCGCTGAATATTAATCTGCATGAGGTCATAGTCACGACCGTATTGTGGCTCTTCATCCCTCAATTTGTCAACGGAGGCAGAGATTACGGTAAGGGGCGTCAGCAGTTCGTGGGTGATGTTGGTGAAGACCGCACTCATCCTTAAACGCTGCCGAACTGACTTGCTCTGCAGGTAAACGACACGTCCGATGACCAATAAAAGGGTCAAAAGTATCGAAATCGTGACAATTAATAGCAGGCTTGTATTCATTTATGGTTGTTTAATTTGCGTGCAAATTTAGTTTTTTTTCCAGAAACTTGCAAGAAATCGAGCAGAAAAATGCGTTTTTTAGTCGATTTTTGTTTAAAATCCGTGATTTTATGTGCAATTTTCGTGAAATCACACATTTTAAACATTAATTAATGTAGTTTCAACAGTGGTTTCGAAATGTTGCCGTATCTTTGCACCAGAAAAAGATTTTAATGGTTAAGGTTTATGGTTGATTAATTTAGTTTTTTAAGTAAGTAAAAGGCTCGTTGTGAAACGAGCCTTTTACTTTTTTTATCCAGTATGTTGTTTAAACCATCAACTGTTCAGCAGGAATCTTTCAGCCTCGATGGCAGCCTGGCAGCCTGAGCCTGCAGCAGAGATCGCCTGACGATATACAGGGTCGGCACAGTCGCCTGCTACAAACACGCCTGGAATCTTTGTCTTGGGTGTTCCGTCGATCTTTTTAAGATAGCCTACTTCGTCCATCTCGAGCCAGTCCTTGAAGATGTCTGTATTGGGCTTATGGCCGATAGCGAGGAAGAAGCCGTCGATAGCGATATCTACGAGCTCTTCGTCGGGTTCGCCCTTGCGCTTGACGAGATGGGCGCCTTCCACGCCGTTTTCGCCAAACAGGCCTATCGTGTTGTGCTCAAAGAGAATCTCGATGTTCTCGCGCTCCTTCACACGCTGTTGCATCACCTGTGAGGCGCGCAGGAATGGCTTGCGAACAATCAGATATACTTTCTTGGCGAGACCTGAGAGGTAGAGGGCATCCTCACAGGCAGTGTCGCCGCCGCCAACAACGGCTACCGTCTTCTTACGATAGAAGAAACCGTCGCAGGTGGCACAGGCCGATACGCCCTGACCGTTGTATTTGCGCTCATCGTCGAGGCCCAGGTACTTGGCCGAGGCTCCTGTGGCAATGATAACGGTGTCGGCTGCTATCTCCGTACCGTCGTCGGCTGTGCAGACATAAGGTGCCTTCGAGAAGTCCACCTTATCGATTGTGCCCATACGCACGTCTGTACCAAACCGCTGGGCCTGTTCGAGCAGGTCCATCATCATCTGGTTACCATCTACTCCCTGAGGATAGCCGGGAAAGTTCTCTACTTCGGTGGTCTGCGTGAGCTGACCGCCAGGTTGCATGCCGCTGTACTCGATGGGGTTGAGATTAGCGCGGCTAGCGTAAATGGCAGCGGTGTACCCTGCGGGCCCGCTGCCAATAATCAGACATTTTGTTCTTTCCATGATAGAAATGTTCAATCAAAGGAGTGCTTCTATCTGTTTAGCGATATTGTCAATGCTCTCAGTAGGCTCGAAACGAGCGACGACCTGTCCCTTCTTGTTGATCAGGAACTTGGTGAAGTTCCACTTGATGTCGGGTTTCTGCTTATAGTCGGGATCCTCTTTCGACAGCATATCGTCGAGAATCGGCGCAATCTTGTGGCTCATGTCCCAGCCTGCAAAGCCTTTCTGTTCCTGCAAGAACTTGTATAGAGGGTCGGCATCCTCTCCATTCACCTTGATCTTCTTGAAACGGGGGAACTCTGTGCCGAAGTTCAGCTTGCAGAACTCATGGATGCTCTCGTCAGTACCAGGGGCCTGCTGACCAAACTGGTTGCAAGGGAAGTCGAGAATCTCGAAACCCTGAGCGTGGTACTTCTTGTAAAGTGCCTCGAGCTCGTCATATTGAGGGGTAAATCCACACTTGGTTGCTGTGTTCACAATCAGCAACACCTCATTGGCGTATTCTTTCAGGGATACGTCCTTGCCTTTTCTGTCTTTGACAGTAAACTCGTAAATGGTTTTCATTCTTTAATTATAAATGAGTTAAGTTGTTTTGGCGCAAAGATACAAAAAAAAAGTGAAACCAACCATGTTTTCACTTTTTTTACTAAAAATAAAAGATGCGTCCAGGCATATGCAACTACCGTGAACGCATCTTCTATAAATCTTGCGGTTATTATCTTACTTCTTCGCAGCCTTACCGTAGCGGCTCATGAACTTATCGACACGACCTGCGGTGTCAACGAGCTTGCTCTTACCAGTGTAGAACGGGTGAGGTGTCATTGGTCTTTGCGGTAGATTTCGTAAGGAACATATCGCCGTTGGACATATCCTTGAATACGACGGGGCGATAGTTTTCTGGATGAATACCTTTTTTCATTTTGAGTTTAAATATTAATTGTATAATTACTGATTTCGCATAAAGCGGGTGCAAAGGTACGAATTTTTTTTGTAATCCGCAAATTTTTTGCTGCTTTTTCTTTGTGTGCTCGGATTTTTGTGGTATATTTGCACTCATAAAACAACTATTTATGAAGAGAATCCTGTTTCTGGTGTCATGTCTGCTGCTTACTTACAGTCTCTGCGCAGTCCGTCCCGCTCTGAAGGGCAGCACCTATGCCGTCGGCTTCTATAATCTCGAAAATCTCTTTGATACGTGTCACGATGCGGGTAAGAACGACTATGAGTTCTTGCCTGATGGCACTTATCAGTGGACCAGCGAGAAGTATGTCAACAAGTTGCACAACATGGCGCGAGTGCTGTCTGAGATGGGTTCTGATAAACAGTTGGCAGGCTGTGCGGCCATAGGTGTGGCTGAGGTCGAGAATGCCAAGTGCCTCACTGATCTGTGTAACGAGGCTCCCTTGAAAGCCAGGAATTTCCAGTTCGTACATGTCGAAGGTCCCGATCAGCGAGGTATCGATTGTGCTTTGTTGTATGATCCGGCTCTTTTCGCCGTCCGTAACGTCGCGCTCGTACCTTATATATATAGATTACCTCAGGATTCCATGAGAGCCTCGCGCGGATTCCTGGTCGTTAGCGGCACCTTGGCTGATGAGCACGTGACGATCGTCGTCTGTCATCTGCCATCGCGCGGAGCCTCTGCCTATTACCGCGAAGAGGGTGGGCGCCAGCTGAAGGTGGTGAAGGACTCGCTGCTCAAGGATGATCCGCAGGTGAAACTGCTGATCATGGGCGATATGAACGATGATCCGCAGGATGCCTCGATGGCTCAGTATCTGGGAGCGAAGCGCTGGCAGCACGAAGTAGGGCCGACCGACCTCTTTAACCCGTTCTGGAACGTGCTGGCCTCGGGTGTGGGCACCTTGAGTTTCCAGGGAGCGTGGAATCTCTTCGACCAGATTATCCTGTCGTCATCACTGATCAATCCCAAGCAAGGTGGCTTGGGCTATCAAACCTGCGAGGTGTTCCGCCGTGACTATATGATCCAGCAGGACGGCCAGTATCGGGGCACCACCCTGCGTACGCATGCCGGTGGCCGCTGGCTCAATGGGTTCAGCGATCATCTGCCTACAATTGTTTATCTCAAAAAGTAAATACCAATGATTATCATCGGAATCGCTGGCGGTTCGGGTTCGGGCAAGACCACCGTCGTGAAGCGTATTGCCAAAGCGCTGCCGCCACACTGTGCAGCCATCATACCTTTAGACTCGTATTACAACGACACCTCAGACCTGACACCCGAGGAGCGGAAACAGATTAACTTTGACCACCCTGATGCCTTCGACTGGAAACTCCTGACCGATCATATCAAAAGACTGAAGAACGGTGAGGCTATCGAGCAGCCTACCTATTCATATGTGATCTCCAATCGCCTGCCAGAGACGGTTCATGTCGATCCTAAGCCCGTGATTATCCTTGAGGGAATCATGACGCTCCACTACAAGAAACTGCGCGACATGATGGACCTGAAGATCTATGTGGATACCGACAGCGACGTGCGACTCATCCGTAACATCCGTCGCGATGTGGTGGAGCGCGGACGTACCGTCGAGATGGTGCTCGACCACTACGAGAACGACGTGAAACCCATGCACGAGCAGTTTATCGAGCCCACCAAGAAGTTTGCCGACCTCGTGATTCCTTGGGGGCGCGAGAACAAGCGCGGCATCGATATCCTGAGAACCTATATCCAGGGATTCTCAGAGGAAGTGCGAGAGGAGATGAAGAAGTGATCGAGGTCCATCCTTTCACCCCGTTTCTCCCCGAAGGTGCCAGGCTGCTCATGCTTGGCACTTTTCCTCCGTCGGAGAAGCGCTGGTCGATGGCGTTCTATTACCCGAACTTCATCAATGACATGTGGCGCATCGTCGGACTGCTGTTCTTCCACGACAAAGACCACTTTGTCGATGCAGCCCATAAGCGTTTCAGGCTCGACCTGCTGGTTCCCTTCCTGCAGTCTCAGGGCATTGCCCTCTTCGATACCGCTACCCGCATCCGCCGCACCACGGGGACGGCCTCCGACAAAGACCTCGAGATTGTCGAGGAGACCGATCTCCACCAGATGTTGCGCAGCCTCCCCCGTTGCGAGCGTGTAGTCACGGCAGGCCAACTGGCCACAGAGATTGCCTGTCGCCAGTTTGGAGTTGAACCTCCTAAAGTTGGTGAGTCAGTGGCGTTTGTGCTCGACGATCGGCAACTCCGCCTCTATCGTATGCCCAGCAGCTCTAGAGCTTATCCGATGAAGTTGGAACAGAAGGCAGCGTATTATCAGCGGGTCCTTCTTCCTTGACCTCCTCGGCCGCTTGCTCCTCAACGACCTCCTCTGCCACAGGTATCTCCTGGGCTTCTCTGAACTTCCGCCTGTCAGCGTGGAATTTCAGCGAGTTGATGAGCTCTGTCACACCATAGAGCAGCGAGCACCAGCCCAATACGAGCATCGCCATACTGGCAGGTGCCATCGGCTTGATGATGACGTAGAGACCTATCAGCAGAATCACGGAGGGGAACACCCAGTAGCCGAAGCCTATCTTACCGTATTTCCTGTTGTGTACCAGGTTCATATACTGGTTGATGGCTCCTAATATCAGGATGCCGCCGATAATATACATCAGTGCCGTGATAAACACGTTGGGAGTCAGCGCCAGCATCGCTCCCAGTATCAGACTGCCCACGCCTACAATCGGGAAGGTAGGCTTGTCGCCAGCCACCACGCGCCCCTCGGCATCCGTAATCTTATATTCCGATACGTTCCTGCATGCGTTCACATAGACAATCACAGAGATGATGCCCGACAGCAAGAAGAGTATACCGATAGCAACAGTCATCCACGTCACCGTGTTATCAGGATACTTAATCAACAGGATACCTATAGCGATAGCGCTGACAGCGCGAAAAACCGAACTTTGAAATAGTTTCATATACGTTAATATTCTATTTTTGAGACTACAAAGATAATGCAATCTCCACGAATGCCCAAATTTATTATGTTTTTTTAAACCCCAGCCTTCGTTTTCGCTTTTACCTTTTTACTTTTTTACCTTTAAATGCGACAACTATGTCAAACCCGCGGCTATTTGTTACAATTTCCCCCCATCTGTTACCACAACTTCATCCGAAAACTCAGAAAAAACTTGGAACGTGCTGAAAACCGTCATAACTTTGCATCAGAAAACATTTAGAAACATTTTAAAAAATAAAGATTATGACAACAAAAAAGAATTTGG